>NZ_CANCLE010000136.1 GCF_947378715.1 Phenylobacterium aquaticum
TCGGCCGAGACCGTGGTCGAGACCGCGATCCGCGCCAATGAGCTTGGCCGTGTTGTGGTCATACCCGGCTGGCACAACCAGCTGGCCGCCGCCCTGCTGCACTATCTGCCCCAGGGTCTGGTCGCCGCCGCAGTCCGCAGGGGTTCGGCGAAATATCATCTGGGGGACTGAGATGACCGCGCGCTTCGACCTTATCGTCATCGGCTCGGGCGCCGGCGGCGCGACCCTGGCCCAGCGGCTGGCGCCCACCGGCAAGTCGATCCTGATCCTCGAACGCGGCGAGCACCTGCCCCGCGAGGCCGAGAACTGGGACTCCAAGGCGGTCTTCATCGACCACCGCTATCGCACCAAGGAGAAGTGGTACGACAAGCGCGACAAGCCCTTCGTCCCCAACACCCACTATTGGGTCGGGGGCAACACCAGCTTCTACGGCGCGGCCCTGATGCGGCTGCGCGGCCGCGACTTCGAGGAGGTCCAGCACGCCGGCGGCGTCTCACCGGCCTGGCCGATCCGTCTGGCCGACCTCGCGCCCTATTATGCCGAGGCCGAGACCCTCTGGCAGGTGCACGGCCAGCGAGGCGAGGACCCCACCGAGGAGGGCGATGAGCCGGCCTATGCCCACCCGGCGGTGCGCAATGATCCCGGCATCGAGCAGCTGCGCCAGCATTGGCAGGCTCAGGGTTGGAAGCCCTTCTCCCTGCCGATCGGGGTCAAGCTGGACGCCGACAACCCGCTGACCTCGCCCTGCATCAAGTGCCGGACCTGCGGCGGCTATCCCTGCCTGCTGAAGGCCAAGTCCGACGCCCGCAGCCTGGCGGTCGAACCGATCCTGGGCCTGCCCAATGTCACCCTGTTGACCGGCCGCAAGGTGCTGCGGATCGAGACCGACGCCTCGGGCAAGACCGTCACCGAGGTGGTCTGCGCCACCGAGCACGGCGAGGAACGCTGGAGCGGCGACATCGTGGCGCTGGCGGCCGGCGCCGCCAATTCCGCAGCGATCCTGCTGAACTCCGCCAATCCCGCCCATCCGAACGGCCTGGCCAATAGCTCCGACCAGGTGGGGCGCAACTATATGTTCCACACCCTGACCGCCATGGTCTCCCTGACCGCCGCCCCGGTGGAGATCACCTTCCCCAAGACCCAGGCGGTCAACGACTTCTACTATGGCGATCCGCGCGGCGGCTTCGACAAGCCGATGGGCCATATCCAGCTCTTGGAATACATGTCCGGCAAGACGCTGGAGGGCGAGATTTCCGACTGGCTGCCGCCGGCCCTGGTGCCCGACGCCTTCTCCAGCGCCCTGGCCAGCCGGATGCTGTCGATGCTGGTGATCTCGGAAGACCTGCCCGACCCCAAGAACCGGGTGCGGATGACCTCCGACGGCCGGCTGCGGCTGGAATATGAGCACAACAACCTTGAGGGCCATGAGCGGCTGGTGAAGACCCTGAAGCAGTCGCTCGACGGCTTCGTCGACCACATCCACCCGTTCTCTCAGCACCACATCCAGTTCGATTCCCTGCTGCCGCTCTACGGCACCGCCCACCAGCTGGGCACGGTGCGGTTCGGGACCGATCCGAAGAGCTCGGTGCTGGACCCCTGGTGCAAGGCCCACGAGCTGGACAATCTCTATGTGGTCGACACCAGCTTCTTCGTCTCCTCGGCCTCGGTGAACCCGACACTCACCACCGTGGCCAACGCCATGCGGGTCGGCGACCACTTGAAGGAAAGACTGGGCGCCCGGACGCCGGCGCCGGTTCCTGCCTAGGCGACGCTTGCCAGGGCCGGCGGAGCCCCTCATCTAGCGATCATGTCCCTGACCCCGCCGACCGCCCGCCGCGACCCGAAGACCATCGTCCAGCTGGGGCGCACCCGGGTCGATGACTATGCCTGGATGAAGGACGACAACTGGCGCGAGGTGCTGCGCGACCCGTCGGCCTTGCGCGCCGACATCCGCGAACACCTGACCGCCGAGAACGCCTACGCCAAGGAGATGCTGGCGGGGACCGAGGCCCTGCAGGCGGAAATGTTCGCGGAGATGAAGGGCCGCATCAAGGAGGACGACAGCTCCGTCCCCTCCCCCGACGGGGCCTGGGACTATTATGTCCGCTACGAGATCGGGGCCGAGCATCCGATCCATGCGCGCCGACCGCGCGGCCGCACCGACGGCGAGGTGGTGCTGCTGAACGAGGACGAACTGGCCCAGGGCAAGGCCTTCTTCCAGGTGGGCGCGGCCCACCACAGCCCCGACCACCGGCTCTACGCCTATGCCTGCGACGAGCAGGGATCGGAATATTACACCATCCGCGTCAAGGACCTGGCCACCGGCGAGGTGCTGCCCTGGACCATCGACAGCGCCTATGGCGACTTCGCCTTCTCGCCCGACAGCCAGTGGCTGTTCTGGATCTGGCGCGACGACAACGCCCGGCCCTCCAAGGTCTTCCGCCGCCCGGCCCGGGGCGGCGAGGATGTGCTGGTCTATGAGGAGGCCGACGAGGGCATGTTCCTGGGCGTCGGAACCACCGCCGACGACAGCCACATCGTCATCCATGTCGGCAACCAGGAGACCACTGAGCTGTGGCTGATCCCGGCCGCCGATCCGACCCAGGGCGCCGTGGTGGTCGAGCCGCGCCAGGTCGGAGTGAAGTACGAGGCCGACCACTGGTCCGACCGCTGGGTGATCCGCACCAACGCCGACGGCGCCGTGGACTTCAAGCTCGCCCGCTCCCAGGCCGAGATCCCGGCCAAGGCCACCTGGGTGGATTTCGTCGCCCACCAGCCCGGCCGGTTCATCACCGGCTTCGCCGCCTATGCGAACCATCTGGCGCGGCTGGAGCGGGTCGACGCCAATGACCGCATCACCATCATGGCCCGCGAGGGCGGCGAGCATGTGGTGGCCTTCGAGGAAGAGGCCCACGCGCTGTCGCTCAGCGAGGGCTATGAGTACGACACGACGCTGACCCGCTTCGTCTACCAGTCGCCGACCACGCCTAGGCAGTGGATCGACTACGACATGGCCACGCGGGAACGGACCCTGCGCAAGACCCAGGAAATCCCCTCCGGTCACGATCCGAGCCGCTATGTGGCCCGCCGCCTGATGGCCACCGCCGCCGACGGGGCCGAGGTGCCGATCACCGTCCTGATGCTCAAGGACACCCCGCTCGACGGCTCCGCCCCCCTGCTGCTCTACGGCTACGGCTCCTACGGCCACGCCATGGAGCCCAGCTTCTCGATCCGCAGCCTGAGCCTGGTGGATCGCGGCTGGATCTGGGCCACCGCCCATGTGCGCGGCGGCTCCGACAAGGGCTGGGGCTGGTTCCTCGACGGACGCAAGGAGAAGAAGGTCAACACCTTCACCGACTTCATCGCCTGCGCCGAGCACCTGGCCGACCAGGGCTATGGCCAGCGCGGCCGCATGGTCGCCTATGGCGGCTCGGCCGGCGGCATGCTGATGGGGGCGATCGCCAATATGCGCCCCGACCTCTGGGCCGGGATCATCGCCGCCGTGCCCTTCGTCGACGTGCTCAACACCATGAGCGACACCACCCTGCCGCTCACCCCGCCGGAATGGCCCGAATGGGGCAACCCGCTGGAGGACGCGGCGGCCTATGACCAGATCGCCAGCTACAGTCCCTATGACAACGTCGCCGCCCTGGCCTATCCGCCGATCCTGGCGACCGGCGGCCTGTCGGACCCCCGGGTGACCTATTGGGAACCGGAGAAGTGGGTGGCGCGGCTGCGCGAAAATTCCACCAGCGCCTCGCCGATCCTGCTCAAGATCAACATGGAGGCCGGCCATGGCGGCGCGTCCGGCCGATTTGATTTCCTGAAGGAGATCGCCCTCGACTACGCCTTCGCCGTCTGGGCGGTGGCCCGGGGCTGGGAAGGCTGAAGAGGAAGGCCATGATCGTCAGACCGTCCCTGGAGACCGACGCCCCGGCGCTCGCCGCCATCTATGGCCACCATGTGCTGACCGGCCTCGCCTCCTTCGAGGAGGTCCCCCCGACCGCTGAGGACATGGCCGGTCGGCGCGCCGCCGTGGTGGCGCTTGGCCTGCCCTATCTGGTGGCGGAAGAGGATGGGACAGTGCTGGGCTTCGCCTATGCCGGCGCCTTCCGGCCCCGCGCCGCCTATCGCTACACCGTCGAGGACAGCGTCTATGTCTCGCCCGACGCCATTGGCAAAGGGGTGGGCAGGGCGGTCCTGTCCCAGGTCCTGGCGGCCTGCGAGGCGCTGGGCCTGCGCCAGGTGATGGCGGTGATCGGCGACAGCGGCAACGCCGCCTCGATCGGCCTGCACCAGGCCCTGGGCTTCGAGCATGCCGGGGTCTGCAAGGCCGTGGGCTTCAAGCATGGCCGCTGGGTCGACACGGTCTGGATGCAGAAGTCCCTGAACGGCGGGGAAGCCCGCGCGCCCGACGCCCCGGGCCTGGCCCTGGACGGTCATTGACCCGGAAGGGAAGATAGTTTTTTCCTATCTAAAACTCAATTTAGATCGATTAGACTTATGGAACGTCAGGCTCGACCATGACCTCAAGCTATCCAGCTCGAGGAACTCCCGATGTCCGATCAACCGACCCTGACCACCGCTTCCGGCATTCCGGTCGCCGACAACCAGAACTCGCTGAGCGCCGGTCCGCGCGGCCCCCTGCTGCTGCAGGACTTCCACCTGATCGAGAAGCTGCAGCACTTCAACCGCGAGCGCATCCCCGAGCGGGTCGTCCACGCCAAGGGCTCGGGCGCCTTTGGGACCTTCACGGTCACCCACGACATCACCCGCTTCACCAAGGCCAGGCTGTTCGCTGAGATCGGCAAGACCACTGAGACCTTCGTGCGGTTCTCCACGGTCGGCGGCGAACGCGGTTCGGCCGACACCGAGCGCGATCCGCGCGGCTTCGCCATGCGGTTCTACACCGAGGACGGCAACTGGGACCTGGTGGGCAACAACACTCCGATGTTCTTCATCAAGGACCCGATCAAGTTCCCCGACTTCGTCCACACCCAGAAGCGCGATCCGCAGACCAATCTGAAGTCGCCGACCATGATGTTCGATTTCTGGAGCAAGGCGCCGGAATCCCTGCACCAGGTGACCATGCTGTTCAGCAATCGCGGCACGCCGGACGGCTATCGCCACATGGACGGCTTCGGCAGCCACACCTACAGCCTGATCAATGCGGCCGGCGAGCGGGTGTTCGTGAAGTGGCACCTGCGCACCCAGCAGGGCATCAGGAACCTCAGCGCCGCGGAAGCCGGCCGCCTGGCCGGCGCGGACCCGGACTACGCCCAGCGCGACCTGTTCGGGGCCATCGCCCGCGGCGACTATCCCCGCTGGGAAGTGCGTATCCAGGTCGCCACCGAGGCTGAGCTTGCGGAATGGGAGGCGCGGACCGGCTGGAACCCCTTCGACCTGACCAAGGTCTGGCCGCACGCCGACTTCCCGCGCATGCCGGTCGGCATATTGGAGCTGAACCGCAATCCGGCGAACTACCATGCCGAGGTCGAGCAGGCGGCCTTCTCGCCGGCCAACCTCGTGCCGGGCATGGGCTATTCGCCGGACAAGATGCTGCAGGGCCGGCTGTTCGGCTATCACGACGCCCAGCTCTATCGGGTCGGGACCAATCACCAGCACCTGCCGGTCAACGCGCCACGCTGCCCCTTCCACAACCAGCAGCGGGACGGCCAGATGGCGATCGCCAACGGCGGCTCGGCGCCCAACTACGCCAATGTCCAGGCTGCGGGCAGCCAGCCGAGCGGCTTCGGCCACGGCGATGCGGGCTGGGACCTGAGCGGCGCGGCGGGGCGGTATGACGGCCGGGGCCAGGAGGACGATTTCACCCAGGCCGGCAATCTGTTCCGCATCCTGCCGCCCCAGGAGCGCCAGGACCTGTTCGACAATCTGGCCGGTCCGCTGAGCCAGGTGAGCGACGAGATCCTGCAAAGGCAGCTGGGCCACTTCGACAAGGCCGACCCGGCCTATGGCGCCGGGGTGCGCGCCGCCTTGGCCGCCCGGGCCGCCAAGGCCTGATTCGAGACCTGGGGCGGGTCCGTCATGCCGACGGGCTCGCCCTGCCCCCTCACGCGCCCGGCCGCGCGCGACGCGGTGGTCCAGCCGGCCACGATCTCGCAATCCCTTGCGGAGACAGGTCTTTGTCGATGTCGGGAGAGATTGGCTGGGGAACTAGGACTCGAACCTAGAATGACGGTACCAAAAACCGCAGTGTTACCATTACACCATTCCCCAGCAGGAACAGCGACGGGCTGGGCCCGCGCGAGGGCGTGTGGATAGCGCAACGGTTTCGTGGATGCAACGGCCTCGACGTCGCTTGCGGCCCACAATTCCCTCCTCTATATAGCGCCCTCCTCAAGTCGGAGTGTGGCTCAGTCTGGTAGAGCACCGCGTTCGGGACGCGGGGGTCGCAGGTTCAAATCCTGCCACTCCGACCAAGAGGACCTTCCCCAGATCCCGACGGGGCGATCCTTCCCAAGACATCACCCGCTTGGCCTGTGCGCGCAGGCGGCGGCCCTCCCCACAGGGCGGCGCACGACAAATCGCCGGCGGTCGACCCGCCCTAAGCCGGCGTCGGAAACCCTGAGACCCGGCTGAAACGTCCGTCGGCCCCTAAGATGGCTTTCAGGTCCGCCAGAAAGGCGTCGAACACCTTCTGATCCGGCCACAGGGACCACGTCATGTGCCCCGCATTGAGATAGTTCTCGTCGGATGCGATCAGGCTGACCTTCAGCCAGAAACGCTTCTTGTTCCGCGAGATGTCCAGTTCCCAGCCACTTTCCTGGGCGTCGATCGGATCGGACACCTCATATCCTCGCGCCTCAAGCCCCGCCTTCAGGACTTCCACGACGTTTCGACCGGGCCACTGCACGAACCCGGCATCATCCTCGACGGAGTCATCGGCAAAGGCGGAATGGAATTCGATTTTCACGTAGCGGCTCACGGTCGCGCCTCCTGATCATCGGAAAGATAAATGGCTGTCCCGGCGCTCGCGCCCAGCCCCGCAGCCCGCGCCTTCAAAGGCGGAGGGCTGCCGTGCCACAGGCGGCCGAGCGGACCATGTCGCTCTAGGCCCAGGCGCTTACCGCTCCAGCCTTCGCCCCGGATCACCTTGGTCCCATAGAATTGGGGGTCCACCTTATAGTGGAGCTCATAGAGATCGCCGCGGCTCATCCCTTCGGGCTTCAGGACATTGAAGACACCATCGCTGAAGCTCTTGGGCAAGGGTCCGCCGCCGAGGAAGTCGGGTAGCCGCGTGCGTCGAGGAATGAAGTGGCTACCCATATTTGACGCCGGATATAGCGTGGCGAGATGTTCAGCGCCTTTGTGGCTGAAGCCCTGCGCCAGATACTTCTCGACGTTGCCCACATTAGACAGGCGTTCCAAGCCCGTAACGGCCTTAGCCCCAGGGCCGCCAACGAGTAGCGAACCGACATCGAATGCGAGCTCACCTTGGTTCTGGGCGATTTCAAAGTTTCGCTGGAGTTCCCCCTTGAACGTGGGGGCCGGCGGCGTGGCCGACGGATCGAGATCGCGGCGCCATTGGCCCGCAACAGATCTGGCGTCCGTCACAACACTTTGCGGATCGGAGATCCCCTTCTTCACATAGTCCGCGCCCCTCCGCTCCAAGTTCGCCGCGCCCCGAACCAATTGAACCGGCGCCCATTCGGCAGGGCCACTACGGACAAGATCTAAGGGATCGGTGAGACGCTGGGCGAAGAGGGCGGCGTCAGCCAGACCTTCCACTGTGTGAGCCCCGCCCCTTAGGACGCCAGCGACATTCCCAACCACCTTGGCCGCATCTCCGGCCGCCGATCTCAGGACCGGGCTCTGGCCCGCCCGCGCCAGAGCTTCATTTGCCAGAGCCTTGGCGTCGCGAGTTGATCGTGCGATCGCCTTTCGCGTGCGAGTCTCAGCATCCTGCAGGATCTGGGCGCCATGTCGCACCACATCACCCGGGGACTCTAGCTTCAGGTCCTGGCCGGCCCTGATCGCGTTTCCGTACGCCTCATGCGCCGCGGCTTCGGCGTCTCGTGCAAGCCGCTCGGCCTTGCGCTGCTGGCGCCTCATGAATTCCACAATGCTTTCGCCCATGCCTCAGAGCCGGCTTAGAAGCCGTCCTTCTCCATCTTCTTCAGAAGCGCCGAGCCTGTCCCAAATCGCGCTCAGCAAGGCATAGGATGAATGTTCAATCCTGGATTGTCAAGAACAAATCAAGAACAATTAGTCCGAAGGCGGGGTGAGAGGCCGCAATCGCTCTTCACCACGCTCAATGAGCTTCCGCCGCCCAGCTCCTCGCCCGCCCGGCGTCCGGCTCCTGATCCAGCCCGTCACCGACAGCCGCTCTCCCGTGACGAACCCCGCCGTCTGGCTGACGCTGTGGGCCTGGGGCACGCGAAACAGGTTCAGGGCGTTGAACTTCGGCGTGAAGCCCTCGACGACATGGCCGTCGGCGTCGTGGAACAGCAAGAGCCCGCCCCACTCCGGCCGCCAGACCGGGGTCAGGTTCAGCACATAGGCGAACAGCCGGTGCTTGCCCGCGATGTCGTCGTCGTGGGTGGTGAGGAAATGGCCGGCGCGATAGCGGGTGGCCTGGGCGTCACTATAGACGGCGCGCGCGTCGCCGGTGATCCGGGCGATCAGCCCCAGGAAGACGTCGCTGTTCAGGAGATCATGGACTTGGCCCAGGGCTGTGAGGTCGCCTGACGGCCGGCGGCCGGCCTCGACCTCGTCGCTGACCCGCCAGCGCTCATAGTCATATTGAAAGCCCGTCCGCCCGCCCTCGGCGATCGAGGCCTCCACGGCGGCGAGCACATCGGCCGGGGTTTCCGCCTGGGCCCGCAAGTCGATGTCATAGCCCTGGCCCTTGACCGTGAAGGCCCGGGTCCAGGGCACGGCGGCGGCCATGGCGGCGGCGACCTCCCCGGCGAAGTCCGGGGCCAGGATGTCGGGGACGTGCAGCCGCCCGGCTTGCGCGAACCGGGCGGCCAGGGCGGCCTCGTCCAGATCCGGATTGAGATACTGCCGTGCGGTCATGCCTGGGGCCGGCTCCTATGGGGTCGCGCGGGATAACATGGATTGCCGAACCTCGTGATCCGGGCGACACCTTGGGTGGGGATGCGTTCGCGCAAGGGCTGGGGCTTGAGCAAGACCATATTGGATGAGGCGGCCGCCCAGATCGCGGCCGGCCGCTTCTCGGCCGCCTTGGCCGCCACCGACCCCCTGCTGTCCCGTCCCGACGCCATCCCGCGCACCTTCGCCCTGCACGCCGCCGCGCTCAAGGGCCTGGGGCGTCGCGGCGAAGCGGCGGAGGTCGATCGCGAGGCTGTGCGCCGGTTTCCGCAGTCACGCATCGCCTGGCACAATCTGGGCGCCACACTCGGCGATCTCGGCCGCGCGACCGAGGCGATCGCCGCCCTGGAGACCGCCTTCCGCCTGGGGCTCGACGCGCCGGAGACCTGGCTGGTCCAGAGCCGGGCCCTGGTCGCCGCCGGCCGGCTGGACGAGGGCGAGGCCGCCCTGGGCCAGGCCCTGCGCCGCCGCCCGGCCGAACTCGCCTGGTCCGCCGAGCTGGCCAATCTGGTCTGGATGCGGCGGGGCGACCTGAGCGAGGCCCTGGCCGTCCTGGCCGCCGCCGAGCGGGCCGGCGCGCCGGGCGCCCGGGTCCGGATGGCGCAGGCCGATCTGATGCGCGCCGCCGGCCAACATCAACAGGCCTGGGCGCTGTTGCGCGCCGCCGCCGACCAGGCGCCCGGGGATGGCCCGCTTGGCCTCGCGGCCTCCCAGGCGGCGATGGCGCTCGGCCTGGCCGCCGAGGCCGAGACCCTGGCCAGACGCGCTCACGCCCTCGCCCCCGGCGAGCCCGCCGTCCTGAACCAGCTTTGCATCGTCGCCCTGGCCCAGGGGCGCCCGTCCGAGGCCCTGGAGGCCGCCCTGAGCGGCCTGAAGCGCGCGCCGGCCAATCAGTCGCTCTGGGGCTGGGCCGCCGTCGCCGCCCGCCAGGCGGGCGATCCGCTCCACGCCACGCTCTGCGACCATGACGGCCTGGTGCGGATCTATGATCTGCCGACGCCTGAGGGCTGGAACGACATGGCCGGCTTCCTCAGCGACCTCGACCGGGCGCTCTCAGCCCAGCACCTCTATGTCCGGGAGCCGACCAACCAGTCGGTGCGACAGGGCAGCCAGATCTCCCACCTGCTCACCGGCTCCGACGACCCGGCGATCCAGGCCGCGTTCCGCCAGTTCGCCCCCGCGATCGACGCCTATGTCCAGGCGCTGGGCCCCGGCGCTGACCCGCTGAGGTCGCGCAACACCGGCGCCCACCAGATCCACGGCGCCTGGTCGGTGCTGCTGGGCCCGGGCGGCTCGCACAGCAATCATCTGCACATGGAGGGCTGGATCTCCTCCGTCTTCTATGTCGCCACGCCCCGCGTGATCGAAGGCTCGGCCCGTCACGAGGGCTGGCTGAGCTTCGGCGAGCCGCCGATCGCCCTTGATCCACCCTGCCCGCCCGAGCGTTTCGTCGAGCCCCGGCCCGGCCGGCTAGTGCTGTTTCCGTCCTATATGTGGCACGGGGTCATCCCGTTCTCGACCGATGGGCGGCGGCTGACCATGGCCTTCGACGTGACCCCAGCCTGACCCGGCCGCCAGCGCCGCACGCATCGCGCCGGAATTCTCAACCCCTGGGGGTTGAGACCTCTTCATTTGCGCGAAGCCCCGCCCGATATAGCTTAGGCCTTTCTCCTCACCCGGGATTCGAATGAAGCAGTTCCTGATCACCACGGCCGGTGTC
>NZ_CANCLE010000137.1 GCF_947378715.1 Phenylobacterium aquaticum
AATTCCCGCCCCGTTAGCACTCGACAGTGTCGGCTGCCAAAAGCCGGCTCGCCGAGCCGCCCATTCAAATACCACCCGTACCAACGGAGACCACAAACATGGCATTTCGTCCCCTGGGCGACCGCGTCGTCGTGAAGCGCGTCGAAGAAGAAACCAAGACCAAGGGCGGGATCATCATCCCCGACACCGCCAAGGAAAAGCCCCAGGAAGGCGAAGTCATCTCGGTCGGCCCCGGCGCCGTCAACGAGAAGACCGGCGAGCGCACCAAGATGGAGCTGAAGGCCGGCGACCGCATCCTGTTCGGCAAGTGGTCGGGCCAGGAAATCAAGGTCGACGGCGACGACCTGCTGATCATGAAAGAGTCGGACGTCCTCGGCACGCTTTCCTAAGCGAAGCCTAGAGAACCCGGCCCCTTCAAAACCCACAATCAGAGAGACACACACCTAAAATGGCAGCCAAGACCGTCTATTTCTCGACCGACGCGCGCGACAAGATGCTGCGCGGCGTCAACATCCTCGCCAACGCCGTGAAGGTGACCCTGGGCCCCAAGGGCCGCAACGTGGTCATCGAGAAGGCCTTCGGCGCCCCGCGCTCCACCAAGGACGGCGTCTCGGTCGCCAAGGAAATCGAACTGGAAGATAAGTTCGAGAACCTGGGCGCCCAGCTGATCCGTGAAGTCGCCTCCAAGACCAACGACAAGGCCGGCGACGGCACCACCACCGCCACCGTCCTGGCGCAAGCCATCGTCGTCGAAGGCCTGAAGTCAGTTGCCGCTGGCATGAACCCGATGGACCTGAAGCGCGGCATCGACAAGGCCGTCCTGGTCGCCGTCGAGCACATCAAGTCGTCCTCCAAGAAGGTCTCGGCCAACTCGGAAATCGCCCAGGTCGGCACCATCTCCGCCAATGGCGACGCCGAAATCGGCGCGATGATCGCCAAGGCCATGGACAAGGTCGGCAATGAAGGCGTGATCACGGTTGAAGAAGCCAAGAGCCTCGAGACCGAACTCGACGTCGTCGAAGGCATGCAGTTCGACCGCGGCTACCTGTCGCCCTACTTCATCACCAACGCCGACAAGATGGAGGCTGAACTCGAAGAGCCGCTCATCCTGCTCTTCGAAAAGAAGCTGACCTCGCTGCAGCCCCTGCTGCCGGTGCTGGAAGCCGTGGTTCAGTCGGGCCGTCCCCTGCTGATCATCGCTGAAGACGTCGAAGGCGAAGCGCTCGCGACCCTGGTCGTGAACAAGCTGCGCGGCGGCCTTCGCGTCGCGGCCGTCAAGGCTCCGGGCTTCGGCGACCGCCGCAAGGCCATGCTGGAAGACCTCGCCATCCTGACCGGCGGTGAGCTGATCAGCGAAGACCTGGGCATCAAGCTCGAGAACGTCACCCTCGAAATGCTCGGCAAGGCCAAGAAGGTCACCATCACCAAGGACGACACCACGATCGTCGACGGTTCCGGCGCCAAGGACGGCATCGAAGCCCGCATCGGCCAGATCAAGCGTCAGATCGAGGACACCACCTCGGACTACGACAAGGAAAAGCTGCAAGAACGTCTGGCCAAGCTGGCCGGCGGCGTCGCCGTGATCCGCGTCGGCGGCGCGACGGAAGTCGAAGTGAAGGAAAAGAAGGACCGCGTCGACGACGCCCTGAACGCGACCCGCGCGGCCGTGGAAGAAGGCATCGTCCCCGGCGGCGGCGTCGCCCTGCTGAAGGCCTCCAAGGTTCTGGACGGCTTCAAGGGCGACAATGACGACCAGGAAGCCGGCGTCGCCATCGTGCGTCGCGCGCTCCAGGCGCCGATCCGTCAGATCTCGGAAAACGCCGGCGTCGAAGGCTCGATCGTGGTCGGCAAGGTGCTTGAAAACCCCTCCGCCACCTTCGGCTTCAACGCTCAGACCGAAGAGTATGTGGACATGGTCCAAGCCGGCGTCATCGACCCGGCCAAGGTCGTGCGCACCGCTCTGCAGGACGCCGCCTCGGTGGCCGGCCTGCTGATCACCACCGAAGCCGCCATCGTCGAGGCCCCGAAGAAGGGCGGCCAAGGCGGCGGCATGCAAGGCGGCGGCATGGGCGGCATGGGCGACATGGACTTCTAAAGCCCGTCATCCAGCACTTAAGATCGAGGGCGGGACCGCGAGGTCCCGCCCTTTTTCTATGGCCGCTGGCCTCGAGCATTTTTCCAAAAGTGCTCTGACTTTTTGAATGAGAGCCCCTTTGATCCGATCTGGCTGAGGCGCCGGATCGGTAGGGGCTCTAGTCGTCGCGGGTGTGGTCGCCGATCACCAGGTGACCGACCCAGCTGGTGATGCCGGTGACGATGGCCGCCTCGATCCCGGGCACGATGCCGTGCACGGTGAAACCCTTCACGAAATAGGCGACCAGCCCGATCATCCCGGCATTGATGATCAGCAGGAACAGACCCAGCGTCAGCAGGGTGAAGGGCAGGGTCAGGAACACCACCACCGGTCGGACGATGGCGTTGACGATCCCCAGCAACAGGGCGGCGACCGCCAGGGTCCAGAGGGTGTCATAGGCGACCCCGGGGACGAAATGGGCGGCGATGGCCAGGCCAATCGCGGCGAAGATCGCGCGGACTAAGAACTTGGCGAGCATGGAACCTCCTGAACGCAGGCCGTCGTCGTGGGCGCGCCGGCCGAAGCTTCAGCCTAGAACCCTTCCCGCTGGAGTGGAATGACCCGCGAAGCGCCCGTCGCCGCGTCCCCTCCCGGTCGGGTTTCATCGGCGACACTGTCGGGGCTCATTTCCGCCCCGCCGCGCGGCCAGGGTCTGACGATGATCAAGTCCCCTGCGCTCCTCACGCTCTGCGCCCTCTTCGCCCTGACCGCCGCCGCGCAGGCTCAGACCTCGCCGGACGGCCCCCCGCCAGGCGCCCCGCCCCGCGACCATCGCGGGCCGCCACCGGGCGGACCCCGTCACGGCGGCCTGTTCCTCAGCCCGGCCGGCGAGCCCTTTCGCGGCGGAGACGGCCTGGCCGCCTGGTTCGCGGGGGCCGACACCGACCATGACGGCGCCCTGACCCTGGCCGAGTTCCGCGCCGACGCCATGCGCTTCTTCAAGGTGCTGGACGCCAATCATGACGGCGTCGTCGACGGCGCCGAGAACCAGATCTACGAGACCAGGATCGCGCCCGAAATCCTCGGCATGGGCCGCGAGGACCCTGAGGATGGCCCGCCCCAGGGCGGTGGCAAGGGCGGCGGCGGGATGGGCGGCGGCCACGGCGGCGACATGGGCGGCAGCCGAGGCGGCGGCATGGGCGGAGGCCACGGCGGTGGAATGGGCGGCGGCGGAATGGGCGGCCCAGGCGGTGGAGGGCCCGGTGGCGGTCCCGGAGGCGGCATGGGCGGAGACGACATGGACGCGCCCGGGGGCGGCGACCATCCGCGCCGGTCCTCGTCCGGCCACAACTTCAGTCGCCTGGAGGGGGCGGCCCGCTTCTCGCTGATCAATGAGCCCCAGCCGGTGCGCGGCGCGGACGCCAATCTGGACTGGAAGGTCACCGCCGAGGAATGGGCCAAGGCGGCGGGCCGCCGGTTCGCCCTGCTCGACCCCAATGACACGGGCAAGATCACCCTGGCCAACCTGCCCCCGCCTGGCGGACGCGGCGCCGAAGGCCCGTCCCGCAAAGGCCTGTTCAAGGGACGCCGCCGCGACGACTGATCCGCGCACGCCATCGGCCCCGCACCCTTTGCGCGTGGGGGCCGATGCCGCACCCTGGGGGCGTTGCGAAAGACTCGATTCACCTATCTAAGACAAGCTGTCGACCATCCCTTCAGCTTCAGGAGCTCGGCGTGACCCGCTGGCGCGACGCTTTTGGCGAGGAGCTCGATCGCGGCGCGATCGAAAGCCTCCGCACCACGGGCGTCCGGGTCATGACCCTGGGGCCCGTCGCCCTCCTGGCCGGCTGGAACCTGGGCTGGCGTCTCGCCGCGACCTGGGCCGCCATCGCCCTGGCGAGCGAGATCTGGACCTGGGCCGTGACCCGTTCGGTCAGGTCCGGCGGCCGGCCCAGCCGGACCGAGAAGGCGCTCTATCTCACCTCCACCCTGGTCAAGACCGCCATCTGGGCCGCCCTGCCCGTACTGCTGTGGAACAGCGGCATGGAGGCGCTGCGGATCGGCGCCGTGGTGCTGCTCTGCGGCCAGCTGATCCATGCGATCAGCTACACCTCACGGTTCCGGGTTCTGCTGGCGGTCAACGCCTCCTTCCCCATGCTGGCCCTGTTCGTCCTGCCGCTGATGTCCCGGCAATTCGACCGGGTGCGGCTGGTGACCCTGACCTGCGGCCTGGCCCTGATGGCGCTCTATTGGGTCAATGGAGTGCGGGCCAGCCGCCGGGCCGCCCACGCCATGCAGGCCGCCGAGCGTGCGGCGATCGAGGCCAACGCCGCCAAGTCCGCCTTCTTGGCCATGATGAGCCATGAACTGCGCACCCCCATGACCGGGGTGCTGGGGATGGCCCAGGCCCTGCGCAACACCAAGCTCTCGGACGAACAGCAGGCCCAGGTCGGCATGCTGATCCGCGCCGGCGACGGGTTGATGGCCATCCTCAATGACATCCTCGACGTCTCCAAGATCGAGGCCGGGCGCCTGGAGCTGGAGACCACCGTCTTCGATCTGCCGGAACTGGGCGCCCAGGCCGAGGCTCTGTGGCGCGACGCCGTCCTGGCCAAGGGGCTGAACCTGACCTTCACGGTCGATCCCGGCACCCCGCGCTGGCTGACCGGCGATCCGACCCGCATCCGCCAGATCATGCTCAACCTGTTGTCCAACGCGCTGAAGTTCACCGAGGCCGGCGAGGTGCGCCTGGCGCTGCGGCCCCTGGACGGCGCGGCGGCCGGTCGTGGTCGGGTGGAGATTTCCGTCAGCGACACCGGCATCGGCATGACCCCCGATCAGGTGGGCCGCCTGTTCCAGGCTTTCAGCCAGGCCGACGCCTCCACCACCCGCCGATTCGGCGGCACGGGCCTGGGCCTCTCCATCTGCCGTCAGCTGGCGCGGATGATGGGCGGCGGGGTCAGTGTCGAGAGCGCCCCGGGCCAGGGTTCGGTGTTTCGCCTGACCCTGGAGCTGCCCCTCGCCGAGGCCCCAGGGGCGGACGAGGCGGAGGACTATGACGCCGACGTCGGCCTCAGCGGTGTGACCATATTGGTGGCCGAGGACAACGCCATCAACCAGGCGGTGGCGCGCGCCATCCTTGAGGCCGTGGGCGCCCATATCGAGACCGCCGACAACGGGGCCCTGGCCCTCGAGCGCCTGGCCGGCGGCGGATTCGACCTGGTGCTGATGGACGTCCACATGCCGGTGATGGACGGGATCGAGGCGCTCAGTCGCATCCGGTCCGGCGAGGCGGGCGATCCGACCTTGCCGGTCATCGCGCTCACCGCCGACGCCATGTCCGACGAGACCCAGAGGCTGATGGCGCTGGGCTTTGATGACGTCCAGCCCAAGCCGATCCACCCCGCCGAGCTGGTCGGGGCGATTCTCGCGGCCTGCGCCCAGGCCGAGGCCCGCCGCGCGGCGGCTTAGCCGGGCACGGCGTCCAGGGTCGGCACCGTCTCAGACAGCCGGCCGCCGATGCGGATCGGCTCGACCCGCCGGGCCAGGCCTGTGCGGTCGTCGGTCTCCACGAACACGCCGCAGACCGTGGCCGGGCCTTCGGCCGGCTTGTAGCGACCGCTGGAGATCCGGGTGGTGAAGCGCCGCAGGGGCTCTTCCTTCTGGTTGCCGATCACGCTGTCATAGTCGGCGCAGGCGCCTGCGTCGGTCTGATAGGCGGTGCCGCCCGGCAGGATCTGGCAGTCGGCGGTGGGCACATGGGTATGGGTGCCGACCACCAGGCTGGCGCGGCCGTCACAGAAATGACCCATGGCCATCTTCTCGGAGGTGGCCTCGGCGTGCATGTCGACCAGTATGGCGTCGGCGACCATGCCCAGGGGCGTGCGTTCCAGCTCGCGGTCGACCGCGGCGAAGGGATCGTCCAGCGAGTCCATGTGCACCCGGCCCAGCAGGTTGATCACCAGGATGCGCCGACCCTTGGTCGTCACGAACAGATTGGCGCCGCGCCCAGGCGCGTCGGCCAGGACCGAATAGTTCAGCGGCCGGATCAGCCGGTCCTCGCGGACGATATAGGTCAGGGCCTCCTTCTGGTCCCAGCTGTGGTTGCCGAGCGTCAGGCAGTCAGCTCCAGAATCGAACAGCTCGCGCGCCGTGTTCTCGGTGATGCCGAAGCCCGCCGCAGCGTTCTCGGCGTTGATCACCACGAACTCGAGGTCGAGGCGGCGGCGGAGGTCGGGCAGGTGGTCGGCCAGGCCGTCGCGGCCGGCGCGGCCGACGACATCCCCGAAGAAGGCGAAGCGCATGTCTGGTCCTTAAGGTCTTTCGACCGGGATATAGCCGTTTTCGGTGAGAATGGCGTCCAGCCTCTGATCGTGCGGCTCGAGGTCCAGTTCGGGCGCCTCCTGGCCGGCATAGGCCAGGCCCAGGACGAAGACCGGCCTGACGGCCCGCAGCGCCGCCAGGGTGCGGTCATAGTGCCCGCCGCCCTGCCCCAGTCGGCCGCCCCTGCGGTCGAAGCCGAGCAGGGGAACAATCACCAGGTCCGGATGGACCCGCGGCGCGTGCGGCGGCGGGGCCGGCACGCCCATGGCGTCGGGAACCGGCCGGTCGCGGTCGTCCCACAGCCGGAAGATCAGCGGCGCATCCGGCCCCTCGCAGACCGGCAGGGCGAACAGGCCGCCCAGGGCCGACAGCCGGCGGATCAGCGGGCTGGGGTTCAGCTCCGAGCCCAGGGCGTGATAGCCGGCGAAACAAGCGAAGGCGGGAAGCGCATGGATCGGCGCCAGATCGGCGGCGCGCTGGGCGGCGTCGGGCGCGGACTTGGCGAGCGCGGCGCGGCGGACGCGCAGGGCCCGGCGCAGATCAAGCTTGGCGGAGGCGGGGTCGGTCACCGCATCCCTATACCCCCGCAGGCGGGGGAAAGGGAAAGGGTGGCGGCGCCGCGAGGACCGTGAAGGACGGTTTAAATCCCCTCGGACCTGGTAAACCAGGTGGGCGCCATATACCCGGGCCCACGAGCCCGGACAGGGACAGCTCCCTTCGAGAAAATTAAGGTCTCTGGGATTAGTTGCCTTCGACGAGAGCCGCAGCAAGACCCGCCGGGAGCCAATCTAGGGCCGCGGAGGTGGGTTCACAAGGGCGGGCGCATCAGACTGGCTCCCCCACGCCCGCGATCCCCAGCACCTTCGCCCGCGCGATCAGCCGGCTGACTCTATTCCGCCACCAGCTTCTCGATCTTGCGGGCGGCGTTGTCGATGGCGAGCGCCGCCTTGACCTCCACCCGGGCGTAGTCGGATTGCAGGCGGGCGAGCTCGGCTTGGGCGACGGAGAGCCTGGCCTTGGCGTCAGTCAGTTCATCGGCCAGCAACAGGGCGCCCATCAGAAACAGCCGGGTGTCGCCCAATTGGCCCATGTCCTGCGAGACCTGGCGGACCTGGCGGTCGAACAGCCGGGCCAGTTCCAGAAGGTGCGCCTCCTGGCCATCCTCGCAGCCCACGGCATAGGGTCGGCCATTCACGTCGATGTTCAGCTGGGCCATGGCTAGGCTTCCTCGGTCTCGTCGACGTCCGCCGCTTCGGCGGCAGGCTCGAGCGCCGCCTGGATCTCAGCGATGGCGCGGCCCAGGGCCGCGGACGCCTCGGCGCCGGCGGCCTCCAGATCCTTCTCCCGGGCCCGCGCCTGGTCCAGCTCGGCGGCCAGCCGCGCGCGATCGGCGTCGAACAGGCCGTCGCCGCCATCCCTGACCCCATGGGCCATGCGCTGCTCCAAAAGCGCAACCGCGCGATCCAGGCGGTTGACCGCCTGGTCGAGGGCGTTGTCGCCGGACTCCCGGTTCATTCCACGCTCCGAACTGTGACCGTTAATCTATAGACCGGGCCGGGCCGCCGCCGGAACCCGTTACGTTCCTTGACCCTCACCTCTGTGCATGCGACGCCGCCCCGTTCAGCCCCCGGAAGATTCATAGGCCCCCATGCCCGCTCCGCTCCAGACCATGGCCGACGCCATCCGCGTGCTCTCCATGGACGCCGTCGAACAGGCCGCCAGCGGCCACCCTGGCATGCCGATGGGCATGGCCGATGTCGCGACCGTGCTGTGGACGAAATTCCTGAAATATGACGCGACCAAGCCCGACTGGGCCGATCGCGACCGCTTCGTGCTGTCGGCGGGGCACGGCTCGATGCTGCTCTATTCGCTGCTGCATCTAAGCGGGTTCAAGGCGATGACCCTGGGCGAGATCAAGAATTTCCGCCAGTGGGGCTCCAAGACCCCCGGCCACCCCGAGGTGTTCCACACCCCCGGCGTCGAGGTCACCACCGGCCCCCTGGGCTCGGGCCTGGCGACCTCGGTCGGCATGGCCATGGCCGAACGCAGCCTGGCCGCGCGCTTTGGCGCCGATCTGGTCGACCATCGCACCTGGGTGATCTGCGGCGACGGCTGCCTGATGGAGGGCGTCAGCCACGAGGCGATCAGCCTGGCCGGCCGCCTGAAGCTCAACAAGCTGACCGTCATGTGGGACGACAATGACGTGACCATCGACGGCGCGGTCTCGCTGTCCGAAGCCGGTGACCCCGTGGCCCGCTTCAAGGCGGCCGGCTGGGCGGTCAAGGCCATTGACGGGCACGATGCCGGCCAGATCCGCCGGGCGCTCGCCTGGGCGACCAAGCAGGACCGTCCCAGCCTGATCGCCTGCAAGACCAAGATCGGCAAGGGCGCGGCCACGATGGAGGGCCACCACAAGACCCACGGCGCCGCGCTGGGCAAGACCGAGATCGCCGCCAGCCGCGAGAAGATGGGCTGGAGCCAGGAGCCCTTCCATGTGCCGGACGAGGTCTATCGTCCCTGGCGCGCCGCCGGCCGCAAGGGCGGCAAGGTCCGCAAGGCCTGGGAAGCCAAGCTCGCCGCCTCGCCGCACAAGGCGGTGTTCGAGCGCGCGATGAAGGGCGACCTGCCCGCCGACGCCTTCGACCGCCTGGACGCGCTCATCGCCGAGGCCGTGGCGTCGAAGCCCGCCGCCGCCACCCGCCAGCATTCGGGTTCGGCGCTCGACGCCCTGTTCGGCGCGGTCCCGGAAATGATCGGCGGCTCCGCCGACCTGACCGGCTCCAACAACACCTTCGTCAAGAACACCGCCGTCTTCGACGAACCCGACTATGCCGGCCGCTATGTGAACTATGGCGTGCGCGAGTTCGGCATGGCCGCAGCCATGAACGGCATGGCCCTGCACGGCGGGGTCATCCCCTATGGCGGCGCCTTCATGGTGTTCTCCGACTATAGCCGCCCGGCCATCCGGCTCGGCGCCTTGATGGGCATCCGGGTGATCCACGTCATGACCCACGACTCGATCGGGGTCGGCGAGGATGGGCCCACCCACCAGCCGGTCGAACACCTGGCCGCCATGCGCGCCATGCCCAACCTCAACGTCTTCCGCCCCGCCGATGCGGTGGAGACCGCCGAGTGCTGGAAACTGGCCCTGAACGCCCGCAAGACGCCGACCTTCATGGCCCTGTCGCGGCAGAAGGTCCCGGCGGTGCGCACCGAGGCCTCGGCCGAAAACCTCTCGGCCAAGGGCGCCTATGAGTTGGCTCCTGCGATGGGCGAGGCCAAGGTCACCCTGTTCGCCTCCGGCACGGAGGTCTCCCTGGCCATGGCCGCCCGCGACGCCCTCCAGTCCGAAGGGATCGGAACCCGCGTGGTCTCCACCCCCTGCTGGGAACTGTTTGCGGCGCAGCCCCCCGCCTATCGCGCCAAGGTCATCGGCGCCGGCACGGTGCGCGTCGCGGTCGAGGCCGCGATGGGCCTGGGCTGGGAGCGGTTCATCGGCGAGGACGGCGTGTTCGTCGGCATGGACGGCTTCGGCGCCAGCGCCCCGGCCGACCGGCTCTATAAGGAGTTCGGCATCACCGCCGAGGCCGTCGTGGCCGCGGCGAAGTCGAAGCTCGGTTAGGGTTCGCGCCATGCGCCTCGGCACGCCGCTGTCCCCCACCGCCGTGAAGGTGATGTTGCTGGGCTCAGGCGAGCTCGGCAAGGAAGTGGCGATCGAGCTGCAGAGGCTGGGCTGCGAGGTGATCGCGGTCGATCGCTATGCTGACGCGCCGGCCATGCAGGTCGCCCACCGCAGCCACGTCATCGCCATGACCGACGCCGTGGCCCTGCGCGCCCTGGTCGAGGCCGAGCGGCCGCATCTGATCGTGCCCGAGATCGAGGCCATCGCCACCGACGAGCTGGTGCGGATCGAGGCCGAGGGGCTGGCCACGGTCATCCCCACCGCCCGCGCCGCCCAGTTGACCATGAACCGCGAGGGCATTCGCCGGCTTGCGGCCGAACAGCTCTCCCTGCCGACCAGCGCCTACGCCTTCGCCTCCACCGAGGCGGAACTGGCCAAGGCCGCCGCCGAGGTCACCGGCTTCCCCTGCTTCGTGAAGCCTGTGATGTCCTCCTCGGGCAAGGGCCAGTCCTATGTCGAGACCGCCGCCGAGATCGCCCAGGCCTGGCGCTATGCCCTGGAAGGCGGCCGGGTCGAGCAGCCCCGGGTGATCGTCGAGGGCCGGGTCGCCTTCGACTTCGAGATCACCCAGCTGACCGTGCGGTTCAGCCACGCCGACGGGACCATCGGAACCGCCTTCTGCGCCCCGATCGGTCACCGCCAGGTCAAGGGCGACTATGTGGAGAGCTGGCAGCCCCAGGCCATGACTGAGATGGCGCTCGCCAGGTC
>NZ_CANCLE010000138.1 GCF_947378715.1 Phenylobacterium aquaticum
CTCGACTACTACAAGGCAGGCTGAGACGATGGGGACGACGCGGCGCGCGGTCCTCGCGAGCGGACTGCTGGCGCCCGGCGCGGCGCATGCGGCAGGGAGCCAGACCGTGACCACCGACAGCCTGCGGGCCGATCTCGAGCACTATGTCGGCCTGGGTGCAAAGCTTGCGGGCGGGCCAGGCGACACGGGCGCCGGCGACTGGATGGACCAGAGGCTCCAGGGCCTGGGCTTCGCCACCACACGCCAGACGATCCGGGTCCCGACCTTCGATCTGACCCGGGCCGAGCTCATCCTGGGCGAGACCACCAAGCCGGTCCTGCCCCTGGCCATCGTGATCCCGACACCGCCAGAGGGGCTCTCCGGCAAGCTGGTCGTGGTCGAGCCCTGGGCCAAGGCCGGCGACCTAACCGGCGCCATCGCCCTCGTCCCCCTGCCCTATGCCCGCTGGTCCTCCGCCAAGGCCGAGGCCGTGCGCCGCCCGGTGGCCGCCGCCCTGGCCTCCGGCGCCATCGCCGTGGTGCTGATCACCACCGGACCAACCGGTGAGGCCATCGCCCTGAACGCCGACGGCGACAAGCCGATGTTCGACCGGCCGGTGGCGATCATCGGCCCCAAGGACGCTGCACAGTTCCTGGCCGCGGCGGGCGGCGTCGCGCGCCTCATGCTCACCGGCCAGGGCGGCTTCCGCCCCGCCTTCAATCTGATGGGCCGCCTGGATCGCGGGCGTGGTCGCTGGCTGGTGGTCTCCACCCCGCGCTCGGGATGGACCGCCTGCGGCGGCGAGCGCGGCCCGGGCGTCGCCGTCTGGATGGCGCTCGCCGCCTGGGCCAGCCGCGCCCGCCTGCCCGTGGACCTGGCCTTCGTCTGCAACAGCGGCCACGAATATGAGAACCTGGGCGCCGCCCGCATGCTGGAAGAGATCGCGCCCCGCCCGGCCGAGACCGCCCTGTGGCTGCACCTCGGCGCCAATGTCGCCGCCCGTGACTGGCACGAGATTGGCGGCCAGCTCGCGCCCCTGCCCAGCGCCGACCCCCAGCGAATCCTGATGGCGACGCCGGACCTGTTGTCGGCTTGCCGCGCCGCTTTCGCCGGTCAGCCCGGCCTGGAGGCGCCCTATGCCGCCGGCGCGGGGGCGGCCGGGGAACTGACCCACATCCTGGCCTCCGGCTATCCCAAGGTCGCCGGCGTGTTCGGCGCCCACCGCCTGCACCACGTCGTCGGCGACGACATGCGCTGCGTCGACGCCAAACTGACCGCCGACGCCCTGGCCGGCTTCAAGGCCCTGATCCGCGCGGCCCTGGCCTGAGCCGGTGACCGAGCGCACGGGCACGGCGGTGGTGATCGGCGCCACGGGCGGCCTGGGCGCCGCCCTGCTGGCGCGCCTGAGGGCCGAGGGGCGATATGAGGCGGTCCTGGGCCTCTCCCGGCGCCCGCCGCCCGACGATCCCCTCGCCCTGGCGCTCGACCTTGAGGATGAAGCCTCGATCGAGGCCGCCGCGGCGATGCTCGACGCTCACGCGCCCCTGCGCCTGGTGATCATCGCCACGGGCCTCCTGCACGGCCAGGGGCTCGCGCCGGAAAAATCCTATCGCGCCCTGGACGCCGACACCCTGGCGCGGGTCTTCCGCATCAACACCATCGGCCCGGCCCTGATCGCCAAGCATCTCCTGCCCCGCATGGCCCGCGAGGGCGCATCCGTGTTCGCCGCCCTGTCGGCTCGGGTCGGTTCGATCTCCGACAACCGCCTGGGCGGCTGGCACGCCTATCGCGCCTCCAAGGCCGCGCTCAACATGGTGATCCGCACTCTGGCGATCGAGCAGGCGCGATCGCGTCCGCAATCCATCTGCGTCGCCCTGCACCCGGGCACGGTCGACACCGCGCTCAGCGACCCCTTTCAGAAGGGGGTTCCCGCCGAACGGCTGTTCACCCCCGATCAGTCGGCCGAACGCCTGCTGGCGGTGATCGCGGGGCTGGGTCCGGCTGACACCGGCGGCTTCTTCGCCTGGGACGGCGCGGCCATTCCATTCTGATCCTGGCTAGGCACGGTCCAGGCGTAGCGTCGCGATGGCCACCGACAGCGCCCGTTCGTCCCGCGATCCCGTGTGCGCCCGGGCGGCCGGCACCTGAAAGGGCGGGGACAGGGACAGCAGGTTAGGGCCCTCGCCACCCCGTATTCGGAAGGCCCTGGTCCTCACCTCAGCCCATCCGCCGCGGTCTCGCACCACTCTGTGGCGCACAGCCACACCGTTCACATGCAGCCTCAGGTCGCCGATCGGATAGTCCTGAGTGATCCCATAGACCCGCAGGACCAGACGCCGACGCCCGGCCGGGACCGCAAAGGCCACGTCGGCCGACCTGTCGCCCCTGATCCACGCCAAGCCGATCCTGGGCTCATATGCATGGAAGCCCCGCCGCCCGGCCACGGCGCAGATCGGCGTCTCGCGCCCAAGCTCCGCCTTCCAGACGGCGTCAGGGCGCGGCGGCGACCCGTCCGCCCCCCTGGCTGCATGGACCGCGACCCGCCGCTGGAACCGACGCCGCGCCATCTCGTAGAGCGCCAGGTCCGCGGTGTTCAGGTCAACGATCCGGCGCATCTGTCCCGACGTAGGCGGCGTCGCCAACCTGGAGGAGACATTCTCCGCGTGGTTGGGCAGGGCGAAGGGCGCGCCCATCTCTGCGGCGACCAGCCTCAGACTCGCCCCCATCTCCTCCACCAGGCCAAATCCCATCCGCTCCAGCGCCGCCGCAGCTGGCGCGACGGCCGAGACCTGTGGTCTCCAGAACGCAGGATGGCCAGGGTCGCTCCGAGTCGGATCGCCGCACAACATCCGGCACATGCCGTCGCGCGTCTGGGCAAAGAGTTCGGGAACCTCGCCTGCCAGGAATTCATCGAGGCTGAAGCCTGGAGTAAGCCCCATCCTGGCCAGCACATCCTCCGGCGACCGACGTAGAAACCAGAACAGCGAGACCACCCTGTCCACGGGATGCCGCAGCATGGTGAAGGCCTGGAAACGCTCCCAGCGTTCGGCGAAGGCGTGGACCGGGAAGTGTCCGGCCAGGCAGCGCACCTGAGTCATGGCGGGCGACCCTATCAGGGCGTCGATGGCGTCGGGATGCAGATCGTCATCCTGCAACCGACGCAGATGCTGCTCTCCGAACAGGGCGCCCAAGGCCGTCAGGAATGTCGTCCCCGCGGTCTTGGGAATATGGACGAACAAGATCGGCCGCTGATCAGGCCCCCCTCCACCGGAATATTCATCCGCTGTCCGGCTTTGGACCAAATCCTCGGCAGGGTCTGAAACAACTCCGGGCTTCATTGAAACAATCGACACAGAAATCGCACCCGTCCCATGTTCCGCGGGCGGACCAATATTAAGAATCCAAACAGGAGATTGATTTAGCCGCAAGGTCAAGGCTGCGAAATCTCGCAAAACAGCGATCTTTCAACTTGCCCGCCAATATCCAGATATGGCGGAATTCCCGTGACGGGCTGCGGCCATCAGCTTCCAGGGTGATGTTCGCCATTTGCCACGCGCCGACGGCCCGGCCATTCTGGCCGCATCATCCTGCCTGGAGCCACCCCATGGACCTGATCCCCTCCTCGAAATTCTGGGTGGAGGCCGGCGACGACCTCCTGGAGGACATGATCACCCTGCGCCGGGCGATCCACGAGGAGCCGGAGCTGGGGCTGCACCTGCCCAAGACCACCGCCAAGGCCAAGGCGGCGCTCGAAGGCCTGCCGCTGGAGATCCATGAGGGGCCTTCCACCTCGGGCTTCGTCGCCATACTGCGCGGTCCCGCCAATGGACGCACCGTCCTGCTGCGCGGCGACATGGACGCCCTGCCCCTGCAGGAGGACACCGGCCTCGACTTCACGTCGCGCACCGACGGGGCCATGCATGCCTGCGGCCATGACACCCATGTGGCCATGCTGGTGGGGGCGGCCCGCGCGCTCTGCGCCCGGCGTGACCAGCTGGCGGGCACGGTGATGTTCATGTTCCAACCTGGCGAGGAAGGCCACCACGGCGCCCGCTGGATGCTGGACGACGGCCTGATCGATCCTCTGCCCGACGCCGCTTTCGCCCTGCACATCTCGCCCAACATCCCGACCGGGGTCTTCGCTGGCCGCGCCGGCCCGCTGCTGGCCGCCGCCGATGTCTTCCACATCACCGTCAATGGTCGCGGCGGCCATGCCTCCGCCCCGCATGACGCCCTCGACCCCATTCCGGTCGCCTGCGAGATCGTCACCGCCATCCAGGCCATGGTCACTCGGCGCATCCCGGCCTTCGATCCCGTGGTGGTCACGGTGGGCAAGATCCAGGCGGGGACCACCAACAACGTCATTCCCGAGGTGGCGGTGATCGAGGGCACGATCCGCTCCTTCTCCGAGCGCTCGCGCGAGCTGGCCCACGAGGGCCTGCGCCGCCTCGCCCCCCACATCGCCCAGGCCCACACCGCCGATGCGACCGTCGAGGTCATCCCCGGCTTCCCGGTCACCGTCTGCACCAGCGAGGCCGCCGCCCTGTTCGAGCGCACGGCGGAGCAGCTGTTTGGCCCCGGCGCCTGGCGCACCATGCCGTCACCGGCCATGGGGGCCGAGGACTTCGCCTATGTGCTGCAGAAGGTCCCCGGCGCCATGGCCTTCCTGGGCGCGACGCCGGAGGGCGGTGACTGGCGTTCCTGCTGCGCCCTGCACTCCAACCGCATGGTGCTGGACGAGCGGGTGATGGCGCGGGGAGTCGCCATGCACTGCGCCATGGCCGAGACCTATCTGTCCAAGGGCTTCGATCTCGAGGCCTGAGGCCCGTATTTTCAGGAGACGATATTTTGAGAAATCTATTCAGCGTCGAGGGCAAGGTGGCGGTCGTCACCGGTGGCAGCCGGGGCATCGGCGAGATGATCGCCCGGGGCTTCGTGGAGAACGGCGCAAAGGTCTATATCTCCTCGCGCAAGGCGTCGGTCTGCGATGGCTTGGCGCAGGAGCTGTCGAAGTACGGGACCTGCATCTCCCTGCCCTTCGACCTGTCGAACATGGAGGGCATCCAGGGACTGGCCGCCGCGGTCGCCGCGCGCGAGCCCAAGGTCGACATCCTGGTCAACAACGCCGGCGCCACCTGGGGCGCGCCGATCGACGACTATCCCGAGGATGGCTGGGACAAGACCGTCGACCTCAATGTGAAGTCGATCTTCTTCCTGACCCAGAAGCTCTTGCCGCAACTGCGCGCCGCCGCCACCCATGAGCATCCGTCCCGGGTGATCAACATCGCCTCGGTCAACGGCATCGAGCCTCCCGGCCTGGAGACCTACGCCTATTCCACCTCCAAGGCCGGCTGCATCATGCTGACCCGCCACCTGGCCAAGCGCCTGGCCAGCGAGAACATCCTGGTCAACGCCATCGCGCCGGGCCCCTTCCAGAGCCATATGATGGCCGCCACCCTGGCCCGCGCCGGCGACGCCATCGCCAAGTCCAACCCGCGCGGTCGCATCGGCACGCCGGAGGACATAGCCGGCGTGGCGATCTTCCTGTCCAGCCGCGCCAGCGCCTACACCACCGGGGCGGTGATCCCCTGCGACGGCGGGTCGGCGGAAGTCTGAGCCGCGCCATCAAAGCCCGCTGGACGAGGGGGGCCTAACCGGCACAATGACTGCCTCGCGCCGCCATGGCGCGAGGCGTCTTCCTCTGTCGACGCCGAAAGTCCGGAGAGCTTGAGTGCCCCTGCGCGAAGATCTGGTCGACCTCATCGAGCACGACAACGCTCTGGCTCAGAAGCTGCTGCACGATCTGGCGGGCCATCTGCCCCACTCGGCCGACGCCTGGCTGCTGGTCGCCCAGGCTCACGACCGCCGATTGGAGTTCGACCAGTCCCTGGCCGCCTATCGTTACGTTTTGACGCTCGATCCCAAGCACGCCTACGCCCTCGGCGGCGTGGCCTTCGCCCTGCTCAGCCTCGGCCAGGACCAGGCGGCCTTGGCGGCCTATGGCCAGGCCGCGGCGATCACCTCCAACGCGCACCATCTGCGCATGGTCGGTCTGCTTCAGCACCGGCTCGGCCAGCTGAACGACGCAATCACCACCTATGAGCGCCTGCTGTCCGGCGTTAAGCCGACCAGCCCGGAGATCAACCCCTCCCTCCAGGATCTGGCCCGCACCCTGCGGGACGCGGACCGACCGCTGGCCGCCGACCAGCACATGCGCCACCTGATCAGCCGGTTCCAGGCCGCCCCGGAGACCGTCGCCTCGGGCCTGGTGATGTTCAACACCGGGACCGACCGGCACGAATGGTCTCACTACGCCGACAAGGGCGTCTTGGCCGAAGTCCTGACCCGCCGACAGGCCGTCGACCCGCACGGCGCCCGCGCGCCCGAATCCTTCGTCCTGCCCCGCGACCGCGAAGCCCTGGCCGCCTTCGCCGCCAGCGACCGCGCCCCGAGCCTCTACATCGTCAAGCCGATCCGCAGCAGCGGCGGCCAGGGCATCGAGCTGGTGACCCAGGTCGGCGAGGCCCTGGACCGCCAGGACGTGGTCGTGCAGCGCTATATCGACCGCCCCTATCTGGTGGAGGGCCGCAAGGGCCACGCCCGGATCTATGGTCTGATCGCTTCGGTCTCGCCCCTGCGCGCCTATGTCTATTCCGAAGGTCTCGTCCGGTTCGCGCCCACCCCCTACGACGCCAGCCCCGAGAATGCTGGCGACGTGTCACGGCACATCACCAACACCGCCCTGCACACCGGCCACCCGGACCTGATCATCAGCCAGGATCCGTCCCAGGAAGATCAGGGGGTGATCTGGACCCTGTCGGCCCTGCTGCGGCGGATCACCGCCGATGGCGGCGATGGCGACCAGACCTTCGCGGAGATCAGCCAGCTGGTGGCCTGGTTCGTGCGCCAGCTGCGCGCCGAGGGCCTGTTCGCGCGCCAGGCGGCGGCAAGCCCGCCCCGCGCCTTCTCGCCGAAGCTGTTCGGACTGGATGTGCTGGTGGACGCCGATGGTCATCCCTGGCTGATCGAGATGCAGCGGGCGCCGGCCGCGCGCGGCGCGCCCCTGGTCGAGCGGGTGAATGGCGAGCTGTTCTGCGACGTCTTCCGGATGAGCCATGGGCCGCTGATCGAGGACGGCATGCCGCCCGACGAGATCGCCCGGCTGGTCTCCGATCCCCAGGCTCGCCTCGAGCGCGAGGCCCAGATCGAAGCCGCTCAGCGAGGGCGGTTCATCGCCCTGGACCTGGGGGCAGAGGTCTGAGGAGCGCTCTCTACAGGCGGAAGTCGGTCTCTTCCTTCGGGAACATGGCCTTGAGGTCCTGGATCACCACGCCCGGCTTGCCCAGCGCCCGGATCGCGTCGAGCCCCATGGCGCGGAAGGCGCCGTGGGCGACCGCCACCACCACCCCGTCATAGGCGCCCGCCTGAGGGTGGGCGACCGGAACGACGCCATATTCGTGCCGCGCCTCCTCGGCGTCGACCCAGGGATCATGGACGTCGACAGCGACCTCGTAGCCTTCGAGTTCGCGCACGATGTCGATCACGCGGGTGTTGCGCAGGTCGGGGCAGTTTTCCTTGAAGGCCAGGCCCATGACCAGGACCCGGGCGCCGCGCACCTTCACGTCGCGCCGGATCAGCGCCTTGACCATGGCCTCGGCCACATAGGCGCCCATGCCGTCATTGATCCGCCGGCCGGCGAGGATCACCTGGGGATGGTGGCCGACCGCCTCGGCCTTGAAAGTCAGGTAGTAGGGATCGACCCCGATGCAGTGGCCGCCGACCAGGCCCGGCTGGAACTTCAGGAAGTTCCACTTGGTCCCGGCCGCCGCCAGAACCTCCTGAGTATCTATGCCCAGGCGATTGAAAATCATCGAGAACTCGTTGATCAGCGCGATGTTCAGGTCGCGCTGGGTGTTCTCGATCACCTTGGCGGCCTCGGCCACCCGGATCGAGCTGGCCAGATGGGTGCCCGCCGTCACCACCGCTCCATAAAGGGCATCGACAAAGGCGGCGGCTTCCGGCGTGGAGCCCGCCGTCACCTTGATGATGCTCGACAGCCGATGCGCCCGGTCGCCGGGATTGGCGCGCTCGGGGCTGTAGCCGGCATGGAAGTCCTGGTTGAACGTCAGGCCCGAGACCTGCTCGATCACCGGCACGCAGTCCTCTTCCGTCGCCCCCGGATAGACGGTGGACTCATAGATCACCACCGCGCCCTTGGAGATCGCCCGCCCGACCGTGCGGCTGGCCGACAGCAGGGCGCCGAGGTCCGGGCGCTTGTGGGCGTCAATGGGTGTCGGCACCGTGACGATGAAGACATTGCAGGCGGCGAGATCAGCCTCGTCCCGCGACAGCTTCAGACGGCTGGCCGCCTTCAGTTCGCTGGGGTCGACCTCAAGCGTCCGGTCATGACCCGACTGGAGCTCGGCGATCCGCGCCTCGCTGATGTCAAAGCCCACCACGTCGTAGACGCCGGCCAAGGCGACAGCGAGGGGCAGGCCGACATAGCCCAGGCCGATGACGCCAAGCTTGGCGGGGGTCTGGGTGAAAGGATTCAGAAGCATGCCGGACTCGCGGAATGTGCGCGCGGACCGGCGCACGTTCCGTAACTAGACCATTTCACCTTCTGTCGCCTATCCGGCGACGGCCATTTCCGGGTTCTTGGCCTTGGCCAGGCGGGCGACCAGGGCCTCGTACTGGGCCCAGAGGCCCTTGGGCATGCGGTCGCCGAACTTCTCATAGGCCGCGGGGATCAGGGCCGCCTCCTCCGCCCAGACCGCCGGATCGACGGTGAGCAGCAGCTCAAGCTGGGCTTCGGTGAGGTCCAGGCCGGCGGTGTCCAGGGCGCCCGGGGCCGGCAGGCGGCCGATCGGGGTTTCCTTGGCCTCGGCATGGCCCTCCAGCCGTTCGACGATCCATTTCAGCACGCGGCTGTTCTCGCCATAGCCCGGCCAGACGAACTTGCCGGTCTCGTCCTTGCGGAACCAGTTGACGAAATAGATGCGCGGCAGCTTGGACGGGTCCGCCGCCTCGGCGCCCATCTTCAGCCAATGAGAGAAGTAGTCGCCCATGTTGTAGCCGCAGAACGGCAGCATGGCGAAGGGGTCGCGGCGCAACTCGCCGATCTTGTTTTCAGCCGCGGCCGTGCCTTCCGAGGCGACGTTGGAGGCCAGGAACACGCCGTGGGCCCAGTCAAAGGCTTCCGTCACCAGCGGCACGGCGCTGGCGCGACGACCGCCGAACAGGATGGCCGAGATCGGCACGCCCTTGGGGTCTTCCCATTCCGGCGCGATCACCGGGCACTGGGCCGCGGGCACGGTGAAGCGGGCGTTGGGGTGGGCGGCGGGCTCGCCGGACTCCGGCGTCCAGGGACGGCCCTTCCAGTCGGTCAGATTGGCCGGCGGGTGCTTGGTGAGACCTTCCCACCAGACGTCGCCGTCCTCCGTGAGCGCCACATTGGTGAAGACGCTGTTGGAGTGCAGCGAGGCGATGGCGTTCTTGTTGGTCTCTTCGCCCGTGCCCGGCGCGACGCCGAAGAAGCCGGCTTCCGGATTGATGGCGTAGAGCTGACCGTCCTCGCCGAAGCGCATCCAGCAGATGTCGTCGCCGATGGTCTCAGCCTTCCAGCCCGGCAGGGTCGGCTGCAGCATGGCCATGTTGGTCTTGCCGCAGGCGCTCGGGAACGCGGCGGACACATAGTGCACCTCGCCTTCCGGAGAGGTCAGCTTCAGGATCAGCATGTGCTCGGCGAACCAGCCCTCGTCGCGGGCCATCACCGAGGCGATGCGCAGGGCGTAGCACTTCTTGCCGAGCAGGGCGTTGCCGCCGTAGCCCGAGCCGTAGGACCAGATCTCGCGGCTCTCGGGATAGTGCACGATGTACTTGGTGTCGTTGCAGGGCCAGGCGACGTCGGTCTGGCCGGACGACAGCGGGGCGCCGACCGAGTGCAGGGCCGGCACGAAGAAGCCGTCCTCGCCGAGCTGGTCGAGGGCGGCCTGGCCCATCCGCGTCATGATCTTCATGGATACGGCGACGTAAGCCGAATCCGTGACCTCTACGCCGATCGCGCTGATCTTCGAGCCGATCGGGCCCATCGAGAACGGCACCACATACATGGTGCGGCCGCGCATCGAGCCGGAGAACAGCGGCTTCAGGGTGGCGCGCATCTCGTCGGGCGCCATCCAGTTGTTGGTCGGACCGGCGTCGGCTTCGTTCTGCCAGCAGATGTAGGTGCGGCTCTCGACGCGGGCGACGTCGCGCGGGTCGGAGTTGGCGTAGAAGGAATTGGGGCGCTTGGCCGGGTTCAGCGGGGTCAGGGTGCCGGACGCCACCAGTTCGGCGGTCAGGCGGGCCCACTCCTCTTCCGAACCATCGCACCAGTAGACGCGGTCGGGCTGAGTCAGCTCGGCGACCTCGCGCACCCAAGCCAGCAGCTTCTTGTGCTGGGTCGGGGCCTTGTCCAGGCCAGGAATGGCGGCGTCGATCACAGGGCTTTCTCCCTCGCGGCGGAGACCTTGGGAGCACATCCCAAAAAGCCGGTTCCACCATCAATGCTTGGCTTGCTCGTAGCCGCCCAGACGAGCGGGAGCAAGACCATATGAGGGCCTTTTATCTTGATCCCTCAACACGATGCCTGCGGTAAGGCGCCGCGATCCCGCGCGTTGCGAAACGTCCGTGATCCGAAGAGCTTAGAGCGCGGTGTGATCCGAGCCGTTCTCGGCGTGGGTCATGGCGGCGCCGAACGGGGCCCAGACCAGGGAGAAAAACGCCTGGTTCATGTCGGTCAGCATCTGCAGGCCGAAG
>NZ_CANCLE010000139.1 GCF_947378715.1 Phenylobacterium aquaticum
GACAATCCCAGGGTCTCGGCCAGCAAGAGCGCATAGCCGATCGAGATGTCGGCGCCGGTGAAGCGGCCGGCGCAGTACCAGCCGCCGTCAGGGATGAGGTCGTTCAGCACCTTCAGCCGCGAGACGAACCAGCGGCCATAGTCCTCGGCGACCTGCGGATTGCGCCGTTCCTGGGGCTCCAGCCGCGTGTAGCGGAGCACCAGGGTCTGGGGGAAGGTCAGCGTCGCCTCGCCGAAATGCAGGCCGTTCAGCCAGGCGCCATAGGCCGCTTCGCCCGGCTGCACCGACAGGGCCGAGGGGCCGTCCTTGGTCGCCAGATACTGCACGATGGCGGCCGACTCGGTCATCCGGGTCGCGCCATCGACCAGCAGCGGAATGGTGCCCAGCGGGTTTTCCGCCAGGTAGTCCGGCTGGCGGATCCGGGGCGGGAAGGGCAGCAGCTTCAGCTCGTAGTCGAGGCCCAGCTCCTCCAGCGCCCACAGGGCGCGGAAGGAGCGGGCGTCGGCGCAGTGGTACAGGGTCAGCATGCTCAGTCGGCGTAGACGGCGGCGCGCTTCTGCATGTTGCTCAGCACCGCCTCGACCTGGTTGGGCGAGGAGATCAGGGCGGTCTGTTCGGCGCTTTCGGCCTCCAGCAGTTCGCGCTGGGTGGCGTGGGCCTGCACGGCGAACAGCCGCTTGGCGGCGCGGATGGCGGTCGGGCTCTTGCCGGCGATCTCGTTCGCCAGGGCCAGGGCCTCGGTGCGGGGATCGGCGCTGGTGCGGGTGGCGACGCCGATGCGCGCGGCCTCGGTCCCGTCGAAGATGCGGCCCGTATAGGTCAGCTCGCGGGCGATGTCGTCGCGGACCATGCCCTTGAGCAGCACCATGCCGGCCATGTCGGGCACCAGGCCCCACTTGATCTCCAGGATCGCCAGCTTGGTGTCAGGGGCGACCAGGCGGATGTCGGGGGCGATGGCCAGCTGGAAGCCGCCGCCAAAGGCCACGCCATGGATCGCGCCGATCACCGGCACCGGCTGTTCGCGCCAGACCATGACCGCGTGCTGGGCGCGGTTGGAGCCGCCGTCTGTGCGGTTGGCGGTGACCAGGCTGCCGCCGGCCGAGCTTTCGCCGGCCTTGCGCTCGCCCGACGCCATCTTGCCGAAATTGCCCATGTCGAGGCCGGCGCAGAAGGCCCGGCCCTCGCCCGACAGCACGATGGCGCGCAGGCCGGTCTCGGTCTTCAGCCGCTCGCCGGTGTCGACCAGGGCCTGAAACATGGCGTCGTCCAGGGCGTTCATCTTGTCGACGCGGACCAGGCGGACGTCGGCGACGCCGTTGGTGATGGTGACCTGAATGCGGTCGGTCATGGGAAGTCTCCTTGGATAGGTCTAGGCGCCGGGGACGGCGACGAAGCCGACCCGGGGGAAATGCAGGTGGAGCCGGCCGAGGTCGGCGGTGTCGCGGGCGATGATCAGCCGCTGGGGGGTGGCCGACACCACCGCGCCGGGGATCGGGTCGCGGCCATAGTCGTCGGCCATGACCACCACGGACTGGCCGGGCGTGAGGGGGTCGGCGGCGTCGTGGGCGGGGGCCGGGGCCGGTTCGGCTTCCTTGGCGACGGCCAGGGCGGCCGCCCCGGTGATCTCGGTGCGCTGGCCGTGGCCCAGGGCGGCCATGCGGCCCTTCCAGGCGGCCAGCCGCTCGAAGCCGGCGGTGAGCGCCTGGGCGGTCGCGGGCAGGGCGGCGCCCAGCCACCAGATGTTCATATAGGCCGCGACATCGGCCAGGGTCGGCTGCTCACCGCCCAGATAGGGCGAGGCGGCGAGGCCCTCCTCGATCCAGCTGGCCTGGGCCCGCCACTGCACCCGCATCGGCCCGGCCGCCTGGGCCATGGCGGCGACGTCGAAGGGCCGGCCCGACAGCTTCTCGCGGTCCTTGATGAAGGCCTGGGGCGTCAGGTGGCCGAGCTCGCCGAACACCACCGGCACCGTGGCGCCAAAGAACACCCGGTCGGCCCAGATATTGACCGCCCAGTCGGCCCCCGCAGCCGGCGTCGGGCTGGGGGCGCGGGCCTCCAGCTCGGCCAGGATCACCTGGCTGTCGCAATAGATGTCGGCGCCGATCTGCATCACCGGGGCCTTGCGATAGCCGCCGGTCAGCGGGACCAGGTCCGGCTTGGGCATCATGTTGGGGGTCAGCACCGAGGACCAGGCCAGGCCCTTGAGCCCCAGCATGACCCGCACCTTCTCCGAGAAGGGCGAGGTGTCATAGTGATGCAGGATGATCTCGGCCATGGCGTCCCCCGGGGGGCCGATCTCTCGCGGATCGGCCTCAAGGCCCTAGGCTGTCACGGATTTCGGCCCGAGCCTACCGTGACCCGGCGTCAGGCCGGGCCGGGATTTGCGTCCTCGATGATGGCCACGACCGGCGCCCCGCCCAGGCTGTCGATGATCGGGGCCTCCTCGTAGCCGGCCACGGCCAGGCCGTCGCGGCGATCCAGCTCGCGGCGGATCTCATCGTGGCGGTTGGCGTCGAGCCGCCAGCCCATGACGCAGAACCCGCCCAGCATGACGAAGAAGATCGGCCCGAGAATATAGGCCAGCTCCAGCGAGTGGATGGCCTGGGGCGTGTTCTTGAACCCCTCCTTGGCCACATAGCCCAGCCTGGCGAGCAGCGGGAAGGTCAGGCCGATCGAGAAGGCCGAGGCGATCTTGGCGGCCAGGGTGTTGAGCGCATAGATCAGGCTCAGCCGCTCCTTGCCCTGTTCCAGCCGCACCTCGTCGCCGACATCGGCCAGCATGGCGCGGATCATCAGGTCGAAGCCGGCGGCCATGAAGCCGCACCAGAACATCACCGGCAGGGCCAGGACCACATTGCCCTTCGGCACCACCATGACCATGCACAGCCCCAGGGAATAGGCCGTGGTGGTGACCATCAGGGTGCGGTGCTTGCCGAGCTTCTGGGCGAGCCTGGCGGTCAGCGGCGCGCCGGCCACCCCGGCGATCACATAGGTCAGCAACAGGATCGAGGCGACGCCCGGCGTATAGCCCCGGGAGTCGGTGAAGAAGAACACATAGAGCGCGCTCATCCAGCCCGGGCCCAGCGTCAGGGACATCTGGGCCAGGAACAGCCGCATCAGGTCCGGCTTGACCAGCAGGGACAGGTAGTCGCGGAACCGGAACTGCTCGGCGCCATGGTCACGGGTGATGGTCTCAGGCGTGCGGAAGCAGCAGATCGCCACCGTGATCGGGGTCAGCCAGAAGATGAACCAGCCCATGTCGCGCACCGACTGGGCGCCGCTGCGGCCGTAGTGGCCGGCCAGGATCGGGAACAGGAGCACGATCACCGCGCCCATGACGCCCAGCATGGCGACCACGCCGAACACCCGGCTGCGCTCATGATACTGGGTCGAGAGCGTCGCGCCCCAGGCCGAGTGGCCGAGCGCCAGGATCGAATTGCCCAGGTAGTAGATCAGCAGCCAGCCGACCAGATAGAGCTCGGTCACCCCGGCCCGGGCCTCGAACAGGGCCCAGACCGACAGCATCATCACCGGGATGCCGATGGCGAGCCAGGGCCGGTAGCGGCCGAAGGGGGTGCGGGTGCGGTCCATGATCACGCCCAGCACCGGGTCGACCCCGATGTCGAGCAGCCGGACGATGGCCCAGGCGGCGCCCACCGCCCCCAGGCTGACGCCCAGGTGGCTGGCGAAATAGGGCGGCAGATAGACCGCGACGGCGACGGCGAGCGCGCCGAGCGGCAGGTTGGCGACGGAGAAGCCCAGAATGGTGGAGAAGGACAGACGGTCCCCCGCCGGCGCAACGCTATTCAATCCAACCGCTCCCTCGGGCGCTTGGCGACGCCACGTTCACTTATCTGCGGTCACTTGAGGGGCTCGCGGCCCTCAGGGCAAGTGAAGAACGCGCCATCTTTGGCATCAACGATAGCGGATCAGCGCTTCCTGGGCCGCCGAGGCCACCAGCACGCCGTCGCGGGTGAAGATCGAGCCCCGATTGAAGCCGCGCCCGCCCGAGGCCGAGGGGCTGTCCTGCACATAGAGATGCCACTGGGCGAAGTCGCTGGGCTTATGGAACCACAGGGAATGGTCGAGGCTGGCGACCTGCAGCCGTCCGTCGCTCCACAAGACCGCATGCGGCCGCAGCGAGACGTCCAGCAGGGTCATGTCCGTGCCATAGGCCAGGGCGCACTGATGGGTCGGCACGTCGTCGCCCAGGGGCGAGCGGGCCCGGAACCAGCACATGTCCTGCGGCGGCAGGCTGGTCGCCACCCCGTGCGGCTGCGGATCGCAGGGACGCACCTCCACCGGCCAGACCTTGCGGCTGGCGGGATCGAGCCCGGCCTGGGCGCGCAGCTCTTCCTCATTGAGCAGGTCCTCCGGCGGCGGCGAGACCGGCATCTCGATCTGGTGCTCGAAGCCCTCTTCCGGCGTCTGGAACGAGGCGGCCAGGTTGAAGATCTGCTTGCCGTGCTGGATGGCGACCACCCGGCGCACGGCGAAGGAGCCGCCGTCGCGCACCCGCTCCACCTGCAGCAGGATCGGAACCTTGGGATCGCCGGGGCGGATGAAATAGGCGTGCAGCGAGTGGCAGTGACGGCCCTCGATGGTGCGATAGGCCGCCGCCAGCGACTGGGCCACCACCTGGCCGCCATAGATCCGGCCCCGGTCGGGATCGGGGGTGTGGCCCCGGTACATGTCGAGCTCAAGCTGCTCGAGGTCGAGGATGGTCAGCAGTTCGTTGGGATCGGCCATGATCAGAACCTCGCCTGCGGCATGTCCTTGAGACGGGGCAGGACCTTGTCCTTGTCCGAGGTGATCGCCTGGTCGGGATCGACGCCCCAGGCGATGGCCAGGTCCGGATCGTCCCAGGCCACGCCGCCCTCGGTCCCCGGCGCATAGTCGCCATCGACCTTGTAGGCCAGCATGCAGTCGTCCGTGAGGGTGCAATAGCCGTGGGCGAAGCCGCGCGGGATCAAGAGCTGCTCGCCCCCCTCGGCGGTCAGCCGGGCCCCGACCCACTGGCCGAAGGTCGCCGAGCCCGGGCGCACATCCACCGCCACGTCATGGATCGCCCCGCTCAGCACCCGGACCAGCTTGGCCTGGGGATGCGGCGCTTGCTGGAAGTGCAGGCCGCGCACCGTGCCGGCCTTGGCGCTGAAGGCCTGGTTGTCCTGCACGAAGTCATGGTCGAGCCCGGCGGCCTGGAAGGCGCGGCGGCTCCAGGTCTCGGTGAACCAGCCCCGCGCATCGCCATGGCGCTTGGGCGTGATAAGCAGGATTTCCGGGAGGGCGAGCGGCGTGATGGTCGTCATGGTCTACCGACGTCAAGGAACCGCCACCGCATGACCCAGGCCACGGGGGAAGACAAGACCGAAGCGCCACGGGTGAGCGTCGTCATTGTCGCCTATCGCAGCGGTCCGACCCTCGCAGCCTGCGTCGAACGCCTCGCGGCCCAGAGCTTTCGCGACTTCGAGCTGGTGCTGGTCGACAACGCCTCCCCTGATGGAGAGGCGCAAGGCGTGGCCGCCGCCCACCCCTTCGCCCGGCTGATCGAGAACCCCGACAACCGGGGATTCGCCGCCGCCATGAACCAGGGCGCCCAGGCCGCCCGGGGCCGCTGGCTGGCGCTGCTGAACCCCGACGCCTTCCCCGAGCCCGACTGGCTGGAGGCCCTGATCGCGGCGGCCGCGCGCCACCCCAAGGTCCGATCCTTCACCGCCCGCCAGCTGATGGATGACGACCCCTCGGTGCTGGACGGCCTGGGCGACGTGATGAGCGGCCCCTGCATCCCCTATCGGGGCGGCTATATGCGCCCCGATCCGGGCGATACGCCGGAGGGCTATGTCTTCTCCCCCTGCGGGGCGGCCATGCTGATCGACCGGGCCCTGTTCCTGGGGCTCGGCGGGTTCGACGAGACCTTCTTCTGCTATTGCGAGGACGTCGACCTGGGCTACCGGCTGCAGCTGGCCGGCGAGCCGACCGTGGTCGTGCCGAAGGCGGTGATCCGCCATGTGGGCTCGGCTTCGTCCGGCGGGCCGAAGTCGGAGTTCGCGGTGTTCCATGGCACGCGCAACCGCTTCTGGGTGCTGGTGAAGGACACCCCCTGGCCGCTGCTGCCCCTGGTCCTGCCGCTGCACCTCCTGGCGGTGCTGGTGATCTCGACCCGGGTCGAGGGCCGCAAGCAGGTCCCCGTGGTGCTGAAGGCCTATCGCGCGGCGTTCAAGGACATCGGCCTGGCCCTGGCCGGCCGCAAACGCGCCCAGGCCCAGCGTCGCGTCTCGGCCTGGGCGATCGCCCGGGCCATGACCTGGAACCTCCAGGACCTGCGCGGCCGCCGCCCGGTCATTCGCCCGATCGCGCCCAGTCGACCAGCCGCGCCATGAAGGCCGCGCCGCGCTCCATCTGAGAGACCTCGACGAACTCGTCCGGCTGGTGGGCCTGGTCGATGGAGCCGGGACCGCAGATCACGGTCGAGAAGCCCGCGCCCTGGAACTGGCCGGCCTCGGCCGCGAAGGCCACCACCCGGGCCGGACCATTGTCGCCGGCCAGCCGCCGGGCGAAGGCCTCGGCGACGCCGCCCTCCTCCGGGTTCAGGGGCGGGGTGTTGGAGCGGCGCTCGATCGTGACGCCGGCATGGGGGAAGCGGGCCTTGAGCGCCGCGTCCGTCTCGGCGACCCTGGCGTAGAAGCCGGCCAGGATCTGGTCCGGGTCGAGCCCGCCCTGGCAGCGCAGGTCGAACAGGAAGGCGCATTCCCGGGCCAGGATATTGCCGGCCGTGCCGCCGTTCACCACCCCGATGGTCAGGGTGGCGTGCTTGGGGGTGAAGGGCGAGGCGGGATCGGCCTCGCGCTCCAGCTGGTCGGCCAGGTCAGAGAGATAGGCCATCAGCTTGACCGCCGCCATCACCGCCGAGGCGCCCAGCTGGGTCTGGCTGGAATGGGCCTCATGGCCGGTGACCGTGACCCGGAAGGTCGAGATGCCCTTGTGGCCGCGCACCGCCTCCATGTTGGTCGGCTCGCCCACCACCACCAGGGCCGGCAGGGGCAGCTCGTTGGCGATGACCCGGATCATGTCCGGCGCCCCCAGGCAGCCGATCTCCTCGTCATAGGACAGCGCCAGGTGGACGGGCTTCTTCGGGTCGGCGGCCACCAGGTCCGGCACGGCGGCAAGCGCCAGGGCCAGGAAGCCCTTCATGTCGCAGGTCCCGCGCCCATAGAGCCGGCCCTCGCGGAGGGTGACCTTGAACGGGTCCGAGCTCCAGGCCTGGCCGTCCACCGGCACCACGTCCGTATGGCCCGACAGCACCACGCCCCCGGGGATGGAGGGCCCGACGGTGGCGATGAGGTTGGACTTGGTCCCATCGGCGTTGGGCACGCGGCGATGCGCCACCCCATGGTCGTCGAGATAGGCCTCGACCCATTCGATCAGGGCCAGGTTCGACAGCCGCGAGGTGGTGTCGAAGCCGACCAGGGTGTCCAGCAGGCTGAGCGCGCGCGGCGCGAGGGTTTGGGAGAGCGACATGGTCGCCACCCTAGTCCCGGGCCAGGCGGCGGGCAAAGCCGGCGGCGCGGACGCCGCCGCAGGGCGCAGATCGTCGTCCGTTTTGCGGGCAGACGGGCGAAAAGGTTTGACGGCCGCGCGGTTCTTGGGCCTAGGCGCGGGCATGATCCTGACCCTGTCCTGCCCCGACCAGCCCGGAATCGTCGCCCGCGTCTCGACCTTCCTGTTCGAGCGTGGCTGCAACATCCTCGACGCCCAGCAGTTCGACGATGAGGAAACCGGCGTCTTCTTCATGCGGGTGGTGTTCGACCTGAAGGCCAAGGACGGCGATCTCGACGCCCTGAGCGCCGAGTTCGCGCCCATGGCCCAGGGCTTCTCCATGCTCTGGTCGATCCGCGACCCGAAGATCAAGCGCAAGGTGATGATCCTGGCCTCGCAGCAGGACCATTGCCTGGCGGACCTGCTCTATCGCTGGCGTCGCGGCGAACTGCCCATGGAGCTGTCGGCGGTGGTCTCGAACCACGCCCAGGACACCTACGCCCACCTCGACCTGACCGACGTGCCCTTCCACCACCTGCCGGTCACCCGCTCGACCAAGCTGGAGCAGGAGGCCGCGATCTGGAAACTGATCCAGGACACCGGGACCGACCTCGTCGTCCTCGCCCGCTACATGCAGGTCTTGTCCGACGGCCTGGCGGCCAAGCTGGAGGGGCGGTGCATCAATATCCACCACTCGTTCCTGCCCGGATTCAAGGGGGCCAAGCCCTATCACCAGGCCCATGTGCGCGGGGTCAAGGTGATCGGGGCCACAGCCCACTATGTCACCGCCGACCTCGACGATGGCCCGATCATCGAACAGGACGTCGAGCGGATCAGCCACCGCGACACGCCGCGCGACCTGATCCGCAAGGGGCGCGACATAGAGCGCCGGGTGCTGGCCCGCGCCGTCCGCTGGCGGCTGGAAGACCGGGTGCTGCTGAACGGCTCCAAGACCATCGTCTTCACCGACTGAGGCGCGGCGGCCTCAGCCCATGGGGGCGAGCGGGTGCACATAGACCTCGTTGAGGGTGATGCGGTCGCCCTTCAGGATGACCAGATCGAAGCCGCGCAGGACCGGGGCCGCCTTGGGGTCCGTTCCGGCGACACAGTACCAGCGGCCGCAGAAGCCGCCCGGGATCGTCCAGACCTCGTCGGGATTGTAGCTCATCGGCGGGGTGGCCCCGAACAGGCCGGTGAGATAGGCGCGCAAGGCGTCGTGGCCCTGGAGGCCGTGCGGGACCTGCTGGTCCACATAGCGGCAGTCCGGGGCGTAGAAGCCCAGCAGGCCCTCGACGTCCTTGGCGGTCCAGGCCGCGAGCCAGCGGGCGTTGTAGTCGGCGATGTCCATGGTCACAGCTCCAGGACCCGGGCCCAGTGCTCGGGGGTGAAGACGTCGGGCGGCAGGACCTCGGGACCGGCCATCACGGCGATGGCGTGGGCCTTCAGCGAAGGGTCGGCGGCGGAGCGCTCGTGATGCCGGCGGCGGCGCTCAGCAGCCTCCGGGCCGAACTCGGCGTCGAGAGCGGCGGTAAGCGCCGCTGAGAATCTGAGGCGCCGAAGCCGCTCCGCCCGCTCTTCGCCATAGGGGGCCAGGGCGGCGGCCGACCAGTCGCTGGAAGCCCGGAGGATTTCGCTGACCAGGCGCACGTCGCGATAGGTGATCGACAGACCCTGGCCGGTGATCGGGTCGTTCCAGCCGGCGGCGTCGCCGATCAGCACCGCGCCCTCGACAAAGGGCTGGTCGGTCCAGGCGTCGTTGTTGAAATAGCTGAGCAAGGGCCCCGCCGGCCGGGCCTCGGCCAGGATGCGGTTGGCCGGGGCGCATTCGGCCAGGAAGGCGGCCAGGAAATTGGCCGTGCCGTCGGCGCCCGAGAAGCGGCGGCGCTGGTCCAGCGCATAGCTGCCATAGAGCCGGACCCGTCCCGACCCTTGCGGAAAGGCCAGGAAGCCGAACTGGCCCTCGGCGCCGATCACCTGGCGGGTGGCGTCCCAGGCCTCGGCGCCTTCGACCAGAAGGCCGGCGAACATGTGGTGAGGCGGATCCTGGTTGAGCGGCACGCCCAGGTTTTCCCGCACGAAGGAGGCGCGGCCGTCGGCGCCGACCAGCAGCCGGGCGGTGGCGCGATGGTCGCCATCGGCGTCGCGCCAGGCGGCGAAGGGCTGGGCGCCGGCCCCGATCTCCGAGACCTGCGCCCCGCGCACCACCCGCGCGCCGGCGGCGACGGCGGCGTCCATCAAGGTCTGGCAATGGCGCGGATGGCCCAGGCACAGGGGCCCGGCTATGCCTTCGGCGAAGATCGAGAGCGGCAGGATTTCGGCCTCGGACGCTTCGGCCGAGCGGCTCTCGTCATAGGTCACATGGGTCTGGACGTGGTGGCCGCCGGCGCCCATCAAGAGCTCGTAGAGCCCGACCCGGACCACTTCCTTCACCCCCCACGGCGCGATCCATTCGCCACGCACCCGGTCCTCGAAGACCTCGGAGGCTTCCAGCACCAGCACGCTGGATCCGGCTGCGGCCATGATCTGGGCCAGGGCCGAGCCGGCGATCCCGCCGCCGACGATGATGAGGTCATAGTCCGCCATGTCCGCCTCCCGCAGGGGCCGGGCGCGATCGCGCCTCGGATGTGGCGGCATCTAGCCACCCGTTCCCCGGCGGAATGAAAACCCAAAGGCGGTCAAAACAAAACGGCCCCCCGACCGGAGGGTCGGGAGGCCGCGGAGGTTACACAGCCCGGAGAGGGCTATCGCCGTCTTTTCGGGCGATTAACGGAAGAGGCTGAGCAGGCCGGAGGACGAGCTGTTGGCGATCGAGAGCGCCTGGACGCCCAGCTGCTGCTTGGTCTGCAGCGAGGTGAGCTTGGCGCTTTCCTTGGCCAGGTCGGCGTCGACCAGGTTGCCGACACCGGCGTCGATGGAGTCCTGCAGCTTGCCCACGAAGGTCAGGTGCGAGGACAGCGACTTGGCGCCCGTGCCAAGCTGCGACAGCGCCGTCGAGACGTTGCCGATCGAGGTGGCGACCGTGGCGATCATGTTCTGCGCCATGGTCTGGGTGCCGATCGAGTCGGTCGCGGCGACCGTCACGTTCGCCCCGCCGAGGGACAGGTCTTGGGCGCTGACGGTC
>NZ_CANCLE010000140.1 GCF_947378715.1 Phenylobacterium aquaticum
TACCCCGCCACCTTCCGCACCGCATTGCTCAGCACTTCCCGCGCCCGCTTGACGCTCAGCCCCTGTTCGCGCCGCAGCCGTGACCAGGTCTCGAAGCTGAGCAGCAGGTCCAGGGCCTCGAAGGTCGTCGTGTCGGCCAGGATCTCCGGCGGCATTTCCCGCTGCAGGATGCGGCGCAGGGCCACGACCAGCTTGGAATTGTCGGCGTCGAGGAACTCGGACTTGTAGCGGTGGATATCGGAGGCGCGCTTGAACGGGGCGATGCGTTCGAAGGCGTAGGCGCGGCGGTCGACCAGCTCGACCAGCTTGTCGCGCCAGTCGGTGGACTTGAACGGGGTCTTGGAGAAGGCGCCGACCTCGGCCTCCATGACGTCGGACATCTCGCGATAGAGGCTCTCCATGTCCTTGAAGTGCCGGAACACGGTGCGCAGGCCGACCTCGGCGCGGGCGGCGACGGCCTCGGCGCCGGGGACCATGTCGCCCTCGGCGATCAGCTGGAGCATGGCCTTGACGATCCGCGCGCGGCTGTCGATCGAGCGCAGGCGCCGGCCGTCCTGCTCCTGGGGCGCGGGGGCCTCATCCTTCAACTCTGTCGCACGCGCCGCGCGGGCCAAGGCGGTTCCTTCCGAAATGATGTCGCGCCCTGATTATCGGGCCCCGCGCGGTTCCGCCAGCCCGCAGGCCTCAGCGGAACAGTGCGTCGCACCCGGAGCCCGCCAGCCAGGCGTCGACCTGGGCGCGGCTGGTCGCGGGAAGGGCGCCGTGATCGGCCCGGAGCCATTGCAGGCACTTGGCCTGATAGGGGAAGGGCGACTGGGTCCAGGCCTGGCCGTCCACCTGGGTCCGCACCTCGGTCGCTCCGTCAGCCAGGGCCTGGGCGTTGGCCAGCATGACGGGAACATAGGTCCGGCCGATCTCGGCCAGCAGGGCGGTAAGGGTCCGCGGCAAGGGGTTGGTGGCGATCCAGTCGGCCTCGTCAGGCTCCATACCCGACAGGTCCTCCATATTGCCCGACCAGGCCAGGACACGCGGCGCGATATCCAGGGTCACGGCCATGGGGGTCGGGTCGAAATGGGCGAGCTGGGTCAGCTGGCCGAACACCCCGAAGTCCGAAGTCCCCGGCCGATCGCCCATCAGGAAATGGTGGGTGCGCAGGTGGTCCTCGAGCAAGGCCAGGAAGCGCTTGTAGCTGGCCTCGATCACCGGGCCCGTGGTCGGGTTCGAGCCCACCACATAGAGCCGGCTGATCTGGCGTTCCGAGATCATCTTGCCACGCTCGGCCAGGACTTCGTCGGCCACGCTGTAGTCGGACCAGCCGGGCAGGACGGCGGCGCCCTTGCGGATATCGTCGGCATAGGCCCAGCGATAATGGAACATGGCCTTGGTCAGCCACTCATCGGCATAGTCCTCGATCAGGGCGTCGAGGAAGGCCAGCGCCGGGTCCGTCGGCCGGACGCCGCGCCCCGCATGGTCCCTCTCCAGTCGCCGGATGATCGGGGTGGAATCGGTCACGGCCTCCAGCTCGCCCTGGTCACTGGGCAGGAAGAAGGTCGGCAGGAGGCCAACCTTGGGCTTGGGCAGACTTTCCAGCGCGCGCCCGGTCCGGGGCAGCAGGCGATAGGGGATGCGGCGGTAACGCAGCACGGCCAACATCTTGCGGGTGTAGGGCGAGCCGGGCGCGCCAAAGAGGGCGATCGAGTCGGTCATGGTCTCACTCCGGCTCAACGGATGCGCAGCATGCGGTTGCTGCGGGTGATCTGGGTGGAATGGGCCGGCATGGAGATGAAGTCGCCGTCGTGGCCCAGGCGGAAAGTCCCGTGGAAGCGGCTGGCGGCGTCGCCGACGAAAGGTCCCTCCAGCCCCGGGATCGGTATGCCGGGCACCAGGTGGCTGAGCAGGAGGTATTTCACATGCGCCCGTTCGGCCAGCTCGGCCGCCTGTTCCGGGGTGGTGTGATAGCTCAGTATGTCGTGGCTGATGGCGGCGATATTGTCGCGATGGGCGGCGATGGCCGCCTCCCGCTGAATGCCCACCAGCCGGGGCGACAGGGCCTCGTGCACCAGCAGGTCGGCGCCCCGGGCCTCGGCCTCGACGCGGGCTGACGGGGCGGTGTCTCCGCTGAGCACCACGCTGCGCCCCTTATAGACGAACTTGTAGCCCACGGCCGGCTCGACCGGATCATGCTTCACCGGGAAGGCCGTGACCTTCAGGTCCGGGGTGTCGATCAGCACGATGTCGGGGCTGTCCTTGTGGACCTCGAAGACGTGGGGCGCGCCGCCGAAGCCGGAGGGCGGCACGACCTTTTCGCCGTGGTGGGCGATGCGATAGCCGCGATCCAGCACATAGGCCGACTGGAAGCCGTTCACGACGCTCTCCAGCCCCTGGGGCCCATAGATGGTCAGGGGCGCCTTGGAGGCGCCGCCCGCCCAATGCTGCAGCATCAGCTCGCCCAGCCCGCCGATATGGTCGGAATGGTAGTGGGTCAGGAACAGGGCGTCGGCCTTGGACGCGGTCATGTTCATCAGGGTCAGGTTGCGGGTCGCCCCGTCGCCGATGTCGACGATGAACATCCTGTCGCCGGCGATCACCGCCGTGCAGGGTCCGGCCCGGTGCGGATCGGGCAGGGGCGCGCCGGAGCCGCAGAGGCCCACATGCAGCCCGTCGGGCAGGTTTGAGAACGGGTTGGAGGCCATGGCCTGCTCGGCGCCGCGCCGATAGATCTTCATGGCGATCTGGCCGCGCGCCAGCCACAGTCCGCCGCCGAGCAGCAGGGCGACGCCGATCACGCCGATCAGGATGTTGCGAAGCGGCTTCATGATTTCGTCCCCGTGGCTCATGCGTCGCCGGGCGGTTGACACGGCCCGATATAATGACACTGTTATTGCCAATAGAATTCGCCTATCGGGGCGAGAAGTCAATGAGGGAGAGGCCGATGAAGGTCCTGCGCACGCCCGACGACCGTTTCGAGGGGCTGGCCGACTGGCCCTTCGCGCCACGCTACGCCCAGGTGACGGACGCCGACGGAACCGCATTGCGCATGGCCTATGTGGACGAGGGCCCCCGCGACGCGGCCCCGGTGCTGCTGATGCACGGTGAGCCGTCCTGGAGCTATCTCTATCGCAAGATCATTCCGGGCCTGGTCGCCCTGGGCCATCGGGTGCTGGCGCCGGACCTGATCGGCTTCGGCCGCTCCGACAAGCCGGCCGATCGCGCCGACTACACCTATGCCCGCCACGTGGACTGGACGAGCCAGTGGCTGACCGGCCTGGACCTCACGGACATCACCCTGTTCTGCCAGGACTGGGGCGGGCTGATCGGCCTGCGCCTGGTCGCGGCCATGCCCGAACGCTTCGCCGCCGTGGCCGTGGCCAATACCGGCCTGCCGACCGGGACGGGCATGACGGAGGGCTTCGCCAACTGGCTCAGCTTCAGCCAGAAGATCCCGATCATGGCGGTCGGCGCCCTCCTGCAGGCCGGCTCGGTGCGCGAGCTGACCACCGCCGAGGTCGCCGCCTATGACGCCCCCTTCCCAGACGAAAGCTATAAGGAAGGCGCCCGCCAGTTCCCGACCCTGGTGCCGGTGACGCCCGAGCACGCCCAGGTGTCTGAGAACCTCGCCGCCTGGACCGTGCTGGAGGCCTTCGAGAAGCCGTTTGTCACCGCTTTCTCCGACGCCGATCCGGTCAGCGGCGGCGGTGAGAAGGTGTTCCAGGCCCGCGTGCCCGGGACCCAGGGCCAGCCCCACATCATCCTGCACGGCGGCCATTTCCTGCAGGAGGATTCCCCGGCCGAGATCGTCGAGCTGGTCGACGCGCTGGCTGCCCGCGCCCATGCGAAGAAGGTTTGAGCCATGAAGGTTGAGAACGCCGTCATCCCCGGCATGGCCCAGGTCCAGGCCTTCTTCGGCGCCCCCGAGGACGGCCCCTACGTCATGGTCAACCTGCTGAAGTTCCGCGACAAGGCCGCCTATGAGGACGGCTCGGAACCTGAGCTCTCCGGACGCGCAGCCTACGCCCGCTATGGCGAGGGGGTCTCAAAGCTGGTCGCCGAGCTGGGTGGGCGCATGCTGTTCAGCGGCGACGTCACCAGCCTGATGATCGGCGAGGTGGAGGAGCTCTGGGACATGGTCGCCCTGGTCGAATACCCCTCGCTGGAGGCGTTCCGGACCATGGCCATGTCGCCCGGCATGCACGCCATCGAGCATCACCGCAAGGCGGGCCTCGCGGGTCAACTCAACATTCGCACCAAGATGCGGGCGTAGGCAAACCTACTCCCGCACCACCGTCCGGAAGCCGATGTGCGAGGCGCCTGAGTCCGGTGGGCCGACCTCGCGCGCGGCGGGGCGGTAGCGGAAGCAGTAGTCGTCGGAGCAGAGGAACGAGCCGCCCTTGATCAGATGCTGTGGCGGCCCGCCTGGCGAGGCCCCGAGGGCGCTCTCCGTGGGCTGAGCATTGGGGGCGAACAGGTCGCGGGTCCATTCCCAGACATTTCCGGCCATGTCGTAGAGGCCATAGCCGTTGGGCTTGAAACAGCCGGCCGGCGCGGCCTGGGCCTTGTAGCCGTCGGCGCCGGCGTCGACCGAGGGGAACACCCCCTGCCAGGTGTTGGCGAGCGGCTTGCCGCCCGGCTGCTTCTGCTGGCCCCAGACATAGGCCGCGCCGTCGAGACCGCCGCGGGCGGCGTATTCCCACTCCGCCTCGGTCGGCAGGTCGCGGCCCAGCCAATGGGCGTAGGCCAGCGCATCCTCATAGCCGACATGGACCACGGGCAGGGTGTCGCGGCCCTTGATATGGCTGCCCGGTCCTGAGGGATGGCGCCAATCCGCGCCAGGGATCACGCGCCACCAGGCCGAGGGATCGCCCCGATCCACGCCCGGCTTTGCGCCCACGAACACCAGGGACGAGGGCCGCATCTGGGTGGGCGGCAGGCCGGGATAGAGCCTGGGGTCCAGGGGCCGCTCGGCCAGGGTCCGGTAGCCGGTGGCCGCGACGAAGCGGGCATAGTCCTGGTTGGTCACCTCGGTGCGGTCGATCCAGAAGGATCCTACCGTCACCGGGTGCGCGGGGCCTTCCTCCGGCCGCACGCCGGCCGCGCCCATCTGGAACTGGCCGCCGGCGATCCGCACCATTCCGGCCCTCGGATGGGTCGGGTCCGGCGTGGCGAGGTTCGCCTGGCAGGCCTTGGGCGGCGCAGGCGCGCAGGCGACGGGCGCGAGCGCCAGGATCGCCGCCAGCAACGGCCCCGCCCGCATCAGTTGGCCCAGTAGATATATTCGTCCGTGGGCTGGTCCTTCACCCCCAGCGGATGGTCGATCGGGATCTCACCCGACAGCAGGGACGGCCATTTGGGGGCCACGAACTGCTTGTCCTGCGCCGCCATCAGGGCCTTCAACTCGGCGACCTGGGCGGGCTGGCTGGTTGACAGATCCTGCTTCTCGGTCGGGTCGGTCGCCAGATTGTAGAGCCAGGTCTTGTGCAGCTGGTCCAGCGTCTGGAGCTTCCAGTCGCCGGCGATCGCCATGCGGTAGTCGCCGGATCGCCAGAACAGGTTCTGGTGCGGCCGGCCCTGAACCTTGCCCTCGGCGAAGGGGGCGAGGTCGACGCCGTCGATCACCCGGTCGGTCGGGGGCTTGGCGCCGGCTGCGGCTGCGGCGGTGGCGAAGATGTCGATATGGGCCACGGGATTGTTGTAGCGGCTGCCGGCCGGCAGCTGGGCGGGCCAGCGCATGAAGAACGGCACATGCACCCCGCCCTCGAAGAAGCTCGCCTTCCAGCCGCGATAGGGCCGGTTGATGTCGGGCAGGCCGATATAGTTGGCCCCGCCATTGTCGCTGGTGAAGATCACGATGGTGTTGTCGTCCAGCCCTTGCGCCTTCAGCTCGGCCAGCACGCGCCCGACATTGCGGTCCAGGTTGCGCACCATGGCGCCATAGACCCGCAGGCGATGGTCCTTGATCTGGGGCAGGGCGTCATAGTCGGCCTTGGTCGCCTGCAGCGGGGTGTGGATGCCGTTATAGGCCAGGTACATGAAGAACGGCCGGTTGCGGTTGGCCTTGATCCCGGCGATCGCATTGTCGGTCAGATAGTCGGTCATGTAGGCGTTCGGATGGAACGGCTTGGACCCGTTGTACTGCACCGACCAGGGCAGGCTGGCCCACAGGAACTTGTCGATCGGATCGAAGCTCTGCCTGGAGTTCTCGACGTTCGGATCCTTGACCGGCAGATAGAGCGACGCGCCGGCGATGAAGCCCAGGCTCTCGTCGAAGCCCTGGTCCTCCGGCCGCGAACCCTTGATCCCGCCGAGGTGCCACTTGCCCAGGTGGATGGTGTGGTAGCCGCGCCCCTTGAGCAGCTCGGCGATGGTGATCTCCGACGACGGCACGGCCTCGGAATCCACGTCCGGCATGCCCTTGGCCTTGTCAGCGGCGAAATGCGGCGGGTGCAGGGAATTGGGCGACTTGAAGGTGCCGACCATGCGCGAGAAATTGACCGGCGTGGGCGTGAACTCGAAACCGAAGCGGGTCGGATAGCGGCCGGTCATGATCGCGGCGCGCGACGGGGCGCAGGTGGCGTTGCCGGCATAGCCGTTGGTGAAGTCGACCCCGCCGGACCCGATGGCATTGATATTGGGGGTGGGCACGACCCCGCCGGCGACGCCGCCGCCGTTGAAGGTGATGTCGTTATAGCCCATGTCGTCGGCCAGGATGAAGACGATGTTCGGCGGCCGGGTCTGGCCCGGCAGGACCACCGGCGGGCTCTGCGGTCCCTGGACCCAGTTGACCGGGTGATAGGCCTCGATGTGCGGCTGGCGCAGCACGGCCAGCTTCACCAGCAGGTCCAGCTTGTAGTGCCAGAGCACGGCGGCGGCCACGACCCCCACGGCGAGAACGCCGATCCAACGCTTCATGACGCGATCCTCCGAGCGGGTCCGGCTTCAGCGTCCGGTCCCAGGCGTCGTGACCATATATTGACATCATGCGCGCCGATAGATGGAATCTCGGCGGGGCTTGCCGCCCGCCCTGATCGGCCCTGATATGTCGCCAGGTGGTCGGACGGAGAGTGGCATGCGGCGATCGGTTGTTTTCGGGCTTCTGGCCAGCCTCGTCGCGAGCGCCGCGCTCGCCGCCCCGCCGCCGTCGCCGACGGTCGCCATCGCGTCGGGCGAAGTCCGGGGCGATTGGCACGGCGGGGTCGCGGGCTATCTGGGCCTGCCCTACGCCGCCCCGCCGGTGGGCCCCCTGCGCTGGCGCGCGCCCCAGCCGGTCCAGCCCTGGTCCGGCCTTCGCGACGCCCGCCAGTTCGGCGCGCCCTGCGCCCAGATGGCCATGGACTGGAACCGCGCCGTGGCCGGCCAGAGCCGCGAGGATTGCCTCTATCTCAATGTCTGGGTCCCGCCGCATCGCGTGGGTCAGGTTCTGCCGGTGCTGGTGTTCTTTCCGGGCGGCGCCTATCACGGCGGCTCGGCGCGGGGCCTGAGCGCCATCGAGCCCAGCTATGACGGTGCGCGGCTGGCCCGGCGCGGTGTGGTGGTGGTGACGGCCAACTACCGCCTGGGCATGTTCGGCTTCCTGGCCCATCCCCAGCTGTCGGCGGAATCGCCCGGCCATGGATCGGGGACCTACGCCCTGATGGACCAGATCGCCGCCCTGCAATGGGTCCAGACCAATATTAGCCGCTTCGCCGGCGACCCGCGCAACGTCACAATCTCGGGGCAGTCTGCGGGGGGCTACAGCGTCGCCGCCCTGATGACCGCGCCCAGCGCCCGGGGCCTGTTCGCCAAGGCCGCCATGCTCAGCGGCACGGCCCTGGACGAGACGCCGGTCCAGCCGACGCTCAGGGAGGCCGAGGCTTCGGGCGCGACCTTCGTCGCCGGGCTCGGCGGCCGCTCCATCGCCGATCTGCGCCAGCGGCCCGCCCAGCAGCTGATCGACGCCATGGCGGCCGATCCCGCCTTGCGAAAGGCGGAGCCGAGGACCCCGGTGGTCGATGGCGACGTGCTGCCGGAACAACCGGGCCTGGTCTTCCGCGCCGGGCGCGAGGCGCCCGTGCCCCTGCTGGTCGGGGCCACCGCCCGGGACGGGGACTTTGACGCCATGGGCGTCACCGGCACGCCCAAGGCTGCGGCCAGCGCCGCCGATCCCGCCCGCCCCCTGGCCCTGACCCACAATCCCGCGCCCCTTGCGGCCGAGGGAACGCAGGCGGTCGCGGCGTTCTACGCCGCCTATCCGGACCTCGCGGCCGAGGCGGCCAAGGTCTATGCGGCGCCCGGCCTGACCCGCCCCGTGGATGGCGACACCATCTGGGCCTTCCAGACCGACGTCACTTTCCGATGCGGAGCGGCGCTCACCGCTCGCTGGCATGCCCGCGTCGCGCCCACCTGGCGCTATGAATTCTCCCACGGTTACGAGCCCCTGGGCGCGGTGCACCTGTGGGACCTGGCCTATCTGTTCGGCTGGCGTCAGCCCCCCGCCGACCAGCCCCGCGACGTCCGACTCACCGACCAGATCCAGCTCTACTGGACCAACTTCGCCCGCACCGGCTCGCCCAACGCCAGGGGCCTGCCGGTCTGGCCGCAGAGCAAGCCGAAGCCCGGCGCCGGCGCCTATCTGGACTTCGCCTCGGACGGCGCGGTGGGCCGGACCGGACCCCGCACCGCCGCCTGCGACCTCTTCGCGGCCAAGGTTGAGCGCGACCTCGCCGCCCTGACGCCGACAGGGCGCTGACCGTCGCTGACTGCTATAATCAACCGAATGGTTGACAGTGAGGTCTGGAGTGCTTTAACTCAACCTCATGGTTGAATTAAAGCCCCTCGGCGCGAGGGGTCACGGACGGAGACGGTGATGAGTGAACTGGCGACCCTGAGCCCCTATGGCGTGCGCACCGAGACCACGACGGTGCGGATTCAGCGGCTGTTGCCCGGCCCGATCGAGCGGGTCTGGGCCTATCTGACCGAGAGCGACCTGCGCCGTCAGTGGCTGGCCTCCGGGCCCATGGCGCTGACGGCCGGCGGCGAGGTCGAACTCACCTGGCGCAATGGCGAGCTGACCCCGCACGAAGAGGCGCGGCCGGAGGGCATGCCGGAGGAGCGGCGGATGAACAGCCAGGTGCTGCGCGTCGATCCGCCCCGCCTGCTGGCCTTCAGCTGGGGCGAGGGCGACGTGACCTTCGAGCTGGAGCTGCAAGGCGGCGAGGTTCTGCTCACCGTCACTCACCGCCGCCTCCTCGACCGGGGCTCGCTGCTCAATGTCAGCGCCGGCTGGCATGCCCACCTCGACCTGTTGGCGGACCGCGTTGCGGGCCGTGAGCCGGGTCCGTTCTGGAGCCACTGGAGCAGCCTGCGCGGCGAGTATGAGGCGCGCCTGCCCGAATAGTCGTGCGACACCCCCTCGTCGCCCACTCGGCGGCGGGGGCGGCTTGTAACAGCTGAGGTTTCGTCCCATTGTCGAACGCTGTTCCATGAAGCGTTCCTGGGGTGTGATCGCCGCTTCGGTCGCTGGCCTCCCCGGGTCTCTGTCGACATCTGCGGACGCCGCAGCCGGAGTCGCCGTGAAGCCGTCGCGCCTCATTCTCGTGCTGCTCGCCGTCCTGGCCACGGGCGCGGCGCTCTATTTCGGCCGCCATCGCGACGTCTGGCATGTCGAGCCATCGGCGCCGTCGGACCTGGTGCTCTCGGTCGCATCGGACGGCGCCGGCGCCGCCACCCTCAAGATCTACTGTACGATCCAGGCGACCGAGGTGCGGCTCTATCTGCCGATCCGGGGCGGCCCCTCGACCGGCGGCGCCGATGGACCCCAGGTGCTGAACGCCAGCGACGACTTCCAGGATCACGGCGCGCCCCCGTCGGTTCCATCCGCACCCGCCGCCGAACCGGCGGTCTGGACCGTGTCGGAGGACGGGACCTATGCTTGGCGGTCGGACGCCCCGGCCTTCATCGGCCAGCTCTTCGCCCACGACGGCCTGCGGGTGGATGGCGCTGGCTTCAGAGGTGAGCGCCTGAACGCCTCCAGCCTCAGCTTCCCCCTGATCGGCCTGGCCGCCCACCGCGACCAGATCACCAAGGCCTGCCGCGCGCCGGCCCTGGCCCGACCCGAATGAGAGCTCTCACCTCGCCATCACCGCGACGGAAAGGATGGCCGCCCATGAAGCTGATGACCCTGCTGGGCCTGTCGATGGCCCTCGCCGCCGCCGGCGACGCCCACGCTCAGTCCATTCCGAAGTATGGCGAGGACGCGCGGATCGGCTATCTGCGCCAGGACGATCGCTGCCAGGGCTATATCGGCGCCTTCATGGCCGTGACCGAGGACCGGCTGTCCCCCAGCGCCGAGGACCAGGCCCTGATGGCGCGCATGCTGCAATTCACCGACCGCATCGTCTACGAGGCGCACAAATACGCCGAGCAGGTCGGCTCCGACGCCGTCACCGACGTGGTCACCCATGTGACCACCGAGATCAATCAGCTGGCCCACAAATACGACAACCTGCCCGAGGGCGCGGTCCGCGCCGCCGCCCTGCGCGC
>NZ_CANCLE010000141.1 GCF_947378715.1 Phenylobacterium aquaticum
GGCCTAGGGTAGGGCCCGGCGCATCTCGGCGGTCATCAGCTGGACCCGGGGGGCTTCCGTGACCCGGTAGGTTCCGGCCGGGGTTGCGGTGACCAGGGCGGCCTTGCCGGGGCCCGCGAGGTCGAGCCATTGCAGGCCCTGCTCCAGGGTGAGGACGGCGGGGGCGGCGTCCTGGACGGCCGCGAGGTCCGGGCCCGGCGGCCCCGCCAGTATGGCGAAGCTCTCGATCGGCTCGGCGAGGTCGGACGGCTGGGCGCGGTCCCAGACAGCGGCGAAATAGCGGATGCGGTCCTCGTCGTCGGCCGGGGTCCAGGCGGCCTCCCAGCGGCGCTTGGGCTGGCCCTTGCGCCAGCCGGCGGGCGCGTCATAGGCGATGAAGCTGGAGACCGGGACCAGGGCGCGGCGCTGGCGATAGGCCTCGCGGAAGGCCGGGGTGGCGTCGACGGTGGCGATGGGGGCCAGGGTGGTCATCGGCTTCCAGCCGGCGACGGGGCCCTTGTGGAAGGCCGGGATCATCCACCAGCGGCGCTCGACGCCGTCCAGACCCGCGCGCGGGTCCACCGGATCACAGGGCCGGATCAGGGCGGCGCGGTTGGTCGGGCGGATGGGGTCGTCGGCGGCGCGCACGGGCTCGGGATCGGTCCAGCGAAGGGGGACCCCGAGCCTGGCGAAGGCGGCGGCGTAGTCGGCGCGCGAGACGCGGATCTGGAACTCATTGCACATCGCCGCCGCCCCCAGATCCGGAGCTAGGCGTTGTAGTTGAGCTTGAGGCCGGGGCGCGGCCAGGTGGCCTTGAACAGCTTGCCGGTGGCCGAGCAGGTGACCCAGGCGGTGGTCATGTCGGGGCCGCCGAAGCAGATGTTGGTGACGATCAGATCGGGGAAGGCGAAGTGCTCGAAGGCGCCGTCCGGCTGAATGGCGGTGATGCCGCCATTGATGATGGTGGCCACGCAGACCCGGCCGTCGGCCTCCACGGCCAGGCTGTCGAACAGCTGGTAGCCCGGCATGTTGACGATCACCCGGCCGGGCGCGAAGCCGGGCGCCGGAGCGAGCACGCCGGTGGATTCCACGTCGAAGGCCCAGAGCCGGCCGAGATTGGTGTCGGCCACATAGACCACGGTCTCATCCGGCGAGAGGCCGACGCCGTTGGGCGAGATGATATGGTCGCGCTGGCGCGAGATGTGGGAGCCGTCGATCTTGGCGTAGTAGAGCGCGCCGTACTTCTTGCCCTCCGGCGTCGAGCAGCCGTGGTCGGTGAACCAGAAGCCGCCGGACTTGTCGAAGACGATGTCGTTGGGGCCGATCAGCCGCTTGCCGTCGCAGGCGTCGTAGAGGGTGGTCAGCTTGCCGGACGCCAGGTCATAGCGCTGGATCATGCCGCCCGCATGGCTGGGCGGGGTGGGGCCGGGGATGGTCAGGCCGCCATTGTCCAGCCACTCGAAGGAGCCGCCATTGTTGGTGATGTAGATCGCGCCGTCCGGGCCGATGGCCGCGCCATTGGGGCCGCCGCCGGTGTCGACCACCGTGGTCTTCTTGCCGTCCGGGGTGACGCGTGTCAGGCGCTGGCCCTTGATCTCGGTCAGGATCACCGAGCCGTCGTTCATGGCGATGGGGCCTTCGGGGAACTCAAGACCCTCGGTGATCAGCTCGATATTCATGGCGCGTTTTCCTCGGATTGTGATTTTCTGGCACTATGTCCGCTATGCCCTGCGTGAGGCCAGCCATGACGAAGCTTTACGATCGAGATTTCTTCGCCTGGACCCAGGATCAGGCCGACGCCCTGCGTCGCCGGAGCGTCAACGAGATCGACTGGGACAATCTGCTGGAGGAGGTCGAGAGCTTGGGGCGCCAGCAGCAGAGCGAACTCACCAGCCATATGGCCGTGCTCCTTACCCACCTGCTGAAGTGGCGGATGCAGCCGGCCCGCCGGAGCCGCAGCTGGGTCCTGACCATACTGGAGCAAAGAGCGCAGGCGGAGCGGCTGATGCGCGACAACCCGAGCCTGAAGCCCCGCCTGGATGAGGTCCTGTCCGACGCCTACAAGCTGGCGCGGCTGCGGGCGGCGCGGGAGACGCGCCTGTCGCTGGGCAATATCCCGGAGGCCAGCCCCTTCGACTGGACCGACGCTATGACCGCGCCGATCGCCCTGTAGGATTAGCGCCGCTCCAGCACCCGGATGGTGAAGGGATGGTCGTCGCCGTCGCCGGCGGGATAGTCCTGGGACCGGACCTCCTTCCACTGGCTCTCGTCGAAGCCTTCGAGCTTTACGTCGCCCTCGAGGTCGGCATGGACCTCGGTGAGATAGATGCGGCCGGCCTTGGCCAGGGCCAGCTTGAACAGCGAGGCGCCGCCGATCACGCAGACCTCGGTCTGCTCATCGTCCTCGGCCTGCTCGCGGCCGATGGCGACGGCCTCCGTGAACTCCTCACAGACCACGCAGCCGGGCGGGGCGAAGGAGCCGTCACGGCTGAGCACGATATTGGTGCGCCCGACCAGGGGGCGGCGCGGCAGGCTGTCCCAGGTCTTGCGGCCCATGATCACCGGCTTGCCCATGGTCACCGCCCGGAAGTTGGCGAGGTCGGTCTTCAGCTTCCACGGCAGGCCGCCGTCCTTGCCGATGACGCCGTTGCGGGCCCGGGCGATGGGGCCGGCGGTGAGGGTGATGCGTGTCATGGGGCGAGGATACACGACTCGCGGGGCGCGCGGGTCAGCCGCCGAACTCTTCCAGCAGAGCGGACACGAGGTCCGCCCACCCGTCGAGGCGTGGCTGATGCCTCAGCCGCATCGCGGGATACCAGGGGCTGTCCAGTCGCCCGCGCAACCAGCGCCAGTCGCGGTTCAGCGCGGGCAGGAGGACGGTGGTCGGCTTGCCCATGGAGGCCGCCAGGTGGGCGACGGAGGTGTCGACGCTGATCACCAGATCCAGGCCGGCGATCATGTCCGCCGTGTCCTGAAAATCCCGGGCGCCGGTGTCTTCGGGATGGAGGCTGACCGCGCCGGGCATGGACAGCAGGCGGGCGGACTCGGCGTCCGGCAAGGAGCGGTGAGCATCATTGGCGTGGGAGGGCCGGCCGCGGGTGGCGACGCCGATCCGGCCGTCGAGCTTGCGACCGCCGGCCAGAGCGCGGACGGGGAAGGGGGGCGGAATGGTCTCTAGCGTGGTCTGAAAATGCAGGGGCAGACTCCCCAGGGGCGTCCAGGCGTCCTGAGCCGGCAGCTTCACCTCGGCGGACAGGCCCACGACCTTGACCTCCAGGGGCTGGAGCAATCGCGCCAGGGGGGCCTGGCACAGCAGGGTCACCTCTCCGGCCCGGGCCTTCAGCAGGTTGGCGTAGCGGGCGAACTGGATCGCGTCGCCGAAGCCCTGCTCGCTCCAGACCAGCAGCCGATCCACCGGTTGCCCCGCCCAGACGGGGATGGTCAGGCGCGGCACGTGGGGCGCGACGCTGGGCACGTTGAGACGGCTCTCGTACAGCGGCCAGCCCTCGGCGAAACGTCCGTCGGCGAGGATGGCCGAGGCCAGCCGGAAGGTCAGGCTCGGATCGTCGGGGCGGCGTTTCAGGGCCTCGCGCAGCAGGGCCTCGCCGTCGGCGTATCGGCCGACGGATTCCAGCAGCAGGAACAGGTTGTTGCGCACCACATCGGCGTCGGGGTCCTGGTTGAGGATCGCCCGATAGGCCGTTTCAGCCCCGCCAAGCTCCCCCGCCGCATGGAGCCGCGCGGCGTCCTCGAAGCGGACCTTGTCCTTGGTCTGGATGGCGGGCGCGCCCGGCGCGCGCGCGTCGGCGCGGTCGAGCAGCGTCACGATCTGGCGGCGCAGCGCGTCGATATTGGCGCGCACCCGGGTCTTGTAGGCGATGACCGCGCTGCGATCGACGGACCAAAGCTGGTCGGCAGGCATGTCGCGCCCGAACACGTCCATCAGCATCGAGCGGAACTTGCCGGAGATGTTGATGGAATCGAATTCCCGCTGCTCGGCATAGGCCACCCGTTGGGCCGAGGTGAGCGCGCAGAGCAGGGGGTGCAGGCGCGAAGACGTGACCTCGACATGGCGCTGGATGCGCTCGATCGTCCGGTCCAGGGGCTCGTTGCCCAGGACCTCCTTGCCGATGGTCAGCGGAACGTCGCTGGTGGCCTGCGCCATGGGAAAGGCGTCGATGAGCCAGTCGCCCAGGTGGCGGACGTTTGGCCGGCCCTGGCCATAGAGCAGCACGTCCTCCTCATAGCGGGCGAACCAGATGTCGAGGGCGTCGACCAGCCGGTGCAGCTGACCGGTCGGCAGGGTTTCCCGGTACTGGGTGCCGAAGATCCCGATGGCGGCCGGCGCGCGTTCGACCAGGGCGATGAGCTCGTCGCTGAGCAGTTCGCCATAGAGGCTGTTGCCGATGCCGACGATCAGCAGGTCGGGGGCGCCTTCGGGCGGCGCGTCCAGCGGATCGAGCATGAAGTGGCGGACCACGGCATGGGGCGGCAGCACCTGGCTCAGCAGGTGAACCCCCAGGCGATCGCCGAAATTGCCGTGGTTGGAGGCCGACAGCACCCAGACCTCGCGCTCGGCGACCCGGGGCGGCGCGTCCGGCTCCAGGCGCATCATCAGCTCGCTCGGGCTGAGGGGGCGTCCCACGGCCCGGGTGAAGCCGGCGCCGGTCAAGAGGCCGGGCAGGTCCGGCCGACGATAGGCGTTGATCCAGCCCAGGGCGGCGCGATCCGCCGGGCCTTCACCGCCCAGATTGTAGGTGAGCACGGTCGGGGCGTCCAAGGCGCGCATGCGCTTCAGGAAGCCGGGAACGTCGGTCAGATATTCCAGCACGCCGAGCGCCACGACCACATCGCAGGCGACGTCGTCAGGAAACTCACCCCCGTTGAAGTCGCAGACGATGGTCCGGTCGTCCCGCGCGACGAGGTCGCAGGGGATATAGACGCAACCTTCGGGCAGGAACCGCTCCAGGGCCATGGCCCCGCAGCCGAGATCGAGCACGCGGGCGCCGCGCGGAATGAAGCCCGCCGCGATCTCGGCGCGGGCGGTCCAACTGGTTTCCAGGGCGGAGGGATCTGACCAGCGGATCCGATCGGTCTCCTGCCGCGCCACGGTCGCGCGCCGCCGATCGAGTTCGCTTTCCAGATCCATGGGCATCCCCCGCCTTCTGCTGTCGCCCCCTATACAGAAGGTCGTGACGGGCGTCGCCAGGTTCGGCGGTGAGGGTGGGTGATGCGTGTCGCGGAACGCGTATAGCCGGCTCTGGGCCGGCCCCCTCAGCCGGCTCCGCCGACAGCTCCCCCAGGGGGGAGCAGCGCGTGGAATCACACCGCGATGGGCGCGCGGATGGCGTCGTGGGCCTTGTAGCCGCGCAGCTTGAAGTCCTCGGCCTCGAAGGCGAACAGGTCGTCGCGGTCGGCGATCTCCATGACCGGCAGGGGCAGGGGTTCTCGGGTCAGCTGCTCGCGGGCCTGGTCGAGGTGATTCAGATAGAGGTGGGCGTCGCCGAGCGTGTGGACGAACTCGCCGGGCTGCAGGCCGGTGACCTTGGCGACCATCAGGGTCAGCAGGGCGTAGGAGGCGATGTTGAACGGCACGCCCAGGAACACGTCGGCCGAGCGCTGGTAGAGCTGGCAGGAGAGCTTTCCGCCCCCTTTTCCATCTGGCGCCACGAAGAACTGGAACAGGCAGTGGCAGGGGGGCAGGGCCATGTCCTCGACCTCGGCCGGGTTCCAGGCCGAGACGATGTGGCGGCGGCTTTCGGGATTGGTCTTCAGGCCCTCGACCAGATTGGCGATCTGGTCGATCACCCGGCCGTCGGGGGCGGTCCAGGAGCGCCATTGCTTGCCATAGACCGGGCCGAGCTCGCCTTCCGCGTCCGCCCATTCGTCCCAGATGCTGACGCCGCGCTCCTGCAGCCAGCGCACATTGGTGTCGCCGCGCAGGAACCAGAGCAGCTCCAGGATGATCGACTTCCGGTGCAGCTTCTTGGTGGTCAAGAGCGGGAAGCCCTTGGCGAGGTCGAAGCGCATCTGGCGGCCGAAGACGCCAAGCGTGCCCGTGCCGGTGCGGTCGCCGCGCTGGACGCCGTGGGCCAGGATGTCGGCCAGCAGGTCGAGATACTGGCGCTCGGGATGATCCGCGCCCGCGATGTCGGGGGCTTCGGTCTCACGCGCGAGGAGGGCGAAGGGTGCGTTCATGGGGCTGCCTGTTGCCGGGTGATTCGGCGCTGATTCGCGGGGCGCGTCAGCCGGCTTGGCAAGGGCCGGGCGCCGAATGCGGGGGATAAGCCTGCGACCGATCAGCCGGAGAAGCCGCCGTCGTCGAGGAAGGCCTGTTCGGCGGGGGTGGTCTCGCGGCCCAGGGCGGCGTTGCGGTGCGGGAAGCGGCCGAACTGGGCGATGACCTCGCGGTGGATGATGGCGAACTTCAGATAGTCCGCCTGGCCCAGGGCCTCCATCAGCCGCACCGCCGCGTCCTGGCAGGCCAGGTCCTCGGCGTGTTCGAAGGGCAGGTAGAGGAACATCCGCAGGTCCGCCTCGATCTCGCGGTCGAAGCCGGCGGCCAGAGCGGCGCGCGCGATGGCCAGCGCCTTGCCGTCGGTGGCGAAGGCGTGGGCGTTGCCGCGGTAGAGATTGCGCGGGAACTGGTCGAGGACGATGACCAGGGCCAGGCAGCCTTCCGCCGTCGCCATCCACTTGGCGTCATAGTTTCCGCGCGCGACATTGTGGTGCAGGGCTTCGAACTTCAGCTGGATGGCGTCGTCGAAGGATCGCTTGCCGGCGAACCAGCTCCTGGGTCCGGCGTGACGCCAGAAGCCGATGACGTCCTGGGGCTGGGCGACCATGCGATGTTCCTGCGGCGGCGAGCCCCCTATGTCGCGGGCTCCGGGTTTCTGTTCAACCCCGGTTCAGCTTGGCGGGACCAATCCTTAACGCCAAGGGACGAACAGGTCCGCCGCGCCCCGTGGCGCCGGACAAGCGGGAACAGACATGAAGACGGTGATGAGCGGCGCCCTGGCGCTGATCCTGATGGCCCAGGCGGCCCCCGCGGCGATGGCGCAGGACAATCAGGAACGACATGACTGGCGCGGCCCCCGGCCGCCGCAGTCCGAAGCCCCGCAGGCGCCCCGCGCCGCGCCTCCGGCCCAACCCGCCCAGCAGGCGCCTCAGACGCCGCAGGCCCCGCAGGGCGCCTGGGGCGGCGATCGCGGCGGCCGCGGCCAGCCCAATGGCGATCGCGGGGGAGACCGAGGCGGTGATCGTGGCGGCTGGAACCGTGGCGGCGGCCAGTCCGGCGCCCCGGGCGGCGGTCAGAATTTCGGTCAGAACGGCGGCGGTCAGCCCCAGAACGGCGGCGGCCAAGGCGGCGGTCGCACCTGGACCCCGCCGGCGGGCGGTCAGCAAGGCGGTGGCCAGCCCAATGGTCAACAGGGCGGCGGTCAGCCGAACGGCCAACAGGGCGGACATCAGGGCGGTCAACAAGGCGGCCAACCCGGCGGCTGGAACCGTGGCGACCAGAACGGCCACCGCTGGAACGACACCCCGCCCAACGGCCGCGATGACCGCGATCGCGGCGGTGACAACCGTGGGAACGGCGGCGATCGCTGGAACGACGGCCACGACCGCGACAACCGCTGGAACAATGGCGGCGACAATCGCGGCGGCTATGGCAACGGCTATGGCAACGGCTACGGCTATGGTGATCGCGACTGGAATCGCGGCCAGCCGCAGGGCGGCCGCCCCAACTATGACCGCAACCGCTATCCGCCGCGCTACAACAGCCCGCAGCGCTATCGCGGCTATCAGTACCGCCCGCCGTCCGGCTTCTACATGCGCAGCTGGGGCTTCGGCGACATCCTGCCGCGCGGCTGGTGGGCGCCTGACTATCGGCTGAACAACTGGTGGGACTATGGCCTGCCGATCCCGCCGGCCGGCTATGACTGGGTGCGGGTCGGCGACGACGCCCTGCTCGTCGACATGTGGTCTGGCCGGGTGGTCGAGGTGGTCTACGACGTCTTCTGGTGACGAATGAGCGGCGCGGCGGCGGGCGGAAGCGTCCGCCAGACGCCGCGCCGCCTTGACCTGCGCGCAATTTTCCTCTCCATAGCCCGGCCTTTGCCGAGCCGACCGTGCGTGTCGTCCCGGCGACCCTTGTCCTCAGGAGAACAATCATGCGCGTCTACTATGATCGCGACGCCGACCTCGCCCGGATCCTGGACAAGAAGATCGCCATCGTAGGCTACGGCTCGCAAGGGAGAGCGCACGCGCTCAACCTGAAGGACTCCGGCGTCAAGAACGTGGTCGTGGCGCTGCGTCCGGATTCGGCCACCGCCAAGAAGGTGGAAGCCGACGGCCTGACCGTGATGACCGTGGTCGAGGCCGCCAAGTGGGCCGACGCCATCATGGTGCTGGCCCCTGACGAGCTGCAACGCGGCATCTACAATTCCGAGATCGCGCCGAACATCCGCGACGGCGCGGCCCTGCTGTTCGCCCACGGCCTGAACGTGCACTTCAACCTGATCGAGCCCAAGGCCTCGATCGACGTGCTGATGATCGCGCCCAAGGGTCCCGGCCACACGGTGCGCGGCGAGTACCAGAAGGGCGGCGGCGTGCCGTGCCTGATCGCCATCCATCAGAACGCCACCGGCAACGCCCACGACTTCGGCCTGGCCTATGCCTCGGCCATCGGCGGCGGCCGCTCGGGCGTGATCGAGACCACCTTCCGCGAAGAGTGCGAGACGGACCTGTTCGGTGAGCAGGCCGTGCTGTGCGGCGGTCTGGTGGAGCTGATCCGCGCCGGCTTCGAAACCCTGACCGAGGCGGGCTACGCGCCCGAAATGGCCTATTTCGAATGCCTCCACGAGGTGAAGCTGATCGTCGACCTGATCTATGAAGGCGGCATCGCCAACATGAACTACTCGATCTCCAACACTGCGGAGTACGGCGAGTACGTGACCGGCCCGCGCATCGTGACGCCGGACACCAAGGCCGAGATGAAGCGCGTGCTGGAAGACATCCAGTCGGGCCGTTTCGTGCGCGACTTCATGCTGGAGAACCAGGCCGGTCAGCCGAGCTTCAAGGCCACCCGCCGTCGCGCCGCCGAACATCCGATCGAGGATGTCGGCGCCCGCCTGCGCGCCATGATGCCCTGGATCACCAAGAACAAGCTGGTCGACCAGACCCGGAACTAAGCGACCCATCGGTTGCAGACGTCGAAGGCCCGGGCGCAATCCCGGGCCTTTTTCGTTTGGCCTAGAGCCCTTCCCGGTTTGGTTGAATCAGCCAAACCGGAAAAGAAGTGCGCTAAATCAAAAAGTTAGAGCATGTCTTGATCCGAAAAGTGCGTCACACTTTTCGGGAAATGCTCTAGTCGTCGATCTGGCGCTTGTCGCGGGTGCGCTGGCGGCCGGCCTTGTTGATCGCCGCCCAGCGTTTGCGCTCGGCCGCTGCGGCGATCGGGTCCTCCTTGCGGATCGTGTGGGCGACCTCCTTCTGCAGCTTCTGGAAGCTACGCCAGCGCTCGGCGTCCAGGGCGCCGTTGGCGAGCGCCGCCTGAACCGCGCAGCCGGGCTCCTTGTCGTGGGCGCAGTCGCGGAAGCGGCAGCCCAGGCCGATGTCCTCCACCTGGGCCGTGGTCTCGGCGAAGGCCGCCGCGATCCCGGCTTCGGAGTCCCAGAGCGCCAGCTCGCGCATCCCCGGCGTGTCGAGGATGAGGGCGCCGGAGGGCAGCAGGATCAGTTCGCGATGGGTGGTGGTGTGGCGGCCATGGGCGTCGGCCTCGCGGATGTCCCGGGTGACCATCTTCTCGACGCCGGCCAGCGCATTGACCAGGGTGGATTTGCCGACGCCGGAAGAGCCCAGCAGGACGGCGGTCTTGCCCGGCGCGAGCAGGGCGGAGAGCGCCTCCAACCCCTGGCCTGTGCGGACCGAGATCGCCAGGACCGGCACGCCGGGCGCAATCTGCTGCACGCTCTGGATCAGCGGATCGGGGTCGGGGCAGATGTCGGCCTTGGTGAGCAGGATCACCGGCTGGGCGCCGCTCTCGTAGGCGGTGGCCAGGTAGCGCTCCAGCCGCCGCAGGTTGAGGTCGGCGTTGAGCGAGGCCGACAGCAGGGCCATGTCGACGTTGGCCGCCACCACCTGCTGTTCCTTGGCGGGGCCGGCGGCCATGCGGGTGAAGGCGGTGGCGCGGGGCAGGATGTGGGCGATCACCGCGGCGTCGCCCTTGATCTCCACCGCCGCCCAGTCGCCGGTGACGGGATAGCCGCCGTCCGCCGCCTCATGGCGGAAGTGGCCGGAGATGCGCCCCTCCATCTCGCCGGTCTCGGCGACGAGGCGATAGAGGTTGCGTTGCTGGACGATGACGCGGGCGGGAACAAGGCCCGCCTCGGCGAACGGTTCGAATGTGCGCTGGAGTTGTTCGCTCCAGCCGTATTTGCTGAGCAATGTCAGGGTTTCCT
>NZ_CANCLE010000142.1 GCF_947378715.1 Phenylobacterium aquaticum
CAGGGCCGCGCCTTCGTCGCCGAGCGCCAGCAGGACTCGGTCAATCTGTTCGAGGCCACCGCCGACCACGCCCGCAAACTGGCGAGCGCCGGCAAACGGGTGCTGTTCGCGTCCTGGACCGAGGGCTCCTCCGAACGCCTGGGGGTCATGCTCAACGACCACGGGCTGAAGGATATCGCCTTCGCCCCCTATTGGGACGCGGCCAAGGCCGCTGATCCGAGGAAGCCGCAGCGGGTGGTGCTGCCCCTGGAGTCCGGCTTCGAGACCGAGACCCTGGCGGTCATTTCCGAGACCGACATCCTGGGCGACCGCCTGGCCCGGCCGCGTCGACGCCGCCGCGCCTCCAACTTCCTGGCGGAAGCCTCCTCCCTGACGCCCGGCGATCTCGTCGTCCACATCGACCACGGCATCGGCCGCTATGACGGTCTGAAGACCCTCGATGTCCAGGGCGCGCCGCACGACTGCCTCGAGCTGCAATATGGCGGCGAGGCCAAGCTCTATCTGCCTGTCGAGAACATCGACCTGCTGACCCGCTATGGCGCCGAAGGCGAGGGGGTCATGCTCGACCGCCTGGGCGGCGCCGCCTGGCAGGCGCGCAAGGCCCGCGCCAAGGAGCGGCTGCGCGAGATGGCCGAGGGCCTGATCCGCATCGCCGCCGAGCGCGCGTTGAAATCCACCGATCCGGTCGAGCCGCCGCACGGGGTGTTCGACGAGTTCTGCGCCCGCTTCCCCTACGAGGAAACCGAAGACCAGCTGGCGGCGATCCACGACATTCTCGAGGATCTGGCGGCCGGCCGGCCGATGGACCGGCTGATCTGCGGCGACGTGGGCTTCGGCAAGACCGAAGTGGCCCTGCGCGCCGCCTTCGTTGTGGCCATGACCGGCCAGCAGGTGGCTATCGTGGCGCCGACGACGCTGCTGGCCCGCCAGCACTACAAGACCTTCACCGACCGCTTCCAGGGCTGGCCGATCAAGGTGCGCCGCCTGTCGCGCCTCGTCCCCGCCAAGGAGGCCGCCGAGACTCGCGAGGGTCTGAACCGCGGCGAGATCGAGGTGGTGGTCGGCACCCACGCGGTCTTGTCCAAGCAGGTCGGGTTCAAGGACCTGGGCCTGGTGATCGTCGACGAGGAGCAGCACTTCGGGGTCAAGCACAAGGAGAAGCTCAAGGAGCTTCGCGCCGACGTGCACATGCTGACCCTCACCGCCACGCCCATCCCGCGCACCCTGCAGATGGCGCTGTCGGGCATCCGCGAGATGTCGATCATCGCCACCCCGCCGGTCGATCGCCTGGCGGTGCGCACCTACATCACCCCCTTCGATCCTGTGGTGATCCGCGAGGCCCTGCTGCGCGAGAAGTATCGCGGCGGCCAGGCCTATTACGTCGCCCCGCGCATCTCCGACCTGGCCGAGTTGGAGCGCTTCCTGCGCGAGCAGGTCCCGGAGGTCCGTTTCGTGGTCGGTCACGGCCAGATGGCCCCGACCCAGATCGAGGAGGTGATGACCGCCTTCTATGATGGCCAGTACGACGTGCTGCTCTCGACCACGATCGTGGAGAGCGGGCTGGACATTCCGACCGCCAACACCCTGGTCATCCACCGCGCCGACATGTTCGGCCTGGCCCAGCTCTACCAATTGCGCGGCCGGGTCGGCCGGGCCAAGGCGCGGGCCTATGCCTATATGACCACGCCCTCCGAGAAGCCGATCACACTGTCGGCCGAACGGCGGCTCAAGGTCCTGCAATCCCTCGACAGCCTGGGCGCCGGCTTCCAGCTGGCCAGCCACGACCTGGACCAGCGCGGCGGCGGCAATTTGCTGGGCGACGAGCAATCCGGCCATATCCGCGAGATCGGGGTCGAGCTCTATCAGCAGATGCTGGAAGACGCGGTCGCCGAGCTGAAGCTGTCGGCCGGCAAGGAAGCCGCCACCGGCGACCGGGGCTGGTCGCCACAGATCAATACCGGCGCCGCCGTGCTGATCCCCGAGGCCTATGTCCCGGACCTCAATGTCCGGCTGGCGCTCTATCGCCGGCTCTCCGACGCCGAGAAATCGGGGGAACGGGAAGCCCTGGCGGCCGAGCTCATCGACCGCTTCGGGCCCTTGCCGCCGGAGGCTGGCCAGCTGCTCAAGGTGGTGGCGATCAAGGGGCTGTGCCGCGAGGCCAATGTCTCCAAGATCGACGTCGGTCCCAAGGGCGCGGTCGTCAGCTTCCGCAATGACGAGTTCAAGAACCCGCTGGCCCTCGTCCAGTTCGTCCAGAAGAACCAGGTCGCCTGGCGCATCCGCCCCGACAACAAGGTGGTGGTGAAGGGCGAGTGGGAGACCCCGGAGCAGCGGCTCGGCGCGGCGGAACGGGTGTTGGCCGAACTGTCGCGGCTGGCGGCGGCCTGACCCGGGCGATCTCCGGGTAGGACGTCAAACGGCAACCGAAACGGGCGCTTGCTGGACGGATGGCGAAGGCTCGCATCAAGATGGCCCCTATATTCGGGGGGAGATCTGCATGGAATGCTGGAAAATCGCCGCAGCTACTGCGGTCCTGTGCCTGAGCGCGGCGCCCGCCCTGGCGGCGCCCGCCGATGACGCGAAGTGCGTCGTCGCTTATTCGGCCCTGGCGGACAAGGCCACCGACAAAACCGAGGAAGCCCAGGTCGGGGCCATCGCCATGTACTACGCTGGCCGGCTGTCGCTCGAGACCGGCGGCCAGGATCTCGGTTCGCTGCTTCAGGCGTCTGCGCCGCCGTTGACCGACGAGGGCATCGGCAGGGCGGCCGAACAATGCATCCAGGCGATGGGGCCGCAAATGCGCGCGCTCTCCGAGGCCACCAAGTTCGTCGACAAGGCGCTCGGTAAAGAATAGCCGGCGAGCGTCAGCAGCCGCGCGCATCCGCCAGCATCTGGCGGGCGCGGATCCAGACCTCCAGGCGCTGGGCGCAGACCAGGCCGACGGCCAGCAGCAGCATGGCGTCGGTCAGCTCGCCGACCGAGGCGTGAAACACGGCCGGATGGCTCATCGCAACAGCGCGCAATCCGAGTCGCGTCAGGAACACGGCGCCCAGCAGCGCCAGGCCCACGGGCGAGACCTTTGAGGTCAGGGTGTGGGTTTTGGGATCGATTTCCAGATGGGTGAGGCGGCCCCGCCACCAGCCAAGGCCCGCGCCGACAAGCACGGCGACGATTTGCAATAGCAGTCCCGTCAGCGACATGGCCCCCTGGGCGAAGATCAGCAGGCTGGCCGCGGTCATGATCAGGGCCGGCGCAACCCACAGTCGCTCGATCACCAGGATGCGGGGCCGGGCGCTGCGGAACAGCACAAGGGCCAGTATGGCGATTGGCAGGACGTAGGGCAGGGCGCCGAGGCCGCCGGGAAGCGAAGGGTTCGACATTCAGGCTCCTGCCGACGAGGTCAGCTCGCGTGCTGCTGGGCGGCGCGGGCGGCGGCCTGTTCAAGGGCCTTGCCGACCCCTTCGGCGCTGCCGACCTCGGCGACCCCGATATCGAACTCGACCACGAAGGGCGGCTTGCCGTCGCCGTTCTCGAAGGCGGTGCAGCCGATGACGGCGGCGATCCGCTCGCCGGCCGCGCGGGCCGAGGCCTGGGGCGTGGCCGGCAGGGCCAGGGCGAAGACCTCAGGGCCCAGGCGGGCGGCGGTGTCCTCGACCCGGACCAGGCGGCTGACCATCGAGCCGATCTGGGGAATGGCGCGGTCCAGCCAGCCGGACTTGCGCGCCTGGGTGACCTCTGGCCGCTCCGCGACCTTCAGCACGCAGACCGACAGCGGCCGGTTGCGCTTGCGCGACGCCTGGGCGAGGCGGCCGAGGTGACTGGCGAACAGGTCGCGGGTGAAGAGACCGGTGGCCGCGTCCATCAGGCCGGAGCTGCGGGCCCGCTCCAGGGCGCGGCGGATCGAGGTCTGGCGGCGATGGCAGCGCGCCAGTTCGATCACCCGCTTGGCCGTCTCGACCTCGGGCGTCTCAGGCGAGGCCACGTCGGATATGCCCCTGTGATAGGCCTCCGACATGGTCACATAGCTTTCCTGGCGCATGTAGAGCAGGGCGGGCGTGTGATAGAGCCGGGTGTTGCGGCGCATACCGGCGGCGATCGACAAGGCCTCCTGGCTGTTGTCCCCGGCCCACAGCACCACGGCGTCGAACGGCCGCTCATGCAGGTAGTCGAAGGCCGTATAGGCCGTGAAGGCGCCGACGACCTCCGCCCCGGACCGGGTCAGGGCGTTGGACAGGGCCAGGAATTGCGGGGCGGGCTCGCCAATGGCCAGGACGTGGAAAGGGCTCGAGTCCGGCTCCGGCATGTCGAGACGGCGGCCACGTTCGGCGAAGGTCTCCAGCCGCAGCTCGAACTCCTCCTCGGCCACGGCCATCCGCACCAGGGTCTCCAGCCGCAGCACCAGCTGGGCCGGATGCACCGGCGGGGCCAGGGTCAGGTCGAAGCCATAGGCGTCGAGCTCCGGATCGGGGTCGCCAATGGCGATGACCGGCAGACGTCGCGGCGCGCAGGCCGCCCGCAGACGCCGCGCCAGGGTCAGGGCCTCATGACCGCTGCTCTTCAGGTCGATGATGGCGGCTTCGACGGCCAGGTCGCCCAGGGCGGCGATGGCCGCATAGGGGCCGCGCGCCGTCACCGTGCGCCAGCCGAGACGATCCAGCCCCTCGGCGAGGGGACCCGCCAGGGCATCGTCACGCGCCACAATCAGAACTCGCGCATGGACGCCGGTGGCCATTCCCTGCAACCCTTGACTCGACTAGACCCTGCGACCCGAGCCTGGGGGCGGAATCGCGATCCGGCCAGGATATACAGAGCCGCACGCGGGCGCGAGGGAAGCCTTGCCCTCGCAACAGGGAGTTGGGGATGGAAAAGATTCTGACGGGTCAGACGGCCGTGATCACGGGCGCCTCGGGCGGGCTTGGCGCGCACTTCGCCCGGGTCCTGGCCCGTGCGGGGGCAACGGTGGCGGTCACGGCGCGCCGCCTGGAGCTGGTCGAGACCCTCGCGGGCGAAATCGCCGCCGAGGGCGGACGCGCCATGGCTCTGCGTCTGGATGTCGCGGACGCTCACGCCATCGCCCCGGCCTTCGACGAGATCGAGACCGCGCTCGGGCCCATTTCCATCCTGGTCAACAATGCCGGGGTCGGCGGCGAAGGCCTGGCCCTCGACCTGTCGATCGAGGACTGGGACCGCACCTTCGACGTCAATGTGCGCGGGGTGTTCTTCGCCGCCCAGGCGGCGGCCAGGCTGATGATCGCCAATGGAACCGCTGCGGCGGGCCAGGCGCGGATCATAAACATCGCCTCGATCGCCAGCTTCACCGTCCTGCCGGGGCTGTCGGCCTACACCGCCTCGAAGGCGGCGGCGGCGATGATGACCAAGGGTCTGGCGCGGGAATGGTCGCGACGCGGGATCGCGGTCAACGCCATCTGCCCCGGCTACATCGAGACCGACATCAATTCCGACTGGTTCAAGGAGGAGGGCGGTCAGAAGCAGATGAAGGGCTTCCCGCGCCGGCGGCTGATGGAACCCACCGACCTCGACGCCCCGCTGCTGATGCTGGCCGGCCCGGCCGCCCGCGCCATCTCCGGCGCGCTGTTCACCATCGACGACGGACAGTCCCTGCCGGGCGGCGGCTAGCCGCTGACGCCGACCCGGGCGCCCTCGCTGTCCAGCAGGCTGGCGAGGCTGACCCCATGCTCCCGGCGCGGCGGTTCCGGAAACACCACGCCCGCGGCGGTCTTCTCGGCGTGGAAGGCTGCGAGGTCATCGACGCTCAGTCCCACCTCGGTCGATCCGGCGGGATTGCGATCAGAGGCGATATGCAGGGCCAGCGTCGTCTCCCCGGTCAGGAACTCGCTCCAGCCCGGCGAAGCGAACTTGAGCGGCAGGTCCAGGCTGTCGCGATAGAAGGCGACGGCCTTGTCCATGTCGGCCACGTACTTGATCACATAGCTCAGGCGTGTCGGCATCATGCCCTCCCGGTCCGTGCTCTTCTCCGAAGAGAGGACGCCCAGGCCGGTCAAGACGCAAGGCTTGGCTGACCGCACGTCATCGGGGCTAGATCGTCGCCAAACCCAGGGAGTGAGATATGCGCCAAGGACCGCTGACCGGCCTGAAGATCGTCGAATTCGCAGGCATCGGGCCCGGCCCGTTCTGCGGCATGCTGCTGTCCGACCTGGGCGCCGACGTCGTCCGCATCGACCGCAAGGGCCAGGGCCGCGCCTCGCCGGCCGACATCACCGCCCGCGGCCGTCGCTCGATCGGTCTCGACCTGAAGAATCCCGCCGCCATCGAGACCTGCCTGAAGCTGCTGGAATCCGCCGACGCGGTGTTCGAAGGCTTCCGTCCTGGCGTCATGGAGCGCCTTGGCCTCGGCCCGGACGTGGCCCTGAAGCGCAATCCGAAGCTGGTCTATGGCCGCATGACCGGCTGGGGCCAGTTCGGTCCCTACGCCAACGCCGCTGGCCACGACATGAACTACATCGCCATCACCGGCGCCCTGAACGCCATTGGCACGAAGGACAAGCCGATCCCGCCGCTGAACCTGGTCGGCGATTTCGGCGGCGGCGCCCTCTATCTGGCCTTCGGCCTGATGGCCGGGATCATCAGCGCGCGCGAAACCGGCAAGGGTCAGGTGATCGATTGCGCCATGAGCGACGGCGCGGCCTCGCTGATGGCCATGTTCTACGGCTTCAAGGCCGGCGGCGGCTGGAGCAACGAGCGCCGGAGCAACCTGCTCGACGGCGGGGCGCACTTCTACGACACCTATCAGTGCGCCGACGGTAAATGGATCTCGATCGGCTCGATCGAGCCGCAGTTCTACGCGCTGCTGCTGGAAAAGACCGGGATCACCGACCCGGCCTTCGCAGCGCAGATGAGCCGCGGCGAGTGGGATAGTCTGCGCGCCAAGCTGGCTGAGGTGATCGGCAAGAAGAGCCAGGCCGAATGGTGCGAGATCATGGACGCCACCGACGTCTGCTTCGCGCCGGTGCTGGACCTCGACGAGGCGCCCAAGCACAAGCACAACGTGGCGCGCCAGACCTTCGTGGAGCTCGGCGGGGTGGTCCAGCCTGCGCCCGCGCCGCGCTTCTCCGAGACCCCCGGCGCGATCCAGGGGCCGCCGCCGGCCATCGGCGCTCACGACCGCGAAGCCCTGAGCGACTGGGGCTTCAGCCCCGACGCCATCGAGGCCCTGAAGACCGCCGGCGCCCTGAACGGCTGACCCTTCGCCGTCCCGGGTTCACCGCCCGGGACGGCCTTAAGACCTAGGACTTCGGCGCGGCGATAATCGGCAGGGTCTTGGCCACGTCCTTCTGAGCCGCGTGATCCGCTGCCGGCAGGGGGATCAGGCCGCGGTCCTGCAGATAGCCGCCCTTGCCGGTCGCGCCGTCGGACACGAAGGCCGCCACGAACTCCCGCAGGCCCGGGGTCACGCCGATATTGGCCTTCTTCACATAGATGTAGAGCGACCGCGACAGCGGGTAGGCGCCGCTGGAGATGGTGGCGAAGGTCGGTGACACGCCCTCGACCTTGGCGGCCTTCACCTTGTCCATGTTGTTGTCCAGGAACGAGTAGCCGAACACGCCCAGCGAATGGGGGGTCTTCTCCAGGGTCTGGACGATGGCGTTGTCGTTCTCGCCCGCGTCGATCCAGACACCTTCGCTGCGAAGGGTGTGGGACTTGGCCTTGAACTCTTCCTCCTTGGCGGCGTGCAGCGCTTCCATCGCGGGCAGCTTGCGGGCGCCCTTTTCAAGAGCCAGTTCCAGGAAGGCGTCGCGGGTGCCGGAGGTGGGGGGCGGGCCATAGACGAGGATCGGATCCCCGGGCAGGGCAGGATCGACCTGGTTCCAGGTCTTGGCGCCGTTCTTGGCGAAGCCGGTTCCAGCCGGCAGCTGGGCGGCGAGGCCGCGATAGATCTGCTCCAGTTTGAAATCGTAGGCCGGGCCGCCCTTGGCGTTGGCGATGACGATGCCGTCATAGCCGATCTTGATCTCGACGATATCGGTCACGCCGTTGGCGACGCACTTGTCGAACTCGGACTTCTTGATCGGGCGCGAGGCGTCGGCGATGTCGGGATAGGCCGAGCCGGGGCCGCCGCAGAACAGCTTGAAGCCGCCGCCCGTGCCCAGTGACTCGACCTTGGCCGGACGGCCGCCGCCCGTGCGGGCGACGTTCTCGGCCACCCGGGTCGCAAAGGGGAAGACCGTTGAGGATCCGGCCGCCCAGACTTCCTGACGACCACCGCCGCCGCCCGAGGACTTGGCCGGGGCCTGGGTGCTGGCGCTCGGCCCGCAGGCGGCGAGGAGCAACGCGGCGGTGGCGGAAAGGCAGATCAGAGGCTTCATGGTGGGGTCCCTGGCTGATGGCGTCGCGCATCGGCGCGCGGACGGATCGGCTATGTGGCTTTCCGATAGCCTGAGGCGGCCGGCATGGAAAGTGTCGAGCAGGGTGGCGCCGGCCTGAACCCCAGGCGCCACGCCCGTTCAGCCGGGGTTCAGCCCCCAGGTCTCAATCTGTCCCCAGGTTGGTCATCGCAATCTCCCGTCCCTCGAGCGGCGGCCAACCAGATGGCGAGACACGCCCATCGACGGCGCGTCACCCCCTCGGTGACGCGCCGTTTCCCGTATCAGGCCCCGGAACCTTTCGCCTTGCCTTCCCGGTCAGGCTTCATCAACGTCCGCGCCATGTCGCTTCGGACGAGCTTGCAGCGCCTGCGCGCGGTGAATTGGGATCCCGTGCACTGGCTGAGGCTGGGGCTGTCCATATTGGGCAAGGCCCTGACCCGGCTGTGGGGCCGCGACGTCATGCTCTATGTCGGCGGCGTCTCCTTCTTCATCATGCTGGCCGTGTTCCCCGGTCTGGCGATCCTGGTCGGGGTCTACAGCCTGCTGTCAGATCCCGGCGCGGCGGCCCACCAGGCCGAGGTCATGTCGCGCCTCATGCCGGCCGGCGCGCGCAGCCTGTTCCAGGAGGAGCTGGGGCGGCTGGCGCATGCGCCCTTGCGGGCGGTCTCGGCCCAGTCCGGCGTCGCCCTGGTGATCGGCGGCTATGCGGCGCACAGGGGCTTCAAGGCGCTGCTGGCCGGCCTGTCCTTCATCCATGACGAGGAAGCGCCTCGCGGGTTCGTCGGCTTCAATCTCATGGCCCTGGTCGTGCTGATCGCGGCCTTCTTCCTGCTGGGCTTCCTCTCGGTGGCCTTCCTCTATCTCCGCTTCATCGCGGCGGCGTTCGACCTCAAGCCGCTGCAGGGCGTGCCCTGGCTCTACAGCGAATGGACCTGGGCGAGCTTCGGCATCACCCTGGCCATGAGCCTCATCTACCGGTTCGCCATGTCGTCGAAGCCCGTCGCCTGGTCGGCGTCCATCGTCGGCGGCGGCTCAGCGGCCGTGCTCAGCATGTTCATGTCCTGGGCCAGCGCCTTCTATGTCGAGCAGATCGCTCATCTGGGCGCCACCTACGGCTCCGTCGCCGCCGTGGTGGTGTTCCTGATCTGGCTGTCCTGGAACGTGAACGCGGTGTTCTTTGGCGGCGCCCTGGCCACCGAGATCGAGCTGGCGGTCGAGGAAGACGCCCGCGGCCGGGTCGGCGTCTAGACCTTCCGCCCGACCAGGAAGTTCAACACCCCATCGGCCTCGGAGCGATCCAGGATCTCGAACCCGGCGCCCGTCGCGAAGTGCGGCACATCGATTCGCGCCATGGGGTCATCGGCAAGCAATCGCACCGCTGTTCCGGCCGGGGCGCCTTCGAGGGCGCGACGCAGGCGCAGGGTCGGCACCGGACAGTGGTGGCCACGGGCGTCCACGAGGATTTCCTTGGGCGACATGGGCCCGACTTAGCGCAGAGCCGGCGAGCGGCCTAGGCGTTGAATTGGGGCGAAACAACGGCCTGAGAGCGCCCCAGGATGGAAACGTAAACTCCACCGCAATAACTACGCTCCTAGATTGAAGGTCCACTAAGGGGCCCGCGGCCGTCGCCATGCGATCATTGTCTCGCAGATTCCTGATCAGCGTCGGCCTGATGTCTGCGGTCGTGACCATTCTTGGCGCGGCCGGAGCCTTCTTTGTCTTCCAACAGAACCTGACCACACGGCAGATCGACTTCCTGTCGGACTATGTCCGCGAACGCAGTTCCAATATCGACCGTCGCTTCAACAAGCTCAGCAGCCTGCAGGCCGCCGCCGGCCAGGAGCTGGTGCGCCGCTATGAGCATCTGTCCGACGCCGACGTCGATCGGCTGAACGACGAGTTCTTCCCGCGTCTGGCCGACGGCACCCGGCGCAGCCGCAGCAGCTATTTCGACGGCCACCAGACGGCGACGGGACGCTGGATCTACGGCATGGGCGCCTTCATGGGCCATGCCGACCAGATGTCG
>NZ_CANCLE010000143.1 GCF_947378715.1 Phenylobacterium aquaticum
GCTCTGTTCGGCGAGGCCCTGGCCGCGCCGTTCCTGGCCGGTCTGCCGGTGGTCGCCGCCGCCAATGCGAGACCCGGAGATGTGGCTTTCGCTGATCTGCTGAGGTCTGCCCCCGTCGCCGCCAGCGCCGACCCGGACGACACCGCCAAATATCTGCTGACCTCCGGCTCCACCGGCCGGCCCAAGGCGGTGATCTGCCGCCACCGCAACATCGCCACCAACGCCGCCCAGGTCGCCGCCTGTTTCGACGACCCGGACCCGCCGGTGATCGTCAACGCCGCGCCCTGGAGCCACAGCCTGGGGGCCAATGCGATCCTGCACATGGCCGCCCATCGCGGCGGCACGGTCTATATCGACGCCGGCCAGCCGGTGGCCGGGCGCTTCGCCGAGACCGTGCGCAATCTGAAGGAGATCTCGCCGACCTATCACAACATGGTCCCGGCCGGCTGGATGCTGTTCGCCGGAGAGCTGGAGCGCGACGAGGATCTGGCGCGGAAGTTCTTCGCTCGCGTCCGAGTCATGCAGTACGGCGGCGCCAATCTGGGCCAGGACATCTGCGACCGCATCCAGGCCGTGGCCCTGCGCACCGTCGGCGAAAAGATCAGCTTCGCCAGCGGCTATGGCGCCACCGAGACCGGGCCGACGGCGGCCAATGTCCACTGGACCAACGACCGCATGGGCCTGATGGGCCTGCCTCTGCCGGGCACGGCGGTGAAGCTGGCGCCGGCCGGCGACAAGCTGGAGTTCCGGGTCAAGGGCCCGCAGGTCACGTCCGGCTATCTGGGCCTGCCCCAGGTCTCGGCCGACAGCTTTGACGAGGACGGCTTCTACAAGCTGGGCGACGCCGCCCGCTTCATAGATGCGGCGGACCCGGCCCAGGGCCTGGCCTTCGACGGCCGGCTGTCGGAGAACTTCAAGCTGGCCAGCGGCACCTTCGTCAGCGTCGGCGAGCTGCGCATCCAGGCGGTCGGGGCGGTGGGCGATGCGGTCACCGACGCGGTGGTCTGCGGCGAGGGCCGCGAGACGCTGGGCCTCCTGTTCTATCCCAAGCCCGGCCATGGGGCGGACGAGATCGCGGCGGCCGTGCGGACGGGGATCGAGAGGCTGAACGCCAAGGCCAAGGGGTCTGGCGGCCGGGTCGCCCGGGCCCTGGTGCTCGCCACCCCGCCGGACGCCAATGCGGGCGAGATCACCGACAAGGGCTATATCGCCCAGGCGCTGGCCCGGTCCCTGCGCGCCGCCGACGTGGAACGGCTGTTCGCCACCCCGCCCGACCCCGACGTCATCGCCCTGTCCTAAGCCGCAGCCGTCTCGGCCAGCCTACGCTACGTCAGGCTTGCCGCACGGCCCGCGCGCGCTAGCGTGTCTCCAGGCCGGCCGATGAGCTGGCGGGAGGAACATCGGCATGGGCGAGATCATCAGCGGCGAGCGCAGTCTGTCCTCTGAGGCGCTGGGCGCGCGGGCGTCCCGCGCCGCGACCGGGCTCGCCTCGCTGGGGGTCAAGGCCGGCGACCTGATCGCCATCTATCTGCGCAACGACCTGCCGTTCATTGAGGCCACCTTCGCGGCCGGGCTGCTGGGCGCCTATCCCACCCCGGTGAACTGGCACTATGCCGAGGCCGAGGCCCGCTATCTGTTCGAGAATTCCGGGGCGCGGGCGATCATCATCCATGCCGATCTGATCGAGGGCGTCCGCGCGGCCCTGCCGCCTGGCGTGCCGGTGCTGGTGGTCGCCACCCCGCCGGAGATCGCCCAGGCCTATGGCATAGACCCCGCGCCGGTTCCGGCCGGCATGATCGACTGGGCGACCTGGCTCGAGGGTTTCGCGCCCTATGACCAGCCGGTCGCCGACGGGCCCGGCACCATCATCTACACCTCCGGCACCACGGGCCATCCGAAGGGCGTGCGACGGCGCCAGCCCAGCCCGGAGCAGGCCGCCGTCTCGGCCCGGGCGCTGGCCCAGGCGTTTGGCTTCGCCGATTGGCTGGATCGCCCGGGCGAGATCGTCACGGTGATCACCGGCCCGATGTATCATTCGGCCCCCAACGCCTATGGCGCCTTCTCGGCCCGGCTGGGCGCCAAGGTGATCCTGGAGGCGCGCTTCGATCCGGAGGAGCTGCTGGCCCTGATCGAGCGCTACCGCGTCGCCCACATCCACATGGTCCCGATCATGTTCAACCGGCTGCTGCGGCTGCCGGACGCGGTGAAGGCGAAATACGATCTCTCCAGCCTGAAGTTCGTGGTCCACGCCGCCGCCCCATGCCCGGCGCCGATCAAGCGGGCGATGATCGAGTGGTGGGGGCCGGTGATCAATGAGTACTACGGCTCCACCGAGACCGGCGCCGTGGTGTTCTGCAACTCCGAACAGTGGCTGGCCCATCCGGGCACGGTGGGGACGGCCATGCCCGGCGCCGACGTGCGGGTGATCGACGCCGAGGGAAACAGTCTGCCGGCCGGCGAGATCGGCGAGGTGGTGGCCAAGACCGCCGGCATCGCCGACTTCACCTATCATGGCGACGACGCCAAGCGCGCCGCCTCCGAGAAGGCCGGTCTGATCGCGCCCGGCGACATCGGCTATCTCGACGCCGACGGGTTCCTCTATCTGTGCGACCGGGCCAAGGACATGATCATCTCCGGCGGGGCCAATATCTATCCCGCCGAGATCGAGGCCGAGCTGCACAAGATGCCGGGCGTCGCCGACTGCGGCGTGTTCGGCATTCCCGACGAGGAGTTCGGCGAGGCGGTCTGCGCCGTGGTCCAGCCCATGCCGGGGGCGACGCTCACCGAGGCGGAGGTCCGGGCCTATCTGCGCGGGCAGATGGCCGGCTACAAGGTGCCCAAGCGGGTCGACTTCCACGCCGAACTGCCGCGCGAGGATTCCGGCAAGATCTTCAAACGCAAGCTGCGCGAACCGTTCTGGGAAGGCCTCGACCGGCGCATCTGAGCCTCCATCCTGGTTGCGCCCCGCCGGCCCCTGCCGCAAGGAGACGTGACACGACCAACGAGTCCCGGGAGGACCCCATGAACGGCGCCGACGCCCTGATCGAAACCCTGGTGGCCAATGGGGTCACCGCCTGTTTCGCCAATCCCGGCACCAGCGAGATGCAGTTCGTCTCGGCCCTGGACCGCCAGCCGAAGATGCGTCCGGTGCTCTGCCTGTTCGAGGGGGTCGCGACCGGGGCGGCGGATGGCTATGGCCGCATGGCCGACGTCCCGGCCTGCACCCTGCTGCACCTGGGTCCTGGCTACGGCAACGGCCTGGCCAATCTGCACAATGCGCGGCGCGCCTTTACGCCGCTGGTCAATGTGGTCGGCGACCACGCCACCTATCACCGCCAGTACGACGCCCCGCTCAACTCTGACATCCCGACCATCGTCGGCCCCAATTCGCTGTGGGTGAAGTCGGCCGACCGCGCGCAGGACGTCGCCGCCATCGCCGCCGAGGCGATCACCGCCAGCTATGGCCCGCCCGGCGGCCCGGTCAGCCTGATCCTGCCGGCCGACGCCGCCTGGACCGAGACCAAGGTCGAGACCGTCGCCGCCCGTCGCCCGGCCCGTGAAGCCCCCGTCAACGAGACGGTCGAGGCCGTCGCCAAGGCGATCCGGGCGGCGAAGAAGCCGGTGCTGCTGCTGGGCGGCCAGGCCTGCCTCGCGCCGTCGATCGCGCTCGCCTCGCGCCTCCAGTCGGCCGGGGTGCGGGTCCTGGTCGACACCTTCGTCGCCCGCCAACCGCGCGGCGCGGGCGTCTTCGCCCCGGCCCGCATGCAGTATTTCGGCGAGGCGGCGCTGGCCGATCTCGAGGGCGTAGACCTGATGGTCTATGTGGGCACCGCCATGCCGGTGGCCTTCTTCGCCTATCCGGACCGGCCCTCGGTCCTGGTTCCCGAAGGCTGCGAGACCCTGACCCTGGCCGATCGCAAGACTGACAGCGTGGCGGCCCTCGCGGCGCTGGCGGACGCGCTCGGCGCGCCCGCAGCCGGTCCGGTCCAGCCCCTGAAGCGTCCGGATGCGGCCCCGACCGGCGGCCTGAGCCCCCAGGCCTGCGGCCTGTCCATCGCCCGCCACCTGCCCGAGGGCGCGATCATCTGCGATGACGCCGTGACCTCCGGCGGCGGGGTCGCCGTGCCTTGCATGACGACAGTCCCGCACGAGGTGCTGGCCCTGACCGGCGGGGCCATCGGCATCGGCCTGCCGCTGGCCATCGGGGCGGCGGTGGCCAAGCCCGACCGCAAGGTGGTGGCGCTCTCCGGCGACGGCTCGGCCATGTACACGATCCAGAGTCTCTGGACGATGGCGCGGGAGAACCTCGACGTCACCGTCGTGGTCTTCGCCAACCACAGCTATCGCATCCTCAATATCGAGATGGGCCGCACCGGCGCCGGCAATGCCGGACCCTCGGCCAGCAAGCTGCTGGATCTCGGCGATCCGCGCATCGACTGGGTGTCGATGGCCAAGGCCATGGGTGTCTCGGCCGTGCGCTGCGAGACCGCCGAACAGTTCGAGGCCGCCTTCGCCGACGCGATGACTCAGCCCGGCCCGAAGTTCATCGAAGCCGCGATCTGAGGCGCCTGCCCCGCCTTCGGGGGAGGATAAAAAAAGGCCCGCGGATCGCTCCGCGGGCCTTCTTCATTTCAGGTCCGTCTGGGATCAGACGTTGCCGGGCAGCTTGCAGTCCTTGGTGAAGGCGCAGCCCACCACGCCCACCGCGTTGAGCGGGTCGGCGGTGTATTCCAGCACATAGCCCTTCAGGCCGTCGGCGCAGGCGGTTTCCACATAGGTGGTGCCCTTGGCCGTCTTGCCGATCACGCGGGTCGCGGAGACCGTGCAGTCGGGCTTGCCGAGCTTCTTCAGGTCCGCCGTGAACACGCCGATCGCGTCGGCGGGCTTGGTGAAGCTGCAGCGATAACCCGCGATCGGGGCGCGGCCGCAGTCATAGACCACCGGCTTGTCGGCCGGGCCGCCGAACACACCGACGCCGCCGTCGGGACGGTTCGTGCAGGCCATCTCGACCACGTCCTTGCCGGGCGGGCCGGGGAACGGGGCGTACTTGGAGACCTGGCAGTCGAAGCCGGCGCTCTTGGCGAGCTTGGTGTAGAGGCCGGCCTGGGCGGTCTCGGCTTCACGGGCGTCGGTCAGGGTGCAGCCGCCGAGGATGCCGGAGGCCTTCTCGCAAGGATAGGTCTGGACCAGCTGGGCCTTCTCGACCTTGTAGATGTAGCCCTTGCCGTCGGCGCACGCCGATTCATAGAAGCTCGAACCCGCCTGCGACATGCCGATGAAGCGACGATCCTTGACCACGCAGCCGTTGTTGGCGGCCGTGACATAGGTGTCGACCACGGCCAGGCGCGAGGCCTTGTCCTTCAGGACGCACTTGATGTTGCCATCGGAGCCGTCGAACAGCAGGCAGTCGGAGGCCACCACATTGCCGGTCACCACGGCGGGCGAGGCGGCCTGCAGCACATAGCCGGAGCCGCCAGAACAGGCGACTTCCAGGAAGGTGTTGCTGGGGCTTTGGCCGATGCCGCGGGCGGCCTCGGGGGTGCATTGCACCCCGGCCTTTGCCAGCAGGGGCGCGAGATCCGCCTTCGGATCGGCGTTGCCCGGCAGGACGCAGGGCAGGGCCGAGGGCTTGCCGTCCGGCTGAGGCGTGTCGGCCTCGATGCAGGTGAAGGCGGTCGGCTTGGCGCCCGCGGCCGAGGACAGCACGAAGCCCAGGCCCTGGTCGCAGTCGACTTCATAATAGCTGGTGGCGATCTTGGTCTTGGCGTCTGTCGCCTTGCCGACGAAGCGCGCGTCGGTGACCTGGCAGGTGATGCCGGCCGCCTGAGCGACTGCGGGGGCTTCAGCCATGCCCTGCTTGCGGGCGGCCTCGCTCACGGCCGGAGCCGCTTTGGGGGCGGACATCACGACCGCCGGGACTAGAGCCGCGACGAGCAGGGCTGCCGCGAGCCCGATTCCGATGGGCCTCATGGTGGAAAACTCTCCTGGGTGGTTCCTTCGCGCGGACATAAGCGCGTGCATGCCCTATGGGTCAAGTTCGCCGTGAACAGGGGCTGAACTAGGGCGAGACCCAAGCAAGGGGGGTTCGATCCCGCCGCCTTCGCGGCGAACATGGTTCGGTTTCCGAATGCGGTTTCGGAAAATGGGAGGACTTCATGCGCGACGGTTTCGAAGAGACCATACCCGAGGTGGCGAGACCGAAACTGGTCTACCCATTCGAGCAGGGCCCGAAGACCGGCGAGGCCGTGGATGTCGCGCCCGGTGTGAAGTGGCTACGGATGCCGCTCGGCGGCTCGCTGGCCTTCATCAATGTCTGGGCGATCGAGGAAGAGGGCGGCTGGGCCATCGTCGACACCGGCATGGGCGGATCGGAGACCCAGCAGGCCTGGCGCAAGGCCTTTGCCGGCCCGCTCGCCAATCTCAAGGTCACCCGGGTGTTCGTCACCCACATGCACCCCGACCACATCGGCATGGCCGGCTGGCTGACCCGCAAATATGACTGCCGCCTGTGGATCACCCGGCTCGAATTCCTGATGTGCCACAATCTGGCGGCCGACACCGGTCGCGAGGCGCCCGAGGACGCGCTGGCCTTCTACAAGGCCGCAGGCTGGGAGGACGAGGCGCTGGAGAACTACCGGGCCCGCTTCGGCGGCTTCGGCAAGGGACTGCACGCCCTGCCCGACAGCTTCCATCGGCTGAGCGACGGCGACGAGGTTCGGATCGGCGCCCACATGTGGCGGGTGGTGGTCGGCTCTGGCCATTCGCCCGAACATGCCTGCCTGCACTGCCCGGACCTGAAGCTGTTCATCTCCGGCGACCAGGTGCTGCCGAAGATCTCCTCCAATGTCTCGGTGTTCCCGACTGAGCCGGCCGGAGACCCGCTCACCGACTGGTTGACCTCCCTGGCCCGGATCAAGGCGAACATGCCCGATGACGTCCTGGTGCTGCCGGCCCACAACGACCCGTTCCACGGTCTGCACGCCCGTATCGACCACCTGATCGGCGGCCACGAGCGGGGGCTGACCCGGCTGCACAAGCTCTTGGCCGAGCCCAAGCGGGCGGTGGATGTGTTCAGCGTCCTGTTCCGCCGCAAGATCGACCAGTGGGTGCTGGGGATGGCGACCGGCGAGAGCCTCGCCCACCTCAACTGTCTGATCGCCCGGGGTCAGGCCGAGCGCAGAACGGACGAAAACGGCGTCGACTGGTATCAGGCCAAGGCTTAAGTATACGCCGTAAGAGCTCATCGGAGGACGCCATGACCGACCACATACTCAGCGAAAAATCCAATGGCGTGCTGACGCTGACCATGAACCGGCCGGAGAAGAAGAACGCCCTGACCCGGGCCATGTACCAGGCGCTGGCCGACGGCATCCTGGGCGCCGAGCATGACAAGGACGTCCGCTGCGTCCTGATCCAGGCCGAGGGCGACATGTTCACCGCCGGCAACGACCTGGCCGATTTCGCGGCCGTGAATTCCGGCCAGTCGGCCGCCAATGACGCGCGCCGCGAGGGCAATCCGCTGCTGGCCGCCCTCGCTGTCGCCAAGATCCCGCTGGTCGCCGCCGTCAATGGCCGCGCGGTCGGCGTCGGCACGACCATGCTGCTGCATTGCGACCTGGTCTATGTGTCGGACGACGCGCTCTTGACCACGCCCTTCGTCAACCTGGCCCTGGTGCCGGAGGCGGCGTCGTCCATCACCCTGCCGTCCCGCATCGGACATGCGCGGGCCTTCGCCATGTTCGTGCTGGGCGAGGCGGTCGACGCCCAGAAGGCCGTGGCCTGGGGGATCGCCAATGCCGCCGTGCCGCGCGCCGAACTGCGCGCCAAGGCCCGCGCCGCCGCCGAGGCGGTCGCCGGCCGTCCCCGCGCCGCAGTGGCCGCCACCAAGGCCCTGATGCGCGATCCCGAGGGCCTGGCCCAGCGCATGGCCGAGGAGGGCGTCCACTTCTCCGCCCAGCTCAAGTCGGCGGAAGCCAAGGAGGCCTTCGCCGCCTTCGCCGAAAAGCGCGCCCCTGACTTCTCCAAGGTGGGCTGAGCATGAGCCTGATCACTTCGGCCTTCGGGGCCTTCACGCCGGCTGCCGACGTCGTGGCCGACCATGACCTGATGGGGCGGACGGCCATCGTCACGGGCGGCGCCACCGGCATCGGCATCGAGACCGCCCGGGCGCTGGCCGGCGCCGGGGCCGAGGTCACCCTGGCCGTGCGCAACCGCGCGGCCGGCGAGGCCGCCGCGGCCGACATCAACGCCTCGGTGGGCGCCGAGCGCGTCCGGGTCGGGAATCTCGATCTCTCCGACCTGGCCTCGGTCGCCGCCTTCGTCACCACCTGGGGCGAGACGCCCCTGCACATCCTGGTCAACAACGCCGGCGTCATGGCCTGTCCGCTCAGCTACACGGCCAATGATCTGGAGATGCAGATCGGCACCAACCACTTCGGCCACTTCCTGCTGGGGGTCGGTCTGGCGCGGGCGCTGATGAACGGCGAGGAGGCTGGCCGCACCGCGCGTCTGGTCTCCCTGTCTTCCATCGGCCACCGCCGCTCGGGGGTGAACTTCGACGACCCGCACTATCGGACGCGGGCCTATGACAAGTGGGAATCCTACGGCCAGGCCAAGACCGCCAACGCTCTGTTCGCGGTCGGCTTCAACGCCCGCTTCGCCGAGCTGGGCGTCACCGCCAACGCCGTCATGCCCGGCGGCATCATGACCCCGCTGCAGCGCCACCTGCCGCGCGAGGAGATGATCGCCATGGGCTGGATGGACGAGGCCGGTAAGGTCCGCGACGGCTTCAAGACCCCGCAGCAGGGCGCCTCGACCAGCGTCTGGGCGGCGGTGGGCGAGGAGCTGGAGGGCGTCGGCGGGCTCTATCTGGAGAACTGCGGCCAGGCCCCGGCCTTCGACGCGGCCAACCCCTTCATCGGCGTCATGGACCATGCGCTGGATCCGGAGGCCGCCGAGCGGCTCTGGGCGCTTTCGGCGGAGACGACGGGCGTGGGCTAGCCCCGCTTCTTCGGCGTCCTGATCTTGGCCCGCGCGGCGGCGTCCAGCGCCTTGCGGGCCCACTCAGCCAGGACATCGGGGTCTTCCAGGGCCTCAAGCGGCGCCGACCAATAGCCCATGGCCTTGTCGCCGCCGAACGGCTGGAAAGCCTCGCAGCCGGCCGCGACGAAGTCCGGCCGGCTGATGTCGTCGATCTTCAGATAGAGCGCATCCTCGGCCAGCAGGGCGAAGAACAGCTCGTGGCGCGACAGGCCGACCCCGCCGAACATCCGCCTGTGGGTCACCCCGCCCAGCGGCTCCAGCAGCTCCAGCACCATGTCCAGGAAGTCCGGTGAGACGGCCATGCGTTGCGATTCTCCGGCGAGGCCGCGACAATACCATCCATGACCGTGACCGTCCGCCCCGCCGGCCCTGCCGACACCGCCCTGATCCACGGCTTCATCCGTGCGCTCGCCGACTATGAGAAGCTGCTGCACGAGGTGGAGGCGACCGAGGATGATATCGCCGGCCACCTGTTCGGGCCGAATCCGCGGCTGTTCTGCGACATAGCCGAGGCCGATGGCGCGCCGGTGGGCTTCGCCATCTGGTTCTACAACTACTCGACCTTCCTGGGCCGCCACGGGATCTATCTGGAAGACCTGTTCGTGGTCCCGGAGGCCCGGGGCCTGGGGGCGGGCAAGGCCCTGCTGCGCCGCCTGGCCCAGCGCTGTGGCGACGAGGGCCTGGCCCGGCTGGAATGGTCGGTGCTGAACTGGAACGCGCCTTCGATCGCCTTCTATGACAGCCTGGGGGCCGGGGCCCAGACGGAATGGACCGTGCGCCGCCTGACCGGCGCGCGCCTGGAGGCCTTGGCTGCATCATGAGCGCCCCGCCCAAAACCGTCCTGACCACCACGCCGGAAGAAGAGGCCGCGATCCGCCTCGCCGTCCGCACGGTCGATCCCCTGACGCTGGGCCCCGGTCGGGTGATCGCCGGGCCCGAGCACGCCGCCTCGCTCACCGCCATGCTGGCCGACCCCCGGGTGTCGGATCCGATCTACGACCTGCCGCGCCCGATCACCGAGGCCAATGTCACGGCCTGGATCGCGCAGGCCGCCCGCCAGCGCGAGACCGGAGACGCGGTGCTGATCCTCAGCCTCGATCCGCAAGGGGAGGTCGCCGGCTATTCGAAGTTCAGCGTCTGGGCGGACAGGTCGTCGGCCGAACTGGCCGGCGCCACCCGCGCCGACCTGCAAGGGCAGGGCAATGGCGGCAAGGGCGCGGCCCATTCCTTTGGCTGGATGTTCCAGGAGCTGGGCGTCCGGCTGATCGGCCTGACCGCGGCCCTCGACAATGTCCGCTCCGCCAAGGTGATCGAGGCGGC
>NZ_CANCLE010000144.1 GCF_947378715.1 Phenylobacterium aquaticum
AGGCCGGAGGACGAGCTGTTGGCGATCGAGAGCGCCTGGACGCCCAGCTGCTGCTTGGTCTGCAGCGAGGTGAGGCGGGCGCTTTCCTTGGCCAGGTCGGCGTCGACCAGGTTGCCGACACCGGCGTCGATGGAGTCTTGCAGCTTGCCCACGAAGGTCAGGTGCGAGGTCAGCGACTTGGAGCCGGTGCCGAGTTGCGACAGCGACGTGGAGACGTTGCCGATCGAGGTGGCGACCGTGGCGATCATGTTCTGCGCCATGGTCTGGGTGCCGATCGAGTCGGTCGCGGCGACCGTCACGTTCGCCCCGCCGAGGGACAGGTCTTGGGCGCTGACGGTCAGCTTGGAGGTGCCGTCGGCGTCAGCCAGGGCGGCGATGGTGTTGCCGCCGGACTTGATCATGTTCACACCGTTGAAGGTCGCATTGGTCACCGCCTTGCCGACTTGGTCGCGCAGGGCCTTGAAGTCTTCGTTCAGCGCAGTGCGCGAGGAAGCGTCGAGGCTGGAGTCGGAAGCGGCGAGGGCCTTTTCCTTCATCTGCAGCAGCAGGTCCGACACGGCTTCACCACCGGCGACGGCGACGTCGACAGTCGATTGGCTGCGCTGGAGGGAATCCTTGACGGCGTTCAGGGAGCCAGAGGTGGAGCGTTGGTTCTGGGCGATGGCCCAGATGGCGCCGTTGTCCTTGGCCGAGGCCACCTTCTTGCCGGTGTTGATGCGGTTCTGGACCGTCATCAGGTCGGACTGGGTGGAGTTGAGGTTCTGCAGGGCGACCATGGCCCCGACATTGGTGTTGACGCTATTCGGCATCGATCTGTCCTTTTCTCAGGTCATTGGCCGCCATTTTGGCAGCCAGAGGCGTTTTGCCTCGCGGAGAGCAATGCAAATCGCGGGCCAGCCGCCCGACCGGACACCCAATCGGCAACCCTTTGAATTGTGGTTATTTTTCTGGAAACACCGGTGACCCGTCGGCAGAATTTGCCGGGCGTCAAAAATGACTCGGCAACTTCTGCCTGGCGGTTCGGCAATCGATTCCTAGTCCGCCAACGCCGCGAAACCACATGCCGGCGCGCCTGCGGAGGCGAGCCGCAGGGCGAATAGGTCAGGTTTTACAATGAGGGGGCGGGGGCGTCTGGCGCGTGGGCCGCGGAAAGAGCCTGGTCCGGAGGGGGGCGCGGCAGGGCGCCCCGTGGCGGTCTGGACGACGCGCCTTGGTCCAAAAGAGCTCGCCGGGCGGCCCCCAAAGGGTCGGCCGCCCGGCGCTGCGACGACTACCGGAACAGGGACATGATCGATTGAGGCGACTGGTTCGCAATGGTCAGAGCCTGGACGCCCAGCTGCTGCTTGGTCTGCAGCGCGGTGAGCTTGGCGCTTTCCTTTGCGAGGTCCGCATCAACGAGGTTCCCCACACCCGCATCGATCGCGTCCTGAAGCTTGTTCACGAAGGTCAGATGGGACGACACCGACTTGGAGCCGGTTCCCAGTTTCGAAAGCGCAGTGGACACATTGGCGATCGACGATGTGATGCTGGCGAGTGAACTACCCGCCAGAGTCGTCGTGCCGATCGAGTCGGTCGTGGCCAGGGTCACGTTTGAACCGCCCAGGGAAAGATCCTGAGCCTGCACCGTGAGCTTGGACGTACCATCAGCGTCCGCAAGGGCGGCGATGGTCGTGGCCGTGGGACCGTCCAACATGTTCACACCGTTGAACGTGGCGTTTTGAACCGCCTTGGTCACCTGATCACGCAGCGACTTGAAGTCTTCGTTCAAGGCCGAGCGAGAGGCGGTGTCCAGGCTGGTGTCGGTCGCCGCGAGCGCCTTCTCCTTCATTTGAAGCAACAGGTCAGAAACGGTTTCACCGGCCGCCAGGGCTACGTCGATCGTGGACTGGCTGCGTTGCAGCGAGTCACGAACAGCGTTCAGTGATCCAGACGCCGCGCGCTGATTTTGGGCGATGGCCCAAATGGCGCCGTTGTCCTTTGCACTGGACACCTTCTTGCCGGTATTGATCCGCGTCTGCGCCATCGCGAGGTCCGAGTTGGTCGCATTGAGGTTTTGGAGCGCAATCATCGCGCCCACGTTCGTATTCACCGAGTTATACGGCATTGGGTGTCCTTCCATTCTGGTCGGGAGATTGTCCGGCTTTTGCCGGCGAGCAGTTCTCTGCCCACAGACACCATCGCAAGCAGCGGGCCAGATTCAGCGCCGCTGTTCACTTTTTATCTAATTGATATTGCTTGGTTATTTTCGGGTTCGGAATCCAGCCCGGTAACCATATCCGCGACAGTTTGCCGGGCGGCATTAACTGCCGCGCTTATCGTCCGGACGCAGAGGGATTCGCCTGGTCAGGCAAGGGGCGACCGCGACGCGGGGGCGGCGCGGGAGTGAGAAGAGCGCTGGGGGTTCGAAAGGGCGTCCGAGGCGCGCGCCGACGGCGTTGATGCGGCTGGGGCCGAAAGCCCCCTCGCCGATCGTCAGGCCGGTTCGACGGGGCTGCCGCTCAGGCCCTGCATGATCATCCGATTGATGTCGATCAGGTCCTGGATGTCTTCCTGGCCGCGGATGACCAGGCTGGTGTGCTTGCCGACCCAGATGGCCAGCGAGATGATCTGGGCGCGCAGGTCGGTCTGCAGCAGGTTGCCTTCGTCACCGCAGTCGGTGGCGAGCGCCGACCAGAGCCGGCGGTTCCAGTCAAGCGCCTCCATCCGCCCGCGAAGGTCGGTGGGCTCGAGCTTGGCGGCCTCCATCAGGGCCCGAGTCACCTGTCCGAACAGGCGATACTCGGCTTCCCTGGGAGTCTCCGCCCTAGCCGCGGTCTGCTGGTACGCCCGGAGCGACATTCCCCAACCTCTGGTCTTCGTAGTCGATAAGCTTCCGGCAGAGCATCAGGGCCTTGTAGTACTCACGCCCCATGCAGTGTTTGGAGACGGCCACGCATTCAGCCAGCACCTCCGGGTTCCGGATCACCCCCATGAACTCGCTCAAACGCTGAACGAACTCGTCGTAGTAGCGAGTCGCTCCCGCCTCATCGAGGTACATCATCATCACCGGGAAGTAGATCCGGCGGGCCGGAGAATTCGCATCCTCCGACTGCATGATGTCCTTCTCGCGAAGAACGGAAGCTTTGTTCTGGAGAATCAGGACTCCGCGACGATCGCCATTCTGGACGACTGCCCCGTTCAACACGAACTTCTCGCCCGGCTTCAGCGATAACTTAAGCGGCAAGGCTCGTTTCCCCCGGATGAGGCGCCGAAACGGCGCGAGTTGCTGAACTGGTCCGCGCGACGCAGCGCCGAAGCACTTCGTCGACCGTCCACCCATAACGGTGAGTAGGTTAATGACGCCTTGCGGTGGCGCCGCGCGCTCAAGCTGTGACCGGACGCCGCGCTTAGGTAAGGATTAACCATGATCGCGCCTAGGTCGGTGCGTCATCCGCCGCCCTCAGAGGTCTTCCCATGTCGCGCCCGTCCGCGCCCAGTGCGACGTCCGCCCTTGCTCTAGAGTCTGGCGCGGCCGCCACCCCTGCCCGGCTGGCCGCGGGGGCCATGGGCGACTCGGCTTCAAGCGCGGCCCTGGCCCGCCTGAACGCAGCGGTTTCCGAACTCAAGAGCTTGGCGATCCAGCCCCTGCTGCAGAGCGCGGTCAATGCGCTGAACGCCGGCGACCACCGGACCGGCGCCAATTGGGCGCTCAAGGCCCTGGAGAAGGACGAGAGAAGCGGCTTCGGCTGGTACATGCTGGCGCTGGCCCAGGAGCTGGGCGGCGACTTCGCCAGCTCCATCACCTGCTACGAGGCCGCGCTGCGGCTGATGCCCGATCACGCTGACCTGGCCAACAATCTCGGTCGCCTGGCCTTCCGCCTCGGCCAGACCGAGGTCGCCGAACAGCTGTTCCGCGCCTTCCTGGCCCGCTACCCCGACCATCCGGAGGGGGCCAACAACCTGGCCTGCGCCCTGCGGACCCAGATGCGATTCGACGAGGCCATCGAGGTCCTGAAGGCCTCGATCATGCAGGACCCCGGCCATTCGGTGGTCTGGAACACCCTCGGCACGGTCATGGCCGAACAGGGCGACACCCAGAACGCGGCGATCTTCTTCGACGAGGCCCTGCGCCTCGATCCGGATTTCGCCAAGGCCCGCTATAATCGCGGCAATATGAGCCTGGCCATGGGCGAGATCGAACGGGCCCTCGACGATTGCGACACCGCGCTCGGCAAGAAGATCACCGACGATGAGCGCCAGATGATGCTGCTGGCCCGCTCGACCATCAAGATCAACCTCGGCCGCATCGGCGAGGGCTGGGACGACTATGAGGCCCGGCTGCACCCGCAGTTCTCCGACGTGACCCAGTTCATGATCGACCGGCCCAGCTGGACCCCCGGCGTTGACCTGGCGGGCAAGTCGCTGCTGCTGATCGGCGAACAGGGGTTGGGAGACGAGATCCTGTTCGCCAACGTGATTCCCGACATCGTCGAGGCGCTTGGCCCGGATGGCCGCCTGACCCTGGCGGTCGAGCGGCGGTTGATTCCCCTGTTCCAGCGGTCCTTCCCTGCGGCCGAGGTCGGCGGCCACCAGACCTTCAAGGTCGATGGTCGCACCGTGCGCCTGTTGCCCTTTCTGGAGGGCCGCACCGAGGCGATCGACCTATGGGCGCCGCTGGCCTCGCCGCTGCGCCAGTTCCGGCGGTCCGTGGAGGCGTTCCCGGACAGGGTCGGCTATCTCACCGCCGATCCGGAGCGGACCACCTATTGGCGCGACCAACTCAGCCACGCGCCAGGCGGCAAGAAGGTCGGGCTGCTCTGGAAGAGCGCCATCACCAATGGCGGCCGCCACCGGTTCTTCTCGCCCTTCGAGCAGTGGGCGCCGATCCTGGCCGCGCCCGATGTCTGTCTGGTCAATCTGCAGTATGGCGACTGCGCCGCCGAGCTGGAGCAGGCCCGCCGCGACTTTGGCGTCGAGATCTGGACGCCGCCCGGAATCGATCTGAAGCAGGACCTGGACGATGTCGCCGCGCTTTGCGCCGCCCTGGACCTGGTGATCGGCTTCGCCAACGCCACGCTCAACATCGCTGCGGCCTGCGGCGCCCCCACCTGGCTGATCTCCACCCCCGGCGCCTGGCCGCGACTGGGGACGGAACGCTATCCCTGGTACCCGCAAGTGCGCACCTTCATGCCGCCCGCCTTCGCGGACTGGAGCCCGGTCATGGCGGAGGTCGGTGCGGCGTTGGGCGGCTTCACACAGGGCGGCTGAATAGGCGCGACGATCGGGCGAAGCGGTCCCGTGCGCGCCTGTGGCGTTCAAGTCGCTTGAATGTCGCGCCGTGGCCTTTAGTCTGCGCTCAGTTTGAAACATTTGTTCGAGCGGCAGCGAGCCCCCTCGCCCGCCCTGGGGAGCCCATATGAGCCAGCGATTTGAAGGCACCGACAATTACATCGCCACCGACGATCTGAAGGTCGCGGTCAACGCCGCCATCGCGCTTGAGCGCCCGCTGCTGATCAAGGGCGAGCCCGGCACCGGCAAGACGGTCCTGGCCGAGGAGATCGCCAAGGCGCTGGGCGCCGAGCTGATCACCTGGCACATCAAGTCGACCACCAAGGCCCACCAGGGCCTCTATGAATACGACGCCGTGACCCGCCTGCGCGACAGCCAGCTGGGCGATGAGCGCGTCAAGGACGTCCGCAACTACATCAAGAAGGGCAAGCTCTGGGAGGCGTTCACCGCCACCGGCAAGCGCCCCGTCCTGCTGATCGACGAGATCGACAAGGCCGACATCGAGTTCCCGAACGACCTGCTGCAAGAGCTCGATCGGATGGAATTCTACGTCTACGAGACCAATGAGACCATCAAGGCCAAGATTCGGCCGGTGGTGATCATCACCTCGAACAACGAGAAGGAACTGCCGGACGCCTTCCTGCGCCGCTGCTTCTTCCACTACATCCGCTTCCCGGAAGCCGAGACGATGAACGAGATCGTCGAGGTCCACTATCCCGGGATCAAGCAGAAGCTGGTCGCCGAGGCCCTGCGCATCTTCTACGACATGCGCAAGGTTCCGGGCCTGAAGAAGAAGCCGTCGACGTCGGAGTTGCTCGACTGGCTGAAGTTGCTGATGGTCGAGGACATCGATGCTGCGGCCCTGGCCGAGCGTGATCCCACCAAGCTGATCCCGCCGCTGCACGGCGCCCTGCTGAAGAACGAGCAGGACGTCCACCTGTTCGAACGCCTGGCCTTCCTGGCCCGACGTGAAGGCGCCGGTTCGCGTCCCGGTCAGTAGAGCCGGGGCTCTGGCCCGAACCATTTGAAGCCGATCTCCTTGTCCCGCCGAGCACATCGCTCGGCGGGACAAGTTGTTTGAGGCTCGGACCTGCGGCCTTACGCCGAATTCACTCGACCTTTGGCCGGGCTTTGATCACCGTCGCCAGCAACGGATGGGAGACCTAAGTCCATGAAGTTCCTGCTGCCGATCGCGGCTTCGACCCTGGCGTTGACCGCCGGAGCCTGCGCGGCGCCAACCAATATCGCTGTCGCGACCGGACGCCTCGACTGTCCGATGAACGCGGGCGAGCTGACCCGGATCAGCGCCGCGACCGACGGCAAGACCTGCCTCTATCACGAGGCCGACGGCGCCGAGGTCACGCTGAAGCTGGTCCCGGTCACCGGGGGCGTCGACGCCACCCTGACCGCCATCGAGGACCAGCTGAAGAGCGAGGCCGGGGCGCCAGCCGAGGCCGCGGAGGCGCCCGAGCCGCCGGTTCCGCCTGCAACGCCGGGCACGCCGGTCGAGGCCAAGGCCCAGGCGAACGCCGCCCAGAGCGCCGCCGAGGCCGCCAAGGTCTCCGCCGATGCGGCTCAGGACGCCGCCATCGACGCCAAGGTCGAGGCCAAGGGCGCGGAGATCAAGGCCAAGCTCGACGCCCACGGCGTGCGGATTTCCGATGACAACGAAACGACCCATGTGAACCTGCCCGGCATCCACATCTCCGCCGACGGCGACAAGGCCGATGTGCGGGTGGGTCCGATCCACGTGAACGCCAATGGCGAGACGGCGATCATCAAGATGACCAAGGACGTGCGGATGCGCGGCGAGGCCTTGTCGATGCAGAAGCGCGGTCTGCGCGCCACCTTCATCTATGCCGGCGACGCCCTGACGGGCGGCTACAAATTCGTGGGCTATGAGGCCTCGGGGCCCAAGACCGGCCCGCTGGTCGTGGCGATCGTCAAGGCCAAGGCCAACGCCGCCAAGGACCACAGCGACATCTATGACGACGTCAAGAAGCTGGTGCGGCGCAACGGCGGAGCCTGAGACGGCCCCGCCACGCCCGTCCTATTTGGCGGCCTGGACCTCGACCACCTTGTAGGTCAGGGGCCGGCCGTCCTCGTCCGCCACGGTGACATATTCGCCGACTGCGAAACGGTGCTGGCCCAGCTTGTGGACCGGCTCGTCGTCGGCGGTGTCGCCCGCCTGATAGTCGAAGAACCAGTTCTGGCCGCGCCGCGCCAGGCGCCCATCGACCGCGTCCTCGTCCGGCTGGAACCGCCGGACCAGGCAGTCGGCCTTGGCCTTGGAATAGGCGGCCTCATCGATATGGCCGTCGGCCGTCAGCGGGGCCGTCAACGTATAGCCGCGGTGGTCGTCGCCGCCGGCGAACTCCGTGCCGGGGTTGCGGGCAAGCCGCATCACGATGCGCGACAAAGACATGGCGCGAGACCTCTCAGAACTCAGTGGGACAGGAACAGCGACGGCTGGTCGGAGGCCAGCAGCGACCGGGTGGTGCCGCCGAAGATGAACTCCTGCAGCCGGGGATGGCCGAAGGCGCCGGCGACCAGAATCTCGGCCTCGGCCTTCTTGGCGGCGTAGAGCAGGACCGGGGCGGCGTCGCCGGAGTCCGGCAGCACGTCCACGTCCGAGGCGATGCCCCGGGCGGCGTAATAGGCTTGAAGCTTGGAGGGATCGAAGCTGCGCGAGGTGGCCTTGGGCGCCGCCAGGATCACGACGCGGGAAGCCTTCTCCAGCAGCGGCATGGCCAGGCGCGCGGCGCGGCTGGCTTCCTTGCCACCGTCCCAGGCCACGGCGACGGCGCCGCCGATCTTGAATCCTTCGCGGGCGATCAACACCGGGCGCTGCTCATCGGCGACCATCTGCTGGAAGGCCTCGGCCAGCGGGCCCCGGCCACGCGGCGGGTCGGAGGTGAAGACCACCACATCCGACAACCGGCTCTCGGCGGAGAGTCCGGCCCAGACGGGGGTCTGCAGGGAAATGAACTGCTTCTTGGCGTAGTCGCAGCCGGCCATGGCGGCCTTGGCGTTCTTCTCGCCGGCGGCGGCGGCTTCCTTCAGGCTTTCCAGGGCCGTGCTCTGCACCCCGCCCAGGAATCCCTCACCCATCCAGGGCATGACGTCGGCGACATCGGCGGGCGTATAGACCCCGGCCAATTCGGCGCCAAAGGGCTCGGCCAGCAGCGCCGCAGCCTTCACGGCCGCCGGATCGCCCTGTCCGCCCGAAAGCGGCGCCATGATTCTCGCCCAGCTCATCTCGACTCCCTCGATGTTCTTGATCGTTCGCGCGGAACGTGTCCGCCTACATTGATCTTTCTCAAGTCCTGGTCCAGGTCTGAACCTCGACTGGAAAGGAACGCTTCGGTGAGGAAAGGGCTGCGTAAGGCAGGCAAGGAGCCCCGGGCCTGGCAGAGGATGCTTTCCGGCCGCCGGCTCGACCTGCTCGACCCCTCGCCGATGGACATCGAGATCGAGGATATCGCCCACGGCCTGGCCCGCGTCGCCCGCTGGAACGGCCAGACGATCGGCGAACACGGCTTCTCGGTGGCCCAGCATTCGGTGGTGGTCGAGGAGATCTGCGCCCACATCGAGCCTGGCCTCGATCCCCGCTGGCGCCTCGCCGCCCTGCTGCATGACGCCTCGGAATATGTGATCGGCGACATGATCAGCCCGTTCAAGGCGGCGCTCGGCTATGACTACAAGCTGTTCGAGGAACGGCTGGAGACCGCCATCCACATCCGCTTCGGCCTGCCGGCCAAGACCCCGGTCGCCATCAAGAAGCTCATCAAGCGCGCCGACCACGCCTGCGCCTATTTCGAGGCCACCCAGCTGGCCGGCTTCAACATCGCCGAGAGCCTGGAGTTCTTCGGCGCCCCGCCGCAGGGCTATGAGCTGATCATCGAGCCGCTCGCCCCCTCCCAGGCGCAAATCCGTTACGTCCAGCGTTACAATGTGCTGTCGGAAGCTGCGGGATTCGCCCTTGGCAGCGACGCCGCGTTCGATACGGAGTGAGCGTGACCCTCATCGTCAGCGGCCTGGCCGAAGTCCCCGCGATCGTCGCCAAGCGCCGCCCCTCCCACATGATCACCCTGCTGGATCCGGCCAGCATGATCGGTACGCCCGAGGGTCTGGAACCCGATCGTCACCTGAAGCTCGCGGTCAATGACATCGCCGAGCCGATGGACGGCTTGGTGCTGCCGCAGGAAACCCTGGTCCACAATCTGATCCGCTTCGCCGCCGACTGGGACGAGACCCGGCCGATGCTGATCCACTGCTGGGCCGGGATCAGCCGCTCGACCGCCAGCGCCTTTGTCATCGCCTGCGAGCGCAGCCCCGACGCCGCCGAGCTCGATATCGCCATGGCGCTGCGCGCCGCCGCCGTTCACGCCAGCCCCAACCGCCGCATCGTGGCCCTGGCCGACGACGTCATGGGCCGGCGCGGCCGCATGGTCGACGCCGTCGCCGCCATGGGCGACTACGACTACAATCTGGCCCGCCCCTTCGAGTTCAGCGCCCGGCATGGTCACGCCGGATGAGCCGCCAGATCGTCATCGGCCTCTCCGCCGTGGTCGCCGCCATCCGCGACGGCCAGGCCGTGGTCCTGACGGTCCGTCCCCAGGGCCAGCCCGCCGGCCTGCCCTTCGGCCCCTTCGACCCCGAGGCCGACCGCACCTTTGAGCTCGCCCTGCGCGCCTTCGTGACCGCCCAGACCCGGTTCGAACTGGGCTATGTCGAACAGCTCTACACCTTTGGCGACAAGGGCCGCGACGCCCCGCTGGCCAATCTGGGGCCCAGCCCGGCCGGTCGCGCCAGTCGCATCATCTCGGTGGGCTATCTGGGCCTCACGCCCCAGGCCGTGGACACCGATGCGCCGGACACCGCCTGGGCCGACTGGCTGAGGTTCTTTCCCTGGGAGGACTGGCGCGATGGCCGGCCCGCCGCCCTGACCGCCATCGAGCCCGCCCTGCGCCAATGGGCCGGGGCGCATCCAACCCGCCTGCCCCGCCTGCGCCTGCTGTTCGCCCAGGACGGTGCGCCGTGGAACGAGGAACGGGTGCTGGAGCGCTATGAG
>NZ_CANCLE010000145.1 GCF_947378715.1 Phenylobacterium aquaticum
GGCCGATGATGTCGGTATGCCCGTTATGGATCGGGTCGAAGGTGCCCGGATAGAGCCCGACGCGGGTGGCCATGCGACGTATCCCCCAACTGTTCTTGAATTCGCCTTTCGCCGGGCGGGAGGGCGAAAGCAAGCGCTAAGTTCACGGCGCGTCGACCTCACCCAACGTCGCCCGGGGACTGGAGTCCCCAGAACAGGCGCCGGGTCTAGGCTTCGCCCTCCGCCGGGGCTTCATCGGCCTCACCATCGTCGGCGCCCTGGTCGGCGAGACGCTCGACCGAGACAACGTGCTCGTCCTGGGCCGTGCGGAAGATGGTGACGCCGGAGGTGTTGCGGCTGATGACCCGGACCTGGGTCACCGGGGTGCGGATCAGCTGGCCCTGGTCGGTGACCAGCAGGATCTCGTCATATTCCTCGACCGGGAACGACGCCGCCAGACGGCCGCCCTTCCCCTTCTTGGTGAGATCCTGGGCCAGCAGGCCCTGGCCGCCACGGCCCGTGCGTCGGAACTCATAGGCCGAGGTGCGCTTGCCGAAGCCTTCGGTGGAGACCGTGAGGATGAACTCCTCGGCCGCGCCCAGCTGGGCGATGCGGTCGGGGGACAGGGCTTCGTCGGCCGCCTCTTCCTCATCGTCCGGCGCCGCAGCGTCCTCGATATCCTCGCCCTCGCCGGTGACGGCGCGGCGCATGGCGTTGGCGTGCTTCACATAGGCCGCGCGCTCGGCCGGCGTGGCGTCCACGCTGCGCAGAATGGCCATGGAGATCACGGTGTCGCCGTCCGCCAGGCGGATGCCGCGCACGCCGGTGGAATCCCGGCCGGCGAACACGCGCACTTCCTCGGTGGCGAAGCGGATGCAACGGCCCAGCGCCGTGGTCAGCAGAATGTCGTTCTGGGCCGCATTGCAGAGGCCGACCCCGATGATGGAGTCGCCCTCGTCGAGCTTCATGGCGATCTTGCCGTTGCGATTGATCTGGACGAAGTCCGACAGCTTGTTGCGCCGCACGCCGCCGGAGCGGGTGGAGAACATCACGTCGAACTGATCCCAGGTCGCCTCGTCCTCGGGCAGAGGCAGGATCGAGGTGATCGTCTCGCCGGGCTCGATGGGCAGCAGATTGATGAAGGCCTTGCCGCGCGAGGTCGGCGTACCGACCGGCAGGCGCCAGACCTTGAGCTTGTAGACCTTGCCGCCAGAGGAGAAGAACAGCACCGGCGCGTGGGTCGAGGCGGAGAAGACGCGGGTCACCGCATCCTCGTCCTTGGTCGACATGCCCGAGCGGCCCTTGCCGCCGCGATGCTGGGTCCGATAGGTCACCAGCGGCGTGCGCTTCACATAGCCGCCGTGGGTGACGGTGATCACCATCTCCTCGCGGGCGATCAGGTCCTCGTCCTCGACGTCGGCGTCGCCGTCGACGATCTCGGTGCGGCGCGGCACGGCGAAGGCGGCGCGCACCTCGACCAGCTCCTGACGGACCACGCCCATGATGTTGTCGCGCGAGGACAGCAGGGTCAGGTGGCCCTGGATGGTGCCGGCCAGTTCGCGGGCCTCACCGAAGATCTCGTCCCGGCCCAGACCGGTAAGGCGCGACAGGGTCAGGGCCAGGATGGCCCGGGCCTGTTCCTCGGTCAGGCGGATGGTCTCGCCTTCCAGCACCGTGCGCGGATCGGCGATCAACTCGACCAGGGGCATCATGTCGCCGGCCGGCCAGGCCTTGGCGACGATGCGCTCGCGCGCCTCGGCGGGGTCCTTGGACGAGCGGATGATGTGGATGAACTCGTCGATATTGGCGACGGCGACGGCCAGGCCGACCAGCACGTGGCCGCGATCACGAGCCTTGGACAGTTCGAACTTGACCCGGCGGCCGACGACTTCCTCGCGGAAATCGATGAAGGCCACGATCATCTCGCGCAGGCCCATTTGCTGCGGGCGGCCACGGTTCAGGGCCAGCATATTGACGCCGAACGAGCTCTGCAGCGGGGTGAAGCGGTAGAGCTGGTTCAGCACCACGTCGGCGGAGGCGTCGCGCTTCAGCTCGACGACCACCCGCATGCCCTGGCGGTCACTCTCGTCGCGCAGGTCGCCGATGCCCTCGATACGCTTCTCGCGCACCAGTTCGGCGATGCGTTCGACCAGGCCGGCCTTGTTCACCTGGAAGGGAATGGCGGTGATGATGATCGCTTCGCGATCCTTGCGGATATCCTCGATCGCCGCCTTGCCGCGCATGATCACCGAGCCTCGGCCGGTCATCAGGGCGTTGCGCGCGCCGGTCCGGCCGATGATCTCGCCGCCGGTCGGGAAGTCCGGCCCCGGCACGAAGTCGAGCAGGTCGTCCAGGCCGATCTCGGGATTGTCGATATAGGCCAGGCAGGCGTCGATCACCTCGCCCAGATTGTGCGGCGGGATGTTGGTCGCCATGCCGACGGCGATGCCGCCGCCGCCATTGACCAGCAGATTGGGGATCCGCGACGGCAGGACGACGGGTTCCTGCTCGGAGCCGTCATAGTTCTCGCGGAAGTCGACCGTCTCCTTGTCGAGATCGGCCAGGATCGACATGGCCGCCTTGGTCAGACGGCATTCCGTATAGCGCATGGCGGCCGGCGGATCATTGTCCACCGAGCCGAAATTGCCCTGGCCATCGATCAGCAGCAGCCCCATCGAGAAGGGCTGGGCCATGCGGACCAGGGTGTCATAGATCGCGAGGTCGCCGTGCGGGTGATACTTACCCATCACGTCGCCAACCACCCGGGCGGACTTCACATAGCTGCGGTCCGGCGTATGCCCCTGCTCGCTCATCGAGAACAGGATGCGCCGGTGCACGGGCTTAAGTCCGTCTCGCACGTCCGGCAGCGCGCGGCTGACGATCACGCTCATGGCGTAGTCGAGATACGACTTCTTGAGTTCGTCCTCGATGGCGATAGGGGCGATGCCCCCGCGCCGGCCGTCGTCCGGTGGGGTGATGATATCGTCGCTCAAGGGGAGGTTTTGCCGTTAGAATCGGACTGGGAATTGATCCAGGAGTGTTAACATCGGCGGATCGCGAGGCCAACCTTCGTGAGCCCCTTCAGCCCCAAAACCGCATATTCGGAGCCGCCATGAGACATCTTCTCGCCGCCGCCGCGCTCAGCCTGGCGGCCGCCTCCGCCTTCGCCGCAGATATGCCCGCCAAACTGCGGATCGATCTGAAGAATTCCACCAGCGCCTCAGTCGGCGCGGCCAGCCTGTCGGAGGGTCCCAGCGGGGTGCTGTTGCACGTCGAGGTCAAGGGCCTGACCCCGGGCTGGCACGGCCTGCACTTCCACGAGACTGGCGACTGCTCAAAGGCCGACTTCACCTCGGCTGGGGCCCACGTCCACGCCATGGCCACCAAGATCCATGGGCTGCTCAACCCCGATCTCAATGAGGCCGGTGACTTGCCGAACCTCTATGTCGCCGCAGACGGAACCGGGGCTGTCGAGCTCTATTCGACCTTTATCTCGCTGAAGGGCGCGGGGGGCCGCCCTGCCTTGATCGACAAGGACGGATCGGCCCTCGTGATCCACGCCAATCCTGACGACTACACGACTCAGCCGATCGGCGGGGCCGGCGCGCGGATCGCCTGTGGCGTCATCGCCGGCGGCTGAGGCCGCTCAGATCAGTCCGCCCAGAGGCGCGGTCTCGACCCGGCTGGAGAAGCCGGCGATCAGGGGCCGCGCCATGGCGATCGTGGCCTGGACATGCGGCAGGGCGAGCGAGGCCTGGTGGCTGGCCGCGTCGTCCCAGACCTCGGTGATCCAGATCGCATCCACGTCCTGGGGATCGCGGGCTATGACGTAGCTGCGGCATCCTGGCATGGCCTTGGTCTGGGCCACCAGGATGTCCGCCAACTCGTCGCGCCGCCCGGAGACGGCGCGCATGCAGCCGATCAGGCCGTACATCAGCGCGCCCGATCCTAGAACGGAATTTCGTCGTCGAGATCGGCCGAGAAGTCCTCGCGCGGGCCAGAACCGCCGCCACGCGGGGCCGAGGAGAACCCGCCGCCACCGCCGCCGCCCGAATAGCCGCCGTCGGAATCGCCCATGCCGGCGCCGCGCCCGGCGTCATCGCCGCGACCGTCCAGCATGGTCAGTTCGCCGCGGAATTTCTGCAGCACCACCTCGGTGGAGAATTTCTCCTGGCCCGACTGATCGGCCCATTTCCGGGTCTGGATCGAGCCCTCGATATAGACCTTGGATCCCTTGCGCAGATACTGCTCGGCGACCTTCACGAGGTTATCGTTGAAGATCACCACCCGGTGCCATTCGGTCTTTTCCTTGCGCTCGCCCGACGACTTGTCGCGCCAGTTTTCCGAGGTCGCGATCCGCAGATTGGCGACCCGGTCGCCGGAATTCAGCGTCCGAATTTCGGGGTCGGCGCCCAGATTGCCGACCAGAATGACCTTGTTGACGCTTCCCGCCATGTCGATGTCCTGTGGTTTCCGTAGATGCGGGCCTTGCGCCCGAGGCGGAAGCTACGCCAAGCCGACGGGCCGGATCAACCGGTTTGTTCTTTTTTTGTTCCGCTATTAACGCTTCGTCCACAGAAGCTTTCTGTCGCAGCCGCCCTATTGGGGCATGGCGCCCGGGATCGCCAGACGGCCGTCGCCCGTGCGCACCAGGGCCAGGTACTGGTTCCCCTCCAGTGACGAGGAGGTGAAAATCCCCTCGCGCCGCAGGAAGATGAAATTGCCCTGATAGGCGCCCATGATCTCCAGCTGATTGCCGCCGAGATTGATGAACTTGATCCGCATGGCCTCCAGGGCGGCGGCGCAATGCTCCAGGTCCGGCTGGGTCGAGGCCAGCTTGTTGTACTTCAGCGATCCATCCTTCTGCGGCTGGGCCTGATAACAGACCCCGACGTCGCCGGGGGGGCGTGTCCGCTGGACGCAGGCGGACAGGGCGATGGCGCAGACGCCGAGGATCACGAGTTTGCGAAGCATGACGCCAGACTACACAGACCGAATGCGGCGCGCGAGAGGCGCCCTCGCCTATTCGATATTGGGCCTACTCGATATTGGGCGCCGTGCAGCCCGCGCCTTGCTCGACCAGGGTGTGGAAGCTGCGATTGTCGCTCGACACCTCGATCTTGCCAGGCACCAGGCGCAGCGTCTGTTGCATCCAGCGGCCATAGGTGGCGCCGCCCGGTCGCTCGCAATGACCGGCGAACAACGTCTGGACACAGGCGTTGAGGGTGGTCTCGCCGGGAACCTTGCGCCATTCGCCGCCGGCATAGCGCATGCAAACGCCGGCGGGCGCGCCCAGGGCGATAGTGGCCTGGGCAGCGGGGGTCGTGGTCGCGGCGGGAGCCTCGGCGGGCGCCGGCGCCTGCGTCTGGGCCTGGGTCGGCGGCAACGGCGTCAGGACGGTGCCGGCCTGATCGGCAGCCGCCAGATTGCCCGCCTCATCGACACCGACGTCCAAGGCGCCGGTCGCCACGCCGTTCTTCTTGGCGCATTCGGCCAAGGTCGCCTCGCCCACGAACTGGCCAGCCACGAAGCAGCGCAGCCGTGCGGTGGGGTCGAGCTTGCCGTCGTCATGACCGCTGGTCTCGACCACCAGCCCGGCTTGGGACGCGGGCGGCGGTTCAGTCTTCTCGCCGCGGTTCTTCGACATCAGGCCCACGGCGATGCCGAGGCCAGCCAGCAGGGCCAGGGCCCCGCCAATGAGTGCATAAAGGATGCGGCGATCGTTCAAGACGTCCATCGCCTCTCGCTAGACCGCGAATGTGACGGTTTCAAGCGTTTGTGATCGGGTCATCCTCAGCCCCCCAGCCGGGCGAGTGCGTCTTTATAGCTGGCGATCTGCGCGGTGAGGTAGGCCGGGACCGGTCCGTTGGCCGCCTTGGCGGCGGCGGTGACCGAGGCCGGCTGGGCTGCGGTCTTCAGATCCTGATAGGCGGTGCGGATCACGCCCATGGCGGTGGCGATCTCGGCCAGGGCGTGGCTGACGTCCTGGCTGGTGTCCAGCTTGAGGTTCTTGTCCATCTTCAGGCCATAGATCTGGCCATTGCCGTCGGCCGGCGTCGACTTGCCGTTCTTGTCGGTCACGGTCTCGCGGACCACGCCCTCTGACAAGCCCAGCAGGGCGAGCGCGTCCTTGCCCGAGGCGCCGCCGAAGAATTCCAGGGTGTCGCGGGCGTTGACCGGGGTGACCTTCAATCGCTTCGTGCCGTCGACCGTCACCACCTCGACCTTGGCCTGGTAGCCCAGGCTGCGGCGCACCTTGGTGGCCAGGGTGTCCAGGGTGTCGTTGGAATCGATGGTCACGGTCTTCAGGGTCCCGGTCGAACCCGCCCGGACCTGGAACTGGTCGCCGGCCCGGATCGAGGTCACGGCGGTGATCTGCTGGGAATCGGTCGTGTTCAGCGTGCCCTGGGGCAAGCCGATCTGGTCGAGGATGCTGGCGCCGGTGCTGCTGGCGGCGATGGCCGTGGGGGTGGCGTAGCCGTCCTTGCCGGTGAAGCGCCGGGCGAAGCCGATATCGCCGGTGGCGACATCGATCTGGGCCAGGAAGCCGTCCTTCTTGCCCACCGCCGCTGCGTCCGGCAGGTCCGAGCCCGCTTGACCGGTAATGAACACCTTGCCGGCCGAGACCGCCAGGCCGGTGACCTTGTCGTCCCCTGCCCCGCCATAATAGGCCACGGCGTCGGTGGCGGCGGCGGTCAGGTCTGAATTCACCTGGGCGACGAAGGCGTCCATGCCGCCGCTCTGGGCGCGGCTGACGGTCCCGGCGGCCAGGGCGGGATTGGCCGTGGAGCCAGCCAGGACCAGCTGGCCGCCATTCAGCGCCAGGCCGGCGATGTCGCCACCCTGCAGATCGCCCAGGTCGCGCGTCGCGGTTTCGGTCGGGGTTCCGCTGGACAGATCAAAGCGATGCAGGACCGCGTGGCCGTCCTCGTTATTGGCCAGCACCAGCGCGCCGCCGTCCACCACCATGCCGCCAGGCCGGTCAGCGCCAGCCGAGCCGACGGTTTGAGTGAACAGGGTCGAGACCTTGCCGGCCGCGTCGGCCTTGAAACCCTCGACATAGCTGTCCCAGCCGCCGATCTGGCTGCCGCCCGGCATGGTCGATTGGGACCGTCCCGCCACATAGACCGAGCCATCGGCGCCGAAGGCTATATTGGTCGCCTCGTCGTTCTGGCGCGCGCCACGGCGCTGGGTCCAGATATCCTGGCCGTTGGCGTCCATCACCGTGACGAAGCTGTCCGTATTGGTGGCGAAGGACCCGGTGTCACCGGAATTGAGCGCGCCATTGGTCGCGCCATCGAGCGTGCCGGTCACCTTGCCGGCGATGGCGACCTGGCCGGTGTCCGACACCGCGAGCGCCAGGCCCGAGGCGTTGGAGGCCGCGCCCAGGGTCCGGGTGAACATCAGCTTGCCGGCGGAATCGTACTTCATCAGCGCCACGTCCTGGGCGCCCTTGATATCCTGGCCGGAGACCTTGCCCGTCACATCGGCCAGGACATAGACCGATCCGTCCGGACCGACCTTCGTCGAGTGGACCGTGCCGACGGTCTTCTCCATGTCGGAGGACCAGACGCGGCCATCGACCCAGTTGGACGCGCCCGCAGGTTGCGGCGGGGCGGCGACGGCGGTGGTGTCAGTCTGGAACTTGACGATTTGGCTGTTGGTGACCGCGGGCGTCGTGGTCACCTTGCCCGTCGCCCCCGTGGTCGTGGTCGGATTGGGATTGCCGACGCTCTGGGCCAGATAGACCGAACCGGCGGTGGCGGCGGCCTTGAAGGTGACCGTGTCGCCGGAATCCACCTTGATCTTCAGGGACCAGGAATCGGGATTGGTCCCCACCTTCACGGACTTGCCGCCCACCGTCACATTGCGGTCGCCACCGGGAATCCGCTGGCTCGCCACCCGCGTCGCGACGCCGGAGGCCTCGAGCTTGTCATTGATGAAATTGACCACATTGGCCATGTTCCGTGGCGTGGTTCCCATCTCGCTAAGGTCGATCGGAATGTCGTGCGTGACCCCGATGCGCTTGACGGAGATGTTGAATTTCACATCGCCCTGAAAGGCCTGGACCGGCTGGGTGACGTCGCCGGAGACCAGGGCCGGGGTGGCGTAGTCCGGCTGCGACTTGGCCACGCCGATGGCCATCTGGGCCTTGTCCATGGCGTCGCCGCGCGTCAGGCGCACCTGGCTGAGCTTCAGGCCCTCGGTGTAGCTGGTGACCTCCGACAGACCCTTGGCAAACACCGCCTTGATCCGGTCCTTGTCGACCGAGGTCAGCCCCTTGCCATTGATCTGATTGGCCACGCCGTTGAGGGTGTCGAGCCCTTGATAGAGGGCGAACATCTTCTTGTAGTCGTCGCTCGCCCCGGTGAGATCGAGCTTGGCGGCGTTCTCATCGACCAGCTTGTGACCGACCATGGCGTTCTTCACCGCCGTGGTCATCAGGTCCGGGTCGTTGGAGACGGTCCGGTTGGCCGACGGCGTCCAGGGCGCGGTCGGCACATAGCGCTTGGCGGAGGTGGTGCTCGAGGCAGCATCCGCCGCCGCCGTCACTCCGGAGCGGGCGTTGTAGTAGGCCGACAGAAGGCTTGGGTCGAAGCTGACCGTCATGACGCGTACCCGGCGGACCTGGGTCCGCGACCGCAGTCTACGCTCCCAAGGGCTGACAGGCGGTTAAGCCGCATGCTTAAGCCGAGCCCCCGTGATCACGCGGGCGACCGATTACTTGAACAGCGACAGAATGATCTGCGGCGCCTGGTTGGCGATCGACAGGGCCTGGGTGCCCAGTTGCTGTTGGACCTGCAGCGCCTGCAATCGCGCGCTTTCCTTGGCGACGTCGGCGTCCACCAGGTTGCCGATGCCGGCCTGCAGCACGTCGGTGAGCTTGCTCACGAACTTGTTGTGGCCTTCGATCTGCTTGGACTGGGCGCCGAGATTGCCCAGCGCCTGGTTCACATTGCCGATCGAGGCGTTGAGGTCGGTCAGGGCCTGGGCCGCCAGGGTCACGGTGGTGATCGAGGCCGTGCTGGCGATGGTGATGATGCCGCCACCGAGGCTCATGTCCTGGCCGGAGAGCGTGATGTAGGCGTTGGCGTCGGCATTGGCCAGGAAGCGGATCGAGGCGGTCGTGCCGTCCAGAATATCCGCGCCATCGAAGGCTGCGTTCTGGGTGATCTGGCTGATTTGCCGCAGGATGGACTTGAAGTCCGCGTCGAGCGCGGTCCGCGACTGCACGTCGAGCGAGGCGTCCTGGGCCGAAACGACCTTTTCCTTGAGTTGGACGAGCAGGTCGGAAACGTTACCGCCGGCCGCGAGCGACACTTCGGAGATCGACTGGGCGCGGTCGAGACTCATCTTAACGGCAGAAAGGGCGCCGATGTCGGATCGCTGGCCCTGGGCGATGGCCCAGACCGAAGCGTTGTCCTTGGCGTTGGCGATGGAGAGACCGGTGTTGATCCGGTTCTGCACATCATTCAGTTCGTCGTTGGTTTTATTGAGGTTTTGAAGCGCGACCAGAGCGGACTTGTTAGTGTGGACGCTGATCGTCATAGGGTGCCTCCTTGGCGCGCCCGACCCCTTTTCATCAACGAGACGACTCGCCCGGGGCCGGGTTTCCTGCCCGGGAAGCTATGGAATCATGGTGTCTAGATGGTTAACGCCCATAGGCGAGCGACCGCACGCCGGATTCCCGGGGCGGTTCGAAAGCCTTGTTCCGACGGGAAATCCGTCAGGTCAGACGCGGGTGCGGATCACGGCCCCGGCTTCGTAGTCCTCGCCCTCGCGCAGCTTCAGCACTTCTTCGCGGGGGTACTGGGCCACCACGTCTCCCGTCCGCCGATCGACGGTCATGTAGACGTAGGACCCGGCCTGCTCCTCGATCACCAGCCTCAGGTCGGCCTGATCGGGGTGACCGTCCGTGGCGCGCGCGTCTTGCGGCCCCGGGGTCGGCGGAGTAGCGGGCGGCGTCGGCGACTGGCCGATCGTCGGATCCGGCGTGACTGGGAAGTTCGCAACCTTGTTTTGCATGTCTCCATTCGCCGTCGGTCGTCAGCCTTCGGCGTCCCTGTTGGACCGCGATGGGCGGAAGGGTCGCCCCTCCCGCCGGTCGCGGCCGGGCGCGGACCGCTCGCGCGGCCGGCGCCCGGGTTGAGCCTTTAGCGGAAGAGCGACAGCAGGCCGGAGGACGAGCTGTTGGCGATCGAGAGCGCCTGGACGCCCAGCTGCTGCTTGGTCTGCAGCGAGGTGAGGCGGGCGCTTTCCTTGGCCAGGTCGGCGTCGACCAGGTTGCCGACACCGGCGTCGATGGAGTCTTGCAGCTTGCC
>NZ_CANCLE010000146.1 GCF_947378715.1 Phenylobacterium aquaticum
CGCCCACACCGCCAACAGCGTCGGGATCCGCAGGGCCAGGTCCGACCGCCCGGCCAGCCCGCTCCACAGCCGCTCGATCAGGTAGAAGGCCGGGCCGTTGGAATCCAGATAGACCTGCCGCCAGAAGCTCGCCCCGTCGGGGCGCGAGACGATGGACAGGGTGAAGGCCTCGTCGAACCACAGGGGCTCGGTCATGGCGAACGCCAGCCGCGCCGCGCCCAGCAGCAGGGCCGCCAGGCCAAGGGCCACGGCCGCCAGCACCATCGGCCTCGCGTTCCAGGTCGGCGCCTGCCTCTGATCGATCATCGCCCGCCCCGCGTCCATCCGCTCGGACACCCCTCGGCGCCCAGGGTTATCAAGAGGTTAAGCCTAGGCCTTCGTGCGCCACTTAAGACTTGCGTAGAGTCTCTCGGGCTAGGTTCGTCGCCAGGATTTCCGATCGGACGCGAGCCCCAGAATGTCCCTGCCCCCGGCCCTCGCGGCCTATCTGAACCAGGCCCTGGAACTCGGCCTGATGGCGCTGGGGTTCTTCATCCTCTCCCTGATGGTCAAGGGCGCGCGGGCGATTTCAGACGCCCGGGCCGCCGCCTCCGAGACCCGCAACAACCTCGCCCTCTATGTGCTGGACACCCTGACTGTCGCGCCTGCCCTGACGCTGGCCACCGCCACCCTCTACGCCCTGATGCACGCGCCCGGCGCGGTCTATGCCGGCGAGGTGGTCTGGGCCCGGATCGGGCCGATCGGCACGGGGATCGCCGCCATCGCGATCTGCGACTTCCTCGGCTACTGCAATCACCGGCTCTATCACACCGCCCTGCTCTGGCCGTCCCACGCCATCCACCACAGCGACACCAAGCTGAGCTGGCTCAGCCTGTTGCGCATGCATCCCTTCGACCGCCTGGGCACCCTGATCGACCTGCTGGGCATGGTGGCGCTGGGCCTGCCCGACTGGGCGGTCATCCTGGCCGTGGCCGTGCGCCACTACTGGGGCCACATGATCCACGCCGACGTGCCCTGGACCCTGGGCCCGCTGGAGAAGGTGTTCATCTCCCCGGCCATGCACCGCTGGCATCACGCCCTGGAGCAACGGGGTTCGGGGGTGAACTTCGCCACCGTGTTTTCGCTCTATGACCGGCTTTTCGGCACCTATTACGCCCCCGGCCCCTGCCTTACCCCCACGGGGATCGATGACGAGGTCGCCCCGGGCGTGATCGGCCAATATCTGCACCCCCTGCGGACCTGGTTCCCGGTCCTCAGGACCCCCGCCGCCGCAAGCTGATCACCGGCCCGGGCGTCGCGACGGTTGACCCCCGCCCCAGATGCCGCACCATCGGCTCATGACCCGCACGGTCCTCATCTGGGCGCTGATCCTGGCCGCCGGGGCCTTCGTCCTGCGCTGGATGGAATATCAGTATCTGGCCCGGGTGTTCTCCTGGCGGATCTATGTGGCGGTCATCGGCGCCGCCTTCGCCGCCGGCGGGGTCTGGGTGGGATGGAAGCTGGCCGCCCGGTCACGCCCCGCACCGTTCCAGCGCAACCTCGCCGCCCAGGCCGCCCTCGGCGTCACCGGCCAGGAAATGAAGGTGCTGGAGCAACTGGCCGCCGGTCGCTCCAACAAGGAGATCGCCCTGGCCCTCGGCCTGTCGCCCAACACCATCAAGACCCATATCGCCAACCTGTTCGCCAAGCTGGACGTGGCCCGCCGCACCCAGGCCCTGGGCAAGGCCCGCGACCTGCACCTGATCCCCTGATCACCCCTTTGGACGGGTCAGACCGTCGAATTCACCCTTTCGGGCGATACCGTGGGCCTCGCCCAATGGTCAGGCTTGGGTCATCTTGAACCCCGCGCTCCAGGGAGCCCCGGCATGACCCGCTATATCCTCACCTACGGCCTGATCTCGGGCCTCGTCGTCATCTTCGGCATTCTCGGCACGATCCTCGCCTCCCATGGCGGCCCGCCCCATTCCGACCTCTGGCTGGGCTATCTGATCATGCTGGTCGCCCTGTCCGCGATCCTGGTGGGGGTGAAGCAGTATCGCGACCAGGTGCTGGGTGGCGTCATCGGCTTCGTCCCGGCCCTGGGGCTCGGCCTGGCCATCGCTGCGGTCGCCGGCCTCGCCTATGTGGCGGTCTGGGAGGTCTATCTGGCCGTCACCCACTACGCCTTCATGGACCTCTATATCGCCCAGGCCCTGGCGGCCAAGCGCGCCGCTGGCGTCACGGGCGCGGCCTACGCCAAACTCGCCGCCCAGATGGAGATCATGCGGGTGCAGTACGCCAACCCGCTCTACCGCCTGCCCATGACCTTCGCCGAGATCTTCCCCGTCGGCCTGGTCATCGCCCTGATCAGCGCCGCCCTGGTCCGCAACCCGAAGTTCCTGCCGGCGCGGTCGCGGCCGGTCAGCTAGAGCGCTGCTCCCCCTCTGGGGGGCTGTCGGCGAAGCCGGCTGAGGGGGCCGGCCCGAAGGGACGGACGCTGCTTGTCCGCCCCAACCGCCCTCGAGAGAGGGCGGCCCCCTCAGCCCCTCCGGGGCAGCTCCCCCACGAGGGGAGCAGCGCGTTCCCCCCTTCCCAAGGTCCCATTCCAGGCGCATGATTTCCCCAAGGGAAATCAGAACAATGGGAGGAAACCTTATGGCGTCCGAGTTCCCGATTCACACCCCCGAGGTCCTGGACCACGAGCGCGCCTACCATGCCTTCAACATGGTGCTGCGATGGTCGATGCTGCTGCTGGCGACCCTCATCTCGACCCTCACCCTCTGGTTCGCCACCCCCGTCGGATTCTGGGGCGCGGCGCTGATCGGGGCCGTGGTCTTCGCCCTGGGCTATGTCTTCCTGGTCCGCCACGAGGCCCATCAGCCCCTCGACGTCTGGACCGAGGGCCGCTGAGGCCGACCCGTTTCTGACGGCCACGCATCCCTTCACCGTCCCAGGCGTTGGTTCGCTCAGGAACGGAGACCACTGCTATGCGACGTATCTTGATGATGGCCGGGCTGGCTGTGCTGATCGCCACGCCTTCCCTGGCCCAGGCCAGGACCTATTGCGACCAGAACGGCCACGACCGGCGCGTCGCCGGAACCGTGCTGGGCGCGGTCGGCGGGGCCCTGATCGGCAACGCGGTCTCTCACCGCAACGGCGCCCTGATCGGCGGCCTCGGCGGCGCCGTGGTCGGCAATCAGCTGGCCCGCACCAAATGCTACAATCGGCCCCAGGCCGCCTATCGCAGCAGCGGCCGGGTCTATGCCCGCCCCTACAACAGCGAATATGTCCAGGCCGGCAACTGCCACATCGAGTCCCGCGCCTATTACGACGACCGCGGCCAACTGGTCCAACAGCCGACCCGCGTCTGCGAATAGGCGTGGCCATGACCCCCGTCCGCCTGCTGCCCCTGGTCGCGCTCATGGGGCTCGCCGCCTGCGGTGAGCCCGTCGCCAAGGGGATCTGCACCCCCTTCCCCAACGCGACCGCCGCCACGGCCTCCGGAGCTCCGGCTCCGGCCACAGCCGCCAGCGATCCGGCCGCGCCGGTCGAGGATTGCGTGCATCGCTGGGCCTACAGCCTGGCGGGCGCGAAGGACTCCGCCGACCAGGTGGCCCTGGCCACCGTCGCCGCCTGTTCGGGCCAGCTCTCCCGCTGGAACCAGCAGGCCATGGCGCCCGCGACCGGGGCTTCCACCCAGGCCGAGGCGGTCAGCCTGATCACCGGCGATCCCACCGGCCCGATCGCGGCGCACCACGACTTCGCCGCCTCCCGCGCCCTGTTCTATGTCGTCCAGGCCCGGGCCGGCCATTGCGCCCCGCCACCGCCGCCCAAGCCGGGCTAGAGCCTACCTCCCCAGGCGCGCGCCGGATGCGGCGGCGTCCCCGAATGCAAGCTCTCTGATCTACCGAAGCGCGATCTGTGGCGCTATGATCCTGGGGCGAGCATGGAGGAAGACATGGCCGAAGCCCTGCGTGAGGTGCCGCCCTATTTCAAGACCAAGCTGAGAACCTGGGTGCGCTGGCAACAGGCGTTCGGCGCCGTGAACGCCAGCCTGGGCGGGACCTCGGTTGTCTGCTCCGTGCTGATTGGCGCCAATACCGCCAAGCCATTCATGGACGCGCCCTGGGCCATGACCTTGTCTGCGGCGGCGGCCCTGGCCACCTTCCTGGTCAGCATCCTCAACGCCAAGCAATACAACATCGCCTTTGAGCAGGCGGCGCGCGAGCTGGAGGCCGCCATCGCCATCTACCGGGTGGATGACAGCGTCGCCCTGCGCACCCTGGCCGACGCCGAGGTGCGCGGCCTGGCCTTGCTCAATCGGACCCGACCCGACAAGTCTTGATCCCGGGACATGGCGGGGCTTCGTCGGCCCCGTTCACTGCCGCACTCACCTAGCCCGCCGCCACCCCGAACAGGGCCCCGACCCCGGCGGTGAGGGCCATGGCGAAGGCGCCCCAGAAGGTCACCCTCAGGGTGGCTTTCAAAACTCCCGCCCCGCCGGCCCGGGCGCCCACCGCCCCCAGCAGGGCCAGGAACGCCAGCGACGCCGCGCTCACCGCCCAGGTCAGCCCGCCCATCGGGGCCACCGCCGCCACCGCCAGCGGCAGGGCCGCGCCCACGGAAAAGGTCGCCGCCGAGGTCAGGGCCGCCTGCACCGGCCGCGCGGTGGTGTGTTCGGAAATGCCCAGCTCGTCGCGGGCGTGGGCGGCGAGCGCGTCGCCGGCCATCAGCTGGTCGGCCACCTGCCGCGCCAGCGCCAGTTCCAGCCCCCGGCTCACATAGATCTGGGCCAGCTCCTCACGCTCGGCCTTCGGATCGGCGGCCAGCTCCCCGCGCTCGCGGGCCAGGTCGGCTTCCTCGGTGTCCGACTGCGAGCTGACCGAGACATATTCCCCGGCCGCCATCGACATGGCCCCGGCCACCAGCCCGGCCAGGCCCGCCACCAGCACCGGCTGGCGCGACGCGCTGGCCGCCGCCACGCCAACGATCAGACTGGCCGTCGAGACGATCCCGTCATTGGCCCCCAGCACGGCGGCCCGCAGCCAGCCGATCCGCGCCACCAGATGCCGTTCCATATGCCGCGCCATGCGAGATCTCCGTTAAAGCTCTGCCCGGTCTAGTCGTTCAGCCGTCCCGCCGCCCCGACCCGGATCAAATTCAGCCCCGCGCCAGCATCTCGCCCATCTTCTGGTGCAGCATGTTGATGGCCTTCAGCGGCCGGACCATCACCTTGAAGCGGGTGATCCTGTCGGCCTCGTCCCACCAGATCATGTCCACCCCATTGACCGCGATCCCGTCGAGGTCGCAGGCGAACTCCAGCACCGCCGAGCGCTCCGCGGTCCATTCGCCCAGATAGCGGAAAGTCCCATTGTTCAACAGCGACATGGCGCTCGCCAGATACTTGGCGGTGATCGCCTTGCCGACCTGGGGGGTGTGCACCACCGGGCTCTCGAACACCGCCCCCTCGGCCAGCAGGTCATCGAGGCCGGCATAGTCGCGCGCCTCGATCAGGGCGTGCCAGGCGTGCAGGGCGGTCATGGGCGAAACTCCGGCTCAGGTCTGACCGCAGCGTACCAATTGTCGCGGGACGAGGCGAATGGGCTGGTTGGACCTTGGCCTTGCGGCCCGGCCGTGCTTCTCAGCCCCCTCAAGTGCGGGGACGGGCGTGGCGGCGACGAGGATCATCTGGCGTGGAGCGCTCAACGCCCTGGCGGGGCTTGGGCTGGCGACGCTGCTGCTGGGGACAGCCGCCCGCGCCGCCACCGACCCGCTCGAGGTCCGGCCTAACCGCTGGGAAGAGGACCACGCCGCCCTGGCGACCCGCGCGATCCCGCTCAAGGGCCTGGAGCGGCTGAATTACCTGCCGCTCGATCCCGATCGCCCAGCCGGGATGAGCCCCATCTGGATGAGTGTCGGCGGCGAGCTGCGCGAGAAGGTCGATCTGATCCGCGATTCCCAGGTCGGTCTGTCGCCGATCCCCGCCTATGACACCGCCACCAGCCGCGCCTATCTGCACGCCGACCTGCATCTGGGGCGCAAGGTGCGGCTGTTCGGCCAGCTCAGCTGGGCCGACGAGGGCGGCCGCAGGGGCGCCGACCGTTCCTATGACGAAAGCGGCGTCGATGTTCAGCAGCTGTTCGTCGACCTCTCCCCCAACCGCCAATCCCGCCTGCGGCTAGGCCGCCAGGAGCTGCCGCTCGGCGACCAGCGCCTGTCGGAGGTGCGCGAGACCTATGACCTGCGCCGCAGCTTCGACGCCGCCCGCCTGGACTTGACCAGCCGGGGCGGGACCGTGCTCACCGCCTTCACCGCCCGGCTGGTCACCAACCATCCCGGCCCCTTCGACGACCGCGACCAGCCCGGCGAGCGGTTCCAGGGCCTCTACGCCGCCGTGCCGGTCGCCGGCGCTGGCGCCGGGATCGACCTCTTCTGGCTGGAGCGCCAGCGCCGCGCCTCGACCTATGCCGAAGGGACCGCCCCGGAGCGGCGCGAGACCTTCGGTGTCCGCGCCCACGGGGCCGGCGGCGGCGGCTTCGACTACAATCTCTATGGGCTCGCCCAGACCGGCCGCTTCGGGGCCAGCGACATCCGCGCCTGGGCGGCCAGCGCCGATCTCGGCTGGACGGCCCAGGGCCGGGCCTGGACGCCGCGCTTCAGCCTGCGCGCCGATGTCGCCAGCGGCGACGCCCGCCGGGGTGACGGCAAGCTGGGCGGCTTCGACGCCCCCTACCCCAACACCTCCTACCTCTCGACCAGCAGCGCCTATTGGCCGGGCAACGCCTGGTCGGTGTTCCCGCTTCTCACCGCCAGGCCGCGCCCGAGCCTGACCCTGTTCCTCGGCGCCCAGTCCATGAGCCGGATGTCCAAGGCCGACGCCTTCTACTATTCGGCCCAGTCGCCGCTGGCCCTGCCCACGGGCCACGGCCAGGTGATGATGCGCCAGGTCTATGGCCGCGCCCGCTGGGAGCCGGTGCGCAACCTGACCTTCTCCGCCACCCTCATCCGCCAGTTCGCCGGCGACCCGGTCCGCGCCCGAGGCGGCCACGACGGCTCGATCATCTCCCTGGCGACGGACTGGAAGTTCTGAGGGAGGCCTCTCCGCGAACGGGCTAGCCCAACCCTGGGGCGAATGGCAGTATCCTCCTGCAATCGCGCTATCCGGGGGGATCACCATGGCCGCCATCGCCGAAACCATGCCGCTTGAGCCGCAACAGGACGACCGGGGCTTCTTCCTCGGTGGGGCCATCGCCATGGCCGCGACCATCGTCCTGGGCTTCTCGATCAATCTGGCGACCGGGCGCTCCAGCTTCGCCTCGCCGCTGATCGTCCACGCCCACGCCCTCACCTTCATGGGTTGGGTGGTGATCTACCTGGCCCAGAACGTCCTGGCCAAGTCTGGGAACCTCGCACTGCACCGGCGGCTCGGATGGCTGGCGACCGGCTGGGTGGTGCTGATGCTGGTCATGGGCTGCGCGGTGTCCGCCTTCGACATCCGGACCGGGCGGGTGCCGTTCTTCTTCCAGCCCCTTCAGTTCCTGGTGTTCGATCCCCTGAGCCTGATGGCCTTCGCCGGCCTGACCTGGACTGCGGTCGCCCTGCGCAAGCGCACGGACTGGCACCGGCGCCTGCACTTCTGCGCCATGGCGATATTGGTCGGGCCGGGCGTGGGCCGCATCCTGCCCATGCCGTTCCTGACCCCCTGGGCCTGGGAAGCCGCCTTCCTGGTCTGCCTGCTGTTCCCGCTCGCCGGCGTCATCGCCGACCTGCGCCGCACCGGCCGCGTCCATCCCGCCTGGGGCGTAGGCCTGGCCGTCACCTTCGGCATGCTCATAGGGACCGAAGCCATCACCTACAGCCCGCTCGGCGCAGCCCTCTACAAGGCGGTCGCCGCCAACTCCCCCGGCGCAGCCATCGCCCCCCTGGCCTTCCCGGCGCCCCCCGGGCCGCCGCCGGGGGTGTGAACGGCATTCGCAAAAGATGCCTAGTGAGCCGAGGCGAACCGCTCACGGTGCCGCGCCATATAGCTAGGATGCGGCCTCAGTCGCTCGTCCTTGGGGAGATGAATTCGATCCATCTGTCGGGCGAACAGCGGCAACAACTCGCTAGGCACGCGGTTGTGCGCCACGAGCAACTCGTAGCTGTCGGTTAGAGAGATCAGATGCCGGTCGAATAGCCAGTGGACGGTGCCGGACAAGGCCAAGCCGTTCTGCACCACATCTGGCCCGCCATCGGCTACGGGCACAATATGCGCCGCCTGGACCTCCGACTTGCCACCGCCATTGATGATCTTCAGCCCCGTCACAGCGCATCGATCCTCATAGGCCTCACAGATCTGACGCCGAAAATTGGCGTCGCGGATCTTGCGATTGACCAGCATCGCCTCGACCCGACGCACCTGATCTGCGCCGGACGCCTCGTCGAGTTCGAAGACGGCCTGCTCCACATCCGACAGGCCTGCCAGCCCAAGTCGGATTGCATTGTCGGGCTTGAGCGTCTCGATCAGCCCCTCACGGATGATGGCGGCGAAGTCCATATCTGAAAGCGGCCGCATGGCCTGTCCCTGAACGCCAGCGCCCACTCGGCTTGGATCGGAAATCGCCCGCAGCGGAGCTTCCCAATATCCGTCCGGTCCGGCGAACGGGACAGGCCGATCGAACGGCAAGAAGGTTGCTGTATCGATCACCGCATAGGCGTGATTTGGCAGGGCCGGATCAGGCTGGATACGGGCGACTCGTGCGGCGGCGATATAGGCCCGCCGTCCGCCGTTTCGCTGCGGTTCCCGATAGACGATCCAGTCACCAACTGTCGCGCGCGCGACGTCCATATAGTTGCTTCGCGTCGGGAAGTGATACCGACCCATGATTTCGTCGTCGTAGCCAGAGTTTGGCTTCGTATCGAAGACAGCCTTCACGCGGTGCGCTCGCCCATGGGACAACCCTAAGGGTGAGCTGCCCATTTACTCAAGGTGGAAGGCGAACCTTCGCTGTCAGTCAGGCGCCCGCGCGCCGTGGCGAATGGTGATGATCTCCACCACGTCGCCCTTGATCCGATAGCGGATCAGATAAGGCGCGATCGTGGCCAGTTCTCGCCGCCCCTTCGGGATGACTCTCCCCCGCAGCGGACTTTCATCCAGCGCATTGGCCGCGTTGAACAGACGAAGCGCATATCTCTGAGCAGCGAGGGGACTGAACAGACCGATATAGGCGCGGATCGCCTCAAGGTCGGCCAATGCCCGCTTAGTCCATACTACTTGAACCAATGGGCGGGGGCCGGCCTTTCGTCGGGCGTTCCCCAGGTCTTCAGCCAAGCGGCGACTTCCTCATGGGGAACGACCCGACCGGCGTCAGCGTCCGCCTCGCCTTCGAGCATTGCACGCTCATCGGCCTCGGCGTCGATCTCATCAAAGAGGGACGGCTCGGGTTTCATGCGAAAAGCCTAGCACGACAAAACGTGAACATCCAGAGGTGGCGTCGGCCCCTCCCGCCGCTCAATGGGAAAGTCCCGTTCGTGCTTTTCGTGCTTTTCGTGGTCAAACCTTAGGGTGCGCGCGCCCCACAGCCCCGTTCGTGAGGTTCGTGGTTCCCCCGCCTACCCCACACCGTCCGCGAGCAGCGCCTCGCAGAACCCGCCCCAGCGGCCGCCGGGCTCCACCAGGTGGATCTCCAGGATCCAGTAGCGGACGCGACCATCAGCGTCCCTGTCCCGCATGGGCCACACATTGACCGGGGCGATCAGCGACTCCTCCCGCCCGCCGGGGAAATCCGTGTGCGGGAACTCGCCGACCATGTGGCCGGCGATGGTCCCGCCATAGCGCCAGCCGCGCCGCTCGGCCGCCCGGTGGGCCTCGGCATAGAGCTCGGCCCCGGTGATGTCCGGATGGGCGCCAAAGTAGGCTGTCAGCTCCTCGAACACGGCGTCGAGGTCGGCGACCAGGCGCAGCTTCTCGCGGTCATCCCCCAGCACGAAGCAGCGGCCATAATCGGCCTCCCAGTCGTCGAACACCGGACCGAAATCCAGGAACACGACGTCGCCCTCCGCAATCACATGCTCCGGCGGGTCGTCGTAATAGGTCGCCACGGTGTTGGGCCCGGCGCGGACCACCTTCTTGTGCCAGTGGGTCTTCACCCCGAACCTGGCCGCCGCCAGCTCATGGATCTCCTGGCTGAGTTGCGTCTCGCTGACGCCGGGCCGCAGCAGCCCCCCGTCCCGGGCCGCCGCGAACAGGGCCGCAGCCTTGTCCTGCGCGGC
>NZ_CANCLE010000147.1 GCF_947378715.1 Phenylobacterium aquaticum
CCAGGACGTGGTCGCGGGTGTAGTCGGAATTGGCGATCACCAGGTCGCCGCGGGTCATCACGGCGTTGTACCAGCGCTTCAGGTTGGACTGGGCCTTGTAGACCCCGTGGTAGGTGGCCACGAACGGGGTGCCGGTGGTCCGGGCGGCCCACAGGGCGGCGAAGGCCGGGGCGCGGCTGCGGGCGTGGACCAGGCTCACCTTCTCGCTGCGGATCAGGTCGACCAGCCGGGCGGCGTTGCCCAGCATGACCAGCGGATTCTTGGACTGGACCGGCATCTGGGCCATGCGGCCGCCGTCCGCCTCGAGCCGGGCGGCCATGCGACCGCCCCGGGTGGCGACCAGCGCCTTGCCGCCGGCGCGGACCACGGCTTGGGCCACGTCGATGGTGGTCTGCTCGGCCCCGCCGGTTTCGAGCTCGGGGACGACCTGCAGCAGGGTGAAGTCCGGGGGCAAGGTCACGGGTGCTTGCATAAACGACCCACGGATGAGGTAAAGCGGGGCGATGCAGGAAGACGCGGGATTCCTCGATCGACCGGACGGCGAGCGGCTGGCCTGGCGCCGGGTGGCGGGCTCTGGCCCGACCTTCGTCTGGCTGGGCGGCTTCCGGTCGGACATGGCTGGATCCAAGGCGCAGGCCCTGGCCGAATGGGCCGCCGCGACCGGCCGGGCCTATGTGCGCTTCGACTATTTCGGCCATGGGGAATCGAGCGGCGCCTTCGAACGCGGGACCATCACCCGCTGGCGCGAGGACGCCCTGGCCGTGCTGGACGCCCTGACCGAGGGCCCGCTGGTCCTGGTCGGCTCGTCCATGGGCGGCTGGATCTCGTGCCTGGCGGCCGTGGTCCGCGCCGACCGCATCGCCGGCCTGGTGCTGATCGCGCCGGCCGCCGACTTCACCAGCGCGCTGATGGCCCCGGAAATGACCGCCGCCGATCGCCAGGCCCTGGAGGCGACAGGCGTCTGGCTGCGCCCGTCCGACTATGGCGATCCCTATCCGATCAGCCGCAGCCTGCTGGAGGACGGCGCCCGATGGACCATCCTGCCGGGGCCGGTCCCGGTCACCGCCCCGGTGCGCATCCTGCAGGGCGGCGCCGATCCGGACGTGCCCTGGCCCCACGCCCTGGCGCTCGCCCAGGCCCTGGCCAGCGAGGATCTGGTCTTCAGCCTGATCAAGGACGGCGACCATCGGCTGTCGCGACCCCAGGACCTGGCCCGACTGATCGCCGCGGCCGAGGAACTGGCGCGGGGCTGAGCATGGCGAGCCGCCGAGTTGTGACAGCGTTGTCCCACTCTCAAGGGTCGTCAATCTGCCGAATTAACCTCAAATTGGTGACAGTAATCGGGAATGCGCGACCGTCTTTTGCTGGGTGAAAACAACGCACCCGCGCTAGAATTATCGCCTCGTTATCGAATCGAGCGCGAAACTGACCCCGGAAAACTGATGAACAATTCAACGGGATCAGACGCGGGGATCGGCGAGGCGCCGCAGGCCAGACCGGCCTCGCGGCTGCCCTATGGCATGACCGGCGAAGAGCCGGTGTTCGAACGCGTTTCGGCCCTGACCTCGGCGCTGTTCGGCCGGGTCTATGTCAGCATCGTCATCGTCTCGCCGGGCGCCGTCTGGCGCAGCATCGACCCCGAGGGTCGATTGATCCTTGGCACGCCGTTCGCTGATCCGGTCACCGCCTCCGGCCGATCCATGTGGCTGGAGGACGTGCGCCTTGATCCCGGCCTGGGCGACCACCCCTTGGTCAGCGGCCCGCCCTATGTCCGGTTCGCCGCCGCTGCTCCGATCCAGTTGGCGAACGGTGCGGTGCAGGGCGCCCTGGCCATCACGGGTCCGGAAACCCGGGCGCTCGACCCCCTGCTGCTGGCCAATCTGGAGCGGCTTGCGGCGATGATCGCCGATGAATGTGATCGCGCCCGCACCGCCCAGCAACTCCGCGCCCAGGAAGCCGCTGTCCGCCAGGATCGACTTGTCCAGGCGGTGTTCTCCCGCGCGGCGCCGGCCTCGATCGTCATGACCGACCGGAACCTGCGGGTGCTGAACGCCAGCCAGCGGTTCCTCGACGCCATCCCCATGTCCCTCGACGAGGCCGTTGGCCGCAGCATCGAGGACCTGGTCCCCACCTATCACGCGCGGTTCGCCAGCTTCCTGGACCGCTGCCTGGCCGGCGAATCGATCGTCGCTGAGCGGGTCTGCGTGCCCACCCGCCGGGGCGGCGTGGTCTGGCTCAGGGCGGAGCTCACCCCCTGGCTGGAGGCTGATGGCGAGATCGGCGGCCTGATCAGCGCCACCAGCAACATCACCGACCTGGTCGAGGCCCTGGAGCGCTCGGAGCGCTCGGAGCAGCGGCTCAGCCTGGCCGCCTCGATCGCGGACCTTCACGTCTGGGAACTGGACTATGTCCACCGCACCCTGACCGAGGCCGGCGCCCCCCAGACCCTGTTCGGCCGCAGCTTCACCTTCGACGAACTGGTCGCCGACACCAACATCACCATCGACCCGCGCGACCGCGCCCGGATCGAGGACGAGTGGTCGCAGGCGGTGATTGAGGACCGTCCCTATTTCCCCGAGTACCGGGTGGCGCGCGACGACGGCCGGGAGGTCTGGGCCGCTTGCACCGTCAAGCTGGTGAAGAACGAGGAGGGCGACCCGATCCGGCTGGTCGGGGCCATGCTGAACATCACCGACCGCAAGCTGGCCGAGACCGCGCTGCTGCAGGCCAAGGAAGAGGCCGAAGCCGCCAACCGCGCCAAGTCGACCTTCCTGGCCACCATGAGCCACGAGATCCGCACCCCGCTGAACGGGGTGCTCGGCATGGCCCAGGTCATGGCCGCCGACGCCCTGTCGCCAGCCCAGCGCGAGCGGCTGCAGGTGATCCGCCAGTCCGGGGAGAGCCTGCTGGCCATCCTCAATGACGTGCTGGACCTCTCCAAGATCGAGGCCGGCAAGCTGGAGCTCGAGGAGATCGAGTTCGACCTCGACGAGATCGCCCGCGGCGCCCATGCCGCCTTCCTGGCGGTCGCCGAAGGCAAGGGCCTGGCCTTCGACCTCGTCATCGATCCGGAGGCCCAGGGCCAGTACCAGGGCGACGCCACCCGCCTGAAGCAGGTGCTGTACAATCTCATTTCCAACGGCCTGAAATTCACCGAGCGCGGCCAGGTGGCCGTGCGGCTCGCCCGGGCCGAGGGCGCTCTGACCCTCACCGTGACCGACACCGGCGTCGGCATCGCGCCGGAGCGATTGGCGATGCTGTTCGACAAGTTCGAGCAAGGCGATATCTCGACCACGCGGCGCTATGGCGGCACCGGCCTGGGATTGTCCATCTGCCGCGAGCTCGCCCAGCTGATGGGGGGCGAGATCGCAGCCGAAAGCACCCTGGGCGCGGGCGCCTGTTTCACCGTGCGCCTGCCGCTGCCCTATCTCGGCCGTTCGGACCCGGCGGCCTGGGCCGAGCCGGCCGTGGCTGAGACGGAGGACCTGCCGCCGCTGCGCATCCTGGCGGCCGAGGACAACCCCGTGAACCGGCTGGTGCTTGGCGCCATGTTGCAGCAGGCCGGGCTGGTCCCGGTGATGGTCGGCGACGGAGCCGAGGCCGTGGACCTGTGGCGGCGCGAGTCCTGGGACCTGATCCTGATGGACGTCCAGATGCCGGGCATGGACGGCCCGACCGCCACGCGCCTGATCCGCGCCGAGGAGGCGGCGGGCGGCCGCACTCGCACCCCGATCATCGCCCTGACCGCCAACGCCATGTCGCACCAGGTGTCGGAATATCTGCAGGCGGGCATGGACGACTTCGTCGCCAAGCCGATGGAGGTGGCCCTGCTGTTCCGGGCCATCGAGCGGGTGTTGGACGCCGCCGAGTCGCAGGATCGCGCCTGCGCCTGATCAGCCGCCGGCCGCCAGGATCGCCGCCAGGCCTTCGCGATAGCTGGGATAGGCGGGCCGCCAGCCGAGCTCGCCCTTGGCGCGGGCGTTGGAGACCCGCTTGGTCTCGGCGTAGAATCGCCGGGCCTGGGGTCGCAACGCCTCCAGGTCCAGGGGCTCCTCCGGCGGAACCGGCAGGTTCAGGAGCCGGGCGGCATAGGCCACGACTTCGCTGTTGGGCGCCGGTTCGTCATCGCACAGATTGTAGATCCCGCCCGGGCGTGGCCGGGCGATGGAGGCGGCCAGGCCGGCGGCCAGGTCGTCCACATGGATGCGGCTGAACACCTGGCCCGGCGCCGCCACCCGCCGCGCGCGGCCGTCGCGGGCGCGGTCCAGGGTCGAGCGGCCAGGGCCATAGATGCCGGGCAGGCGGTGGACGGTGATGGTCAGGCCCATGCCGCGGGCGACATCCAGCCAGTCACGTTCGGCGCCGACGCGGCGCGCGCCCTCGACCGATTGGGCGGCCAGGCGGCTGTCCTCGAACACCCAGCGCCCGCCTCGGTCGCCATAGACCCCGGTGGTGGAGAGGTAGCCGATCCAGTCCGGAAAGGCCCCGGTCCGCGCCAGGGCTGGAACCAGGACGGGCAGGGCGGGACAGCCGTCCGGCCTGGGCGGGGCGGTGATCAGTATGGCCTGTGCCCCGGCGATCGCCGCGTCGAGGGCGGCTAGATCATCAAGCGGGACCGCCGCCACGCCCTGAGCGGTCAGGCGGGCCGGATCAGCCCCTGGCCGCAGGGAGGCCGAGACCTCCCAGCCCAGCGGCGCCAGGCGCCGATGCAGGGCCTGGCCGCTGAACCCATGGCCGAAGACGAAGAGCTTCACATGCGCCTCCGCCGGTTCGGCCGCTAGAGCAGGCCCTGAATCGCCGCCCGCGCCGCGCCGCCCAGGTCAGGGTGGGCGAGGGCGAAGGCGATATTGGCGCGCAGCAGGCCGATCTTGTCGCCGCAGTCATAGGTGACGCCGTCATATTCCAGGGCGTGGAAGCTCTGCAGCTTCATCAGCTCGGCCATGGAATCGGTCAGCTGGATCTCGCCGCCCGCGCCCCGGCCCTGGGTCTCCAGCAGCTCGAAGATCTCGGGCTGCAGGATGTAGCGGCCGGAGATGAACAGGTTCGAGGGCTCGGTCCCCAGCGGCGGCTTCTCGACCATGCCGGTCATGCGGTTCAGCCGGCCTTCGCGACCGTCCAGGGCCACGATGCCATATTTGTGGGTCTCGCCCTCGGGGGCCGGCTCGACGGCGATGATGTTGCCGCCGACCTGCTCATAGGCGGCCACGCACTGGGCCAGGGCCGGAGGGCCGGCCATCATCAGCATGTCGGGCAGCATGACCGCGAAGGGCTCGTCGCCGATGATGTCGCGGGCGCACCAGACCGCGTGGCCGAGGCCCAGGGGGGCCATCTGGCGCACGAAACTCATGGCGCCGGGCTTGGGCAGGTCACGGCGAACCTCGGCCAGGATTTCGTCCTTGCCCTTGGCGGCCAGCGCACCCTCGATCTCCGGATTGGAGTCGAAATATTCCTCGATGGCGCCCTGGCCACGGCCGGTGATGAAGACGATGTGCTCGATGCCGGCGGCGCGCGCCTCCTCGACCACATAGGACAGGATCGGACGATCGAAGACGTTCAGCATGTTCTTCGGCGTGGTCTTGGCGCCCGGCAGAACTCGGGTCCCCAGGCCAGCCACCGGCAGCACAGCTTTGCGTACGCGCTTCGTCATTCGGCCCTCCAGGATCACTCCTGCCTAGAGGAGCCCGAATGGGAAATCCATCGGGCAGGTGTGACGTTCCAAAAAAGAGCGGCCGGATACCCGCGCCAAGTCCTGATTGGCGTGCGATCCCGCCGCGAGAGCCTGACCGCAGGGCGCCTATTCGACGGTGACCGACTTGGCCAGGTTGCGCGGCTGATCCACGTCCGCGCCCTTATGGACAGCCACGTGATAGGCCAGGAGCTGGATCGGAACCGACATCACCAGGGCCGAGATCAGCGGGTCGGAGGAGGGGGCCGTCACCACCACCTTGGCCCCGGCCGGGGCGTGGCGGGCGCCGTCCGGGTCGGTGATGAAGATCACCTGGCCGCCCCGGGCCATGACCTCGCTCATGTTCGAAGCCGACTTCTCGAACCAGCTGTCGAAGGGCGCCAGGATGATGATCGGGGTCAGGTCGTCGACCAGGGCGATGGGGCCGTGCTTCAGCTCGCCGGCGGCATAACCCTCGGCGTGGATATAGCTGATCTCCTTGAGCTTCAGCGCCCCCTCCAGGGCCAGGGCCGACATCGGGCCACGGCCGAGATAGAGCACGTCGCGGGCCTTGGAGACCTCGGCAGCGATGTCCTTGATGGCGTCTTCCAGGCCGATGGCTTCCGCCAGCAGGCGCGGCGCGCCCAGCAGCACCTTGACCAGCCGCTCTTCCTCCGTGGCGTCGATGCGGCCGCGCGCCTTGGCGGCGGCGATGGCCAGGGCGATCATCACGCTGACCTGGGCCGTGAAGGCCTTGGTCGAGGCGACCCCGATCTCCGGGCCGCAATGGATCGGCCAGACCACGTCGACTTCGCGGGCGATGGTCGATTCCGTGGCGTTGACGATGGCGGCGCTCTTCATGCCCCGCTCCTGGCAATAGCGCAGGGCGGCCAGGGTGTCGGCGGTCTCGCCCGACTGGGACATGGCGATCACCAGGGAGCCGGCCCGGATCGAGGGGGTGCGATAGCGGAATTCCGAGGCGATCTCGACGTCCACCGGCAGGTCGGCCAGCTGCTCGATCAGGTAGCGACCGATCATGCCGGCGATATAGGAGGTGCCGCAGGCGACGATCTGGATGCGCTCGATCGCCGCAAAGTCGAGATCACCCGGCACGGCGACGCGGGTGGTGATCGGATCGACATAGGCCGCGATGGTCCGCTGGCAGCCCTCCGGCTGGTCGTGGATCTCCTTCTCCATGAAGTGGCGGTAGTTGCCCTTCTCCATCAGCACGGCCGAGGCCGGCACGATCTTGATCGGCCGGTCGGCCGGCGCGCCGCTTTGATCGAAGATCTGGGCGTTGTCGTGGGTCAAGAGGGCGTAGTCGCCGTCCTGCAGATAGGCGATGCGGTTGGTGAAGGGGCCGAGCGCCAGGCCGTCTGAGCCGACATACATTTCGCCGTCGCCATAGCCGAGCGCCAGGGGCGGGCCGTTGCGGGCGGCCAGGATCACCTCGTCCTCGCCGCCGATCAGGATGCAGAGGGCGAAAGCGCCGCGCAGCCGGTCGAGGGTGGCCTTGAAGGCCTCCAGCGGGGTCAGGCCGGTGGCCAGTTCGGCGTCCAGCAGATGGGCCACGACCTCGGTGTCGGTGTCGCTCTGGAAGACGCGGCCGGCGGCGATCAGCTCGGCCTTCAGCTCGGCGAAGTTCTCGATGATGCCATTGTGGACGACGGCGACGCGGCCGACGATATGGGGGTGGGCGTTGCGCTCGGTCGGGGCGCCGTGGGTGGCCCAGCGTGTGTGGCCGATGCCGGTGGTGGCGATCAGCGGGTCATGCTCCAGCAGAGCCTCCAGCTCGCGCAGCTTGCCCGGCGCGCGGCGGCGCTCCAGCCTGCCATTGACCTGGGCCGCGATGCCGGCCGAATCGTAGCCCCGGTATTCCAGGCGCTTCAGGCTTTCGATCAGTCGCCCTTGAACGGGCGCGGTTCCCACGATGCCGATGATGCCGCACATATGCCGCAGTCCTTTTGTCCAAGCGTGAAGCCGCGATATGCTTCGAATGCGCGTCGCCTTTAGCATTCGAAAACATGGCGTCGACTAAATCTGGGTTTCGGATCGTTTCCACGCGCCGACGCCCACCTCCGAAGAGACCCCTTCATGAGCAAACGCGCCTATTTTGGGACCGACGGCATCCGCGGTCAGGCAAACACCCACCCCATGACGGCGGAGGTGGCGCTGCGCGTCGGTCTGGCTGCCGGCAAGCTGTTCATGTCCCAGGATGATCGCCGCCACATGGTGGTGATCGGCAAGGACACCCGGCTGTCCGGCTACATGGTCGAGCCGGCCCTGGTGGCGGGATTCGCCAGCGTCGGCATGGACGTGCGCCTGCTGGGCCCGATGCCGACCCCGGGGGTGGCCATGATGACCCGGTCCCTGCGCGCCGACCTGGGGGTCATGATCTCGGCCTCGCACAACGCCTTCACCGACAATGGCATCAAGCTGTTCGGCCCCGACGGCTACAAGCTCTCCGACGCCCGAGAGCTGGAGATCGAGGCCCTGATGGACCAGAGCCTGAGCGAGGGCCTGGCCGGCCCGACCCGGCTCGGCCGCGTGTCCCGGGTCGACGATTCCCAGGCCCGCTATGTGGAGATCGCCAAGGCCACCTTCCCGCGCCGGCTCAGCCTGGCCGGCCTGCGGGTGGTGATCGATTGCGCCCATGGCGCCGCCTACAAGGTCGCCCCGGTGGTGCTCTATGAACTGGGCGCCGAGGTCATCAAGATCGGCGTCGATCCCAACGGCACCAACATCAACGAGGAATGCGGCTCCACCCATCCCGAGGCCATGGTCCGGGCGGTGAAGGAATATCGCGCCGATATCGGCATCGCCCTGGACGGGGACGCCGACCGGCTGGTGATCTGCGACGAAAAGGGCCACGTGGTCGACGGCGACCAGATCATGGCCCTGATCGCCGACGACTGGGTCAAGCGCGACCGGCTGACCGGCGGCGGCGTGGTCGCCACCGTCATGTCCAATCTGGGCCTGGAGCGCTTCCTGCAGGCGCGCGACCTGACGCTTGAGCGGACCGCCGTGGGCGATCGCGCGGTGATGGTGCGGATGCGGGAAGGCGGTTTCAACCTGGGCGGCGAGCAGTCGGGCCACATGATCCTGTCGGACTTCTCCACCACGGGCGACGGCCTGCTGGCCGCCCTGCAGGTGCTGGCGGTGCTCAAGCAGACCGACAAGCCGATGAGCATGCTGGCCCACCAGTTCGAGCCGGTGCCGCAACTGCTGGAGAATGTGCGCTTCGGCTCTGGCAAGCCGTTGGAGGCCGCCCCGGTGATCGCGATGATCGCCGACGCCGAACAGCGGCTGAACGGTTCCGGCCGCATCGTGGTCCGCGCCTCCGGCACCGAACCCCTGATCCGCATCATGGCCGAGGGCGATGACGCCAAGCTGGTCTCCCAGGTGGTCAAGGATATCGCCGGCGCCGTGAAAAAGGCCGCCGCCTGATCCCATGCCGCAGCCGCTTTGAGTGGCTTGCCCCAGCGCGCCCGCGCGTTCCCCCGGCCCGTTTTGGGGCCCCGGGAACCTTTGTCGCACTTGCAAATCGGAGGATTCGTGTCAGCCTGTTCATGTTCCTCCCGCTCGACCGGGTGGAATGAACAAAAACTGGGAGAGAAACATGTCACGCAGAGCCGCATTTGCGGGTATGGCGCGGGAACCGGCCAAGGGCGTCAGTTCGGTCGCTTGTCTCGCTTTCGTCGCCGTCCTGGCCCTGGCCTTCTGGGCCGGCGCTCTGTGGTTCGGCTCTCTGCTGATCCAGCTGTTCTCAGCCTGAAGTCCACCTCAGATCGCGCCTAGAGCCCTTCCCAGTTCGGTTGACTCAACCAAGCTGGAAAACAAATGCTCTAGCCGCTATTCGGCGCGCCCCTGCTTGCGGCCGATCGAGGTGTATTTGAAGCCCTTCGAGGTCACGTCCTCGGGCTTGTAGATGTTGCGCAGGTCCACCAGGACCGGGGTCTTCATGGCCGCCTTGAGGCGGTCGAAGTCCAGCGCCCGGAATTGATCCCATTCGGTGATGATCACCAGCACGTCGGCGCCCTGCGCCGCGTCATAGGCGTCGGTCTTGAAGGCCACGTCCTTCAGCAGATGCTGGGCCTCGTGGGTCCCTTCCGGGTCATAGGCCTGCACCGTCGCGCCCTGGGCCTGCAGGGCCGGGATGATGTCGAGCGCCGGGGCGTCGCGCATGTCGTCGGTGTTGGGCTTGAAGGTCAGGCCCAGCACGCCCACCGTCTTGCCGGCCAGATCACCGGCGACCGCGCCCGCGACCTTGCCGGCCATGGCCTTCTTGCGCGCGTCATTGACCTGGACCGTGGTCTCGATCAGCCGGGTCGGCGCGCCATAGTCCTGGGCGGTCTTGACCAGCGCCAATGTGTCCTTCGGGAAGCAGGAGCCGCCGTATCCAGGCCCGGCGTTGAGGAACTT
>NZ_CANCLE010000148.1 GCF_947378715.1 Phenylobacterium aquaticum
CCTGGGCGGCGAGGCGCTGATGACCGAGAGCTACAAGGACATCCTGCGCCACACCGGCCCGGCGCTGTCGCCGTTCAACGCCTGGGTGCTGTTGAAGGGGCTTGAGACCCTGGAACTGCGGGTCACCCGCCAGTCGCAGAACGCCGCCAGGATTGCAGACGTGATCGGCGCCCACGCCAAGACCAAGCGCGTGCTCTATCCCGGCCGGCCGGACCATCCCCAGGCGGCGATCATCGCCAACCAGATGAGCGGCGGCGGCAATGTCGTGGCCTTCGACCTGGGCGACAGGGCGGCGGCCTGGCGGTTCCTGGATGCGCTGGCCATCGTCGACATCTCGAACAATCTCGGCGACGCCAAGTCGATGGCCACCCACCCCTGCACCACCACCCACCGCTCCATGCCCGAGGCCGAGCGACTGGAGATCGGCCTGACCGAGGGCTGGGTGCGGATGAGCGTCGGGCTGGAAGGCGTCGGCGACCTGACCCGCGACGTCAGCCGGGCGCTGGACGCGGCCTAGGCAAGGCCCCTCCCCCGCTGGGGGAGGGGGACCCCGAAGGGGTGGAGGGGGCCGCTCCGATAGGAGCGGCCCAGGTCGTTCGGCCCGATCCGGCCTTGCAGGCCGGCCCCCTCTGGCCCTCTGGGCCAGCTCCCCCAGAGGGGGAGCAGCGCGGCCTATTTCCCCGCCGTCGGGATCGGCAGCTTGAAGTCCGGCGACCAGTGGGTGGCGGTGCCGGAGGTCACGTACCAGCAGATCAGCATCGCGCAGATCAGCGCGCCCGGCACATAGCTGTTGGTGCGCCGATAGGCGAAGGCGGCGATGATCCCCACCACCGCCAGCAGCGGCACGAACTGGATGGCGATGATGACGTTCAGCGGCTCGGTCGGGGTCAGCAGCAGGCCCGTGGAGAACAGGGTCGCGTACTGGGCGCCGACCAGCACCGCGAAGCCGCCGGCCATGGCGAGCGCCGCGGTGGCGTAGGCGGCCAGAGCCCCCTCGCCCTTCACCGACAGATTGGCGTTGAGCGCCCGGATCGCCACCAGGAAATAGGCGGTCCAGAGCGGCAGATAGGTCAGGGCGTAGCGGGCGTGGACGGCGTCCAGCGGCTTCAACCCCAGGACCCAGAAGCGGTAGTCGACCTTGAACAGCCCATCGACCAGGGCCAGCGAGCCATAGCCCACAGCCATGACGGCGAGCGCCAGCAGCACGGCCGGACCGCCGAGCTTGGCGAGGTTGGACTTGCCGCGTCGCAGGACCAGGCCGAGCGCCAGGGTGATCAGGCCGTTGAGGATCGCCCAGACCAAGAGCTGGTTGGTGATCCATTGCGGGAAGGCCTTCATCGGGAAGAACAGGTTCCCGAGTTTCATGAAGGCGAAGAAGCTGAGCGCCGGTATGGCGATGGTCGCCAGCAGGGACAGGGCCCATTTGCCGTCGCGCTTGAGCGTCGTCGGCTGGGCCTCGGCGGCGAGACCGGCGAAGATCGGAGCGGCCAGCAGGAGCTCGAAGGTCCCGAGCAGCAGGATCACGAAGCCTGCGAAGGCGACCAGAGTGCCGATCTCTTTCCAGAGCCAGATCTGGTTGTTGGGATCGAGGGGCCGGGCCTCGCCCTTGAGCGTGGTCTGGAACCAGTCGACCGCGTGACCGACGCCGGCGCGGGAGAAGTGCTCCCAGGGGTGGGTGACCGGCGGGTTCCACAGCCTGCGGCCCGTGCCGGCGGCGACATCGCCATAGAGCTTGCCCTCGACCACCGGCCCCTGGGCGCCGAACAGGGCCTGGAGACGCGGCGAAGTCGCGACCAGCGAGCCCTTGGGAACCTGCCACATCAGGGGGGCGAACTCGTCGAACTGGCCGAACACCAGGGCGACATTGCGCGGCGTCGTGGGCGTGGCGGTCGCGGGCGAGCCGAGCAGGCCCGGCGTCGTGCCTTCCAGCACGATCGCGCGGTAGCCGTCCGGCTGGGCGGCGGCGGCGGAGAGCACCGGCCCGCCGCCGAGGCTGTGGCCCTCCAGGCCGATCTGGCCGCGATCGACCTCAGGACGGGACTGCAGATAGCGCAGGGCGGCGGGGCCGCCGAAGCCCTGCTCGCCCACCGCGCCGCCGGAATAGCCATGGCCGGTCATGTCCATGGCCAGCACCACGAAGCCGCGCCGCGACAACTCGATGGCGAAGGAGCTCTGCATCTCGCGGGTGTTGATATAGCCGTGGCTGATCAGCACGGCCGGGGCCGGATGGGCCGCCGTGGCGCCGGGCGGCAGATAGAGGAGGCCGCTCATCACCACGCCCTTGTCGCCCGGGAAGCGGACGTCGGTGACCTTGACCCCGCCAGTGGTCTGGACCGCGTGGGCCAGGACGGCGCCGGCCAGGATCACCGCCCAGCCCAAGACAAACAGCCGCCATTTGCCGCCCATGACCCATCTCCCCTGTGTTCGTTGGGCGGGACTATGGGCGTAGCGCCGTCGAGCGGGAACCGGCAAAATGAGCGCTTCTCCCACCACCGACCGCCCAGGATCCGGAGCCTTCATGTCGCCTGTCCTACATCTGATCTGCGGCCTGCCCGGCGCCGGCAAGAGCACCCTGGCCCGCAGGCTTGAGGCGGAGACCGGCGCCCTACGGCTCACCTCCGACGAATGGCTTCTTCGCCTCGGCGCCGACGGCTATGACGAGACCGCCCGCGCGGCGGTCGACGATCTGCAGTGGGACCTCGCCCAGCAGTTGCTGCAACGGGGCCTGAGCGTGATCCTGGAGCCAGGGTTCTGGACGCGACAGGAGCGCGACCGGTTTCGGCGGCGCGCAGAGGCGTTGGGCGCGAGTTCACGGCTGCACTTCCTGGACGTTTCCCGCGACGAACTGATCCGCCGGCTGATCGCCCGCAATGCCGCCCTACCGCCTGGCAGCTTCCGCGTCGATCCCAAGGACATCGATGCCTGGACCCCGTTGTTCGAGCGGCCCGACGCCGACGAGCTGGACGCCTAGAGCTTTCAGCCCCGTAGTCTGAGCGCATAGCCAATCACGCTGACCCCTACTGCGGGGGCATGTTGCTATTACCCCCAGCCGGTATAGCGTCGGCACATGGACGACGCCGGAAAGCCCAAGCTTCTGAACCGCCTGAGCCGCATCGAGGGCCAGGTGCGCGGCATAGCGCGCATGGTCGAGGAGGATCGATATTGCATCGACGTCCTCACCCAGCTGCAGGCCGTGCGCGCGGCGCTCGGCCGGGTGGAGACCGAGATGCTGAAGAGCCATCTCGACCACTGCATCGAGGGCGCGATCGTCTCCGGGGATGCGCAGGAACAGCGCAAGAAGGCGGGCGAACTGATCGAACTGCTCGGTCGGACCGCGCGTTGAGGCGTCCCTTGACCCTAGGGCCGCATTTCCGTCTCCGTTCCGACGTTCAAAGCTGCTAGACGAAGGCCTCAGGGAGAGGAGACCGGGCCCTTGATGCCCTCACCCAACGTGGCCACACGTGGACAACGCAGCCTGCTGCGGCAGATCCGCGAAGCGCTCGCCGGCGGCGGTCCCGCCCAGGCGCGCCTCGACATGGTCGTGCGGATCATCGCCCGGTCGATGGTGGCGGAGGTGTGCTCGCTCTATATGCGGCGCGCCAGTTCGGACATGGAGCTGTTCGCCACCGAGGGCCTGGATCCCAACGCCGTCCACGTGACGCGGATGAAGCCCGGCGAGGGCCTGGTCGGCGAGATCATGCGCCTGGGCCGACCGCTGAACCTGTCCGACGCCCCCAATCACCCGGCCTTCTCCTACCGCCCGGAAACCGGCGAGGATCCGTTCCACGCCTTCATGGGCGTGCCCCTGCTGCGCGGCGGCCGGGCCATCGGGGTGCTGGTGGTCCAGAACCGCACAGAGCGGGTCTATTCCGACGACGAGGTCGAGGACCTGCAGATCGTCGCCATGGTGCTGGCCGAGATGGTCGCCGGTGGCGAACTGGCGGCGGAAGGCCACCTCACGGGCATCGACATCGCCCCGACCAAGCCCGAGCGGGTCAAGGGCGCGAAGTTCGCCGACGGCCTGGCGCTCGGCGTCGTGGTGCTGCACGAGCCGCCGGTCGCCCCGTCTCAGCTGCTGGCCGAGGACATAGGGGCCGAGGACGCCCGGCTGAAGACCGCCATCTCCGAGTTGCAGGCCCAGATCGACTTCATGCTGGAAGGTCAGCATGGCCTGGTCGAGGCCTCCTATGAGGTGCTCGAGACCTACAAGATGTTCGCCCACGACCGGGGCTGGAGCCGGTCGCTGGAAGACGCGGTGCGCAACGGCCTGACCGCCGAGGCGGCGGTGGAGCGGGTGCGCTCCGAACACCGGGCCCGCCTGGGCCAGGCGCGCGACCCCTATCTGCGCGAACGACTGCACGACTTCGAGGATCTGGCCGACCGGCTGCTGCGCCACCTGTCCGGCGCGGGCGCCGAGGCCCGGGTGCTGCCCGAGAACGCCATATTGGTCGCGCGCAACCTCGGCCCCGCCGACCTGCTGGAATATGACCGCACCCGGCTGAAGGGGCTGTTGCTGGAAGAGGGCTCGGCGGCCAGCCATGCGGCGATCGTCGCCCGCGCCCTGCAGATCCCCTGCGTCGGCCGGCTGGTCGGGCTGCGCGACAAGGTCTCGGAGGGCGATCAGGTGATCGTCGACGCTGAGACCGGCGAGGCCTATCTGCGGCCGCGCCCGGACGTGATCAAGTCGCTGCAGGCCCGCCTCGAGGTCCGGCTCCAGCGCCACGCCGAGTTCGCCAAGCTGCGCGACACCCCGGCCTTCACCCGCGACGGGGCGAAGATCACCCTGCTGATGAACGCCGGCCTGGACGTCGACCTGGACATATTGCTGGAGACCGGGGCGGAGGGCATCGGCCTGTTCCGCACCGAATTCCAGTTCATGGTCGCCGAGGAGATGCCCCGGTTCTCGGCCCAGACGGCGCTCTACGCCCGGGTGATGGACGCGGCCGGCGACCTGCCGGTGACCTTCCGCACCCTCGACCTCGGGGGCGACAAGGTGCTGCCCTATATGGAGGCCGAGCGCGAGGACAACCCGGCCCTGGGCTGGCGCGCCATCCGCATGGGCCTGGATCGCCCCGCCCTGCTGCGCCTGCAGCTGCGCGCCCTGATCGCTGCGGCCAGGGGCCGTTCGCTCAGGATCATGTTCCCGCTGGTGGCCAGCGTCGATGAGTTCCGCGCCGCCCGCGCCCTGGTGGATCACGAGGTGGCCTGGGCCCTGCGCCGCGGCCGCCCGGCCCCGTCGCGGCTGGACGTGGGCGCGATGATCGAGGCGCCGGCGGTGATCTGGCACCTCGACGCCCTGTTGCCGATGACCGACTTCGTCAGTGTCGGGACCAATGACCTGATGCAGTATCTGTTCGCCGCCGACCGGGGCAATCCCCGGGTGTCGGACCGCTACGACTTTCTGTCGCCGCCGGCCCTGAGGGCGCTGGAGACCATCCAGCGCGCCTGCGCCGAGACCGGCACGCCGGTGTCGGTCTGCGGGGAGATGGCGGGACGGCCCCTGGAGGCCTTCGTGCTGACCGCGCTCGGCTTCGAGCGGCTGTCCATGCCGCCGGCCGGGATCGGGCCGGTCAAGCAGATGGTGCTGTCCTGTGACCGTGAAGCCGCGCGACGGGGGGTTTCGACCCTGATCAAGAGCTCGGCGGGCTCCATCCGCAACGAGATAGAAACCTTGGCGCGCAAACTCTATCTCGCCATCTGAGAGAGGTGATCCGGCTCAGAACCGTGATCGCGCTTGAGGATCGCCGCCCCTGGCGACTCGTCCCCCGAAATGGGGGCTTCGCGTGTCGGGCGAATTAACCATGGGTTCGGAAATTGCGTATTGATTTCTGAACTTTAGCGTGATAATTCTGAACAATAGTTAATGCTCCGGCGCGGTCGGAGTTTGGGGGCGTCTCGGTATTATTCGCCGGACGGAAGATCAGGGGTGCGGGTAGCCATGCCGCTCGATACTGGCGGGGTTACGAATCTTCATTTGCCGACCGACTGGGATCGCGATCCCGGGGTCGCAGAGTCCTATATGCCGACCTTGGATGCTGGCCCCGATATTGGCGTGGCCCTCAAGACCGCCCGGGAGTTTCGCGGCCTGTCCTTGCAGGACGTGGCCGACCAGACCCGGATCCGCCGCGCCTACCTCGCGGCCATCGAGGAGATGCGGCTCGACGAGCTGCCCTCGCGCCCCTTCACCATCGGCTATGTGCGGGCCTACGCCAACGCCCTGGGGCTGGATGGCGAGGCCGCTGTCCACCGCTTCAAGACTGACGAGCCAGCTACCGACGAGCCCCTGCGCGAGCCGGTCGGCGTGCGCCGTGACGGCGATCCCCGGCTGATGACCATCATCGTCGGCGGGGTGCTGGTCATCGCCGCCATCGTGCTGTGGAACGTCGCCCAGCGGGCGATGAGCGAACAGGCCCCGCCGCCGCCCACCGCCCCGGAAACCGCCGCTGCGCCCCTGGCTGCCGCCGAGGGCCCGGTGTCGCTGGGCGCGCCCCTGCCGGCCCCGGTGGAATCCACCACGCCCACGCCTTACGAGACTCCGGGCCTTGAGGCCTCGGTCGCCGCATCGGGTTCCGCTGACGGCGTCGACGCCGCCCGCAAGGCCGCCGCCCAGAACCCCGAGGCCAAGGCGCCCGATCCGTCGGCCCAGCCCCTGCCCCAGACCTTCGAAGCCCAGGGCGCCATCTATGGCGCGCCGGCCACCGCCTCCCAGGTCACCCTGCAGGCGCGCAAGCCGACCTCGCTGATCGTGCGCGGCCCGGATGGCTCGGTCTATTTCGCCCGCCAGCTCGCGGCCGGCGAAGCCTATCGCGCCCCGATGCTGAAGGGCGTCACGGCCGACGTGGTCGAGGCCGGGGCGGTCCAGGCCTTCGTGGGCGGCCAGAGCAAGGGCCTGCTTCCGGTGGGCCTCAACTCGGTCGCCAAGCTGAGCGCTTCGCCCCAGGGCTGACATCCAGACTTTAGTCTCCTCAGCGCGACGAACCCGGTCCTTGGGTTTTCGCGCCGGAGGCCCTATTTTGCGGCCATCATGACCGTCCAAGATCACACCCACCTCCGTCCCTGGCGCGCCATCGACCGGCGGCCGTCGCGCAAGATCCGTGTCGGCAATGTGGAGGTGGGCGGCGACGCCCCGATCACCGTCCAGTCGATGACCAATACGCTGACCGCCGACGCGGCCGCGACCATCGACCAGATCCGTCAGCTGGAGGAAGCCGGCGCCGATATCGTCCGCGTCTCCTGCCCCGACGAGGACTCGACCAAGGCCTTTTCGACCATCGTCAAGGGCTCGAAGGTCCCGCTCGTGGCGGACATCCACTTCCACTACAAGCGCGGCATCGAGGCCGCCAAGGCCGGCGCGGCCTGCCTGCGGATCAATCCCGGCAATATCGGCTCGCCTGACCGGGTGCGCGAGGTCATCCAGGCGGCCCGCGACCACGGCTGCTCCATGCGCATCGGCGTCAATGCCGGCAGCCTGGAGCCGCATCTCCTGGAAAAATACGGCGAGCCCTGCCCCGCCGCCATGGTCGAGAGCGCGCTCGACCACGCCCGCATCCTGCAGGATCACGATTTCCACGAATTCAAGATCAGCGTGAAGGCCTCGGACATCTTCATGACCGTGGCCGCCTATCAGCAGCTGGCCGAGGCCATCGACTGCCCGCTGCACGTGGGCGTCACCGAGGCCGGCGGCCTGCGCTCGGGCACGATCAAGTCGTCGATCGGCATGGGCTCCCTGCTCTGGGCCGGGATCGGCGACACCATTCGCGTCAGCCTGGCCGCCGATCCCGTCGAAGAGATCAAGGTCGGCTTCGACATGCTGAAGGCGCTGGGCCTGCGCCACCGGGGCGTCAACATCATCGCCTGCCCGTCCTGCGCCCGTCAGGGGTTCAATGTCATCCAGACGGTGGAGGCGCTCGAGGCGCGGCTGGCGCACATCTCCACCCCCATGAGCCTGTCGATCATCGGCTGCGTGGTGAACGGCCCGGGCGAGGCCCTGATGACCGATGTCGGCTTCACCGGCGGCGGCAAGGGCGCGGGCATGGTCTATCTGGCCGGCAAGCCGGACCACAAGATGGACAACGGCCACATGGTCGACCACATCGTCGAGCTGGTCGAGGCCAAGGCGGCGGAACTGGAACGGGCGCGGGCCCAGGCGCTGGAAGCCGCCGAATAGGATTTGGGGGCCCGGAGCCCGATACGCGCCAAGGTGGAAGCCCCAAACCGCGCCCGGCGATCACGGCTCGCCGAACACGATCACAGAAATCTCAAACCTGACGCCTGCGTCACCCTTGCGCCCGGCCCCGGGCCTTGATTAGGTGCCGGCTCAAATCAGGGAGGGACACCATGTCCGCGGACGGCAACTGGAAGATCACCATCAACACGCCCATGGGCGCGCAGACGGTGGAAGCGACGATCACCACCAGCGGTGACACGTTCACCGGCACCACCAAGGGCCAGATGGGCGAACAGTCCATCGAGGGCAAGGTCGCTGGCGACAAGCTGACCTGGTCGACCGCCATCACCTCGCCCATGCCGATGACGCTGGAATTCGACGTCACGGTCGCCGGCGACAGCCTGAGCGGCAATGTGAAGCTGGGCGCCTTCGGCTCGGCCGCCCTGACCGGCGTGCGCGCCTAAAGCCCGACAGGGTTCAAGGCTCTGGAAGGGCGGGGTGGTCCTAAAGGACCGCCCCGCCCTTTTGCGTTTTCAGCCGGCCAATACCCAAAATCGAGTACTCAAACTGGTGAATCCGGGTCTTACTCATATCGGGGACAATCCTTCGCGGCCGTGGGGGTCGCGCGACGGATGGGGCGGGATCGTGATCGAGTATGATGAAGTCCACCAGCGGGCGGCGATCCAGTTGGGCAGCGACTATCTGCTGCGCGCGGTGGGGGCCGCCAATCGTCATCTGGGCGGAGACCTGACCCGGGGGGCGGTGTTCATCGGGGTGATCCAGGCCAATATCCGCCTGCTGGCCCCCAGCCCGGAAGAGGACGGGATTGAAACGGCCTGTCCGAAGCCCGTCTCCGGCGGCGCCCTGGCCGCCATGCTGGGCATCCCGGCCGAGACCGTGCGGCGCAAGGTCAAGACCCTGATCGAGGATGGATATCTGGTCCGGGTCAATGGCGGACTGACCGTGCCCGCCGAGGTGCTGGCCCGGCCGGAAATCTCGCGGCTGGTTCGGGCCAACTATCTCAATCTGCGCCGCCTGTTCCGTCAGTTGCGGCGGGTGGGCGTCGACATGGGCCGCGAAAGCGGCGCGCTCGGCGAGGCCCTGGAAAACTAGCTGGCCCGCTTGGCCTCCGAGCCGGCCCGCAGGAAGGCCTCGGCTTCGGCGGTCAAAGCCCAGCGATAGGCGCCCGGACCGAAGGGGCGGCGGAACAGCGGCCGCACCCTGCCATAGCCGGCGTCCAGGCGGCTGTGGGCGTCGAACACCGCGACGGCCCGGGCGCGCAGGTCCAGGTCGCGGAAGCCGTCGCGGCTACGGTGCGCGCCGAGGCGATCGATCACCTGATCGCGGTGCGCGGCGCCGCCGAAGGTCAGCAGGACCTCGGCGATTTCACCGACCAAGGGGTCCATCCCGGGCGCGGACCGGACCGGGCGGCGTCTCTGAGGTGGGGCGAGCATCGACATGACTGAGAACGTACCCGTCCTGGGGACGCCAGAAAACCGAACACACGGCAGCGGCGTCGGGCTTCTCCTCGCAGGCGAGGTTAATGATGACCGTCGCCGCCGTGGGCGTCTCCATGGCCGGTGTCGGCGCCGTGGGCGGGGGCCGGCGCGACCACCCGGGGCGGCGCCTCGGCCAGTTCGCTCCAATGGCGCTGCTCAAAGCCCTGGTCGGCGACCTGCCAGACCAGGTGCACCAGCCGCTTGGCCAGATCGGGGTCGCCGCGCACGCCGCGCGCCGCCTCCTCCTCCGGCGTCCAGGCCAGGCGATCGACCAGGTCCTTCACCGGCTTCAGCAGGACGCGCTTCTCGACCAGCCGATGCAGGCGCTGCTTGGCGTT
>NZ_CANCLE010000149.1 GCF_947378715.1 Phenylobacterium aquaticum
GAAAATGGCGCGCCCGGAACGATTCGAACGTCCGACCCTCAGATTCGTAGTCTGATGCTCTATCCAGCTGAGCTACGGGCGCGCAGAGCCTTACGGCAAGGGCGCGGAACCTAGTCGCGGCTCGCGAAAAGCGCAAGCCGGTCTGAGCAGGAATTTTCAGGCGGCCGCCAGGGGTCCCTCAGAGGTCGCGCCAGGCGCGCACGCCGGGCCAGGGCGTGGCGGCGTGGACGCCCCGGGCCACGGCGCGGGCCAGACAGTCGGCGGCCAGCGCTCCGATCCGGGCGAGGGTGAAGTTGGCGTCGGCGCCCATCGGGCGGCGGCCGGTGGAGAGTGCGAAGACCACGTCGCCGTCGAAGGGAGCGTGGATCGGGCGGATGGCGCGGGCCAGGCCGTCCTGGGCCATGATCGCCACGCGCCGGGCCTGGGCCGGGGTCAGGACCACGTCGGTGGCGACGCAGGCGATGGTGGTGTTCATCCGCTGCTGGGGGTCGGCCTTGGCCAGGCCCCAGTCATCGGGGCCGGCGGCGAGGCCGCCCGCGCCCAGGCCGCCGAACTCACCGGCCAGTTCATAGGGCGCGGCCCAGAAGGCGCGGCCGCCGGGCGCCGTCACCGCGCCGAAGCTGTTCACCGCCACGATGGCCCCCACGGTCAGCCCATCGGCGGCGACCACCGAGGCCGAGCCCGTGCCGCCCTTGAGGCTGCCGGCCATGGCGCCGTAGCCGGCGCCGGCCGTGCCCAGGTCGAACTCCAGGCCGGCGGCGGCCACCGCCTCGCGGCCCAGGCGGCGATAGGGCGGCTCCTCGCCCCAGTCGCGGTCGCCGCCATTGGCGACATCATAGAGGATGGCGGCCGGCACCACCGGCGAGGGCGGCACGCCGGGCCGGGTGACCAGGCCATAGCCGCGTCCCCGCGCGCCCAGCCAGGCCGTCACCCCGTCGGCCGCGGCCAGGCCATAGACCGAGCCGCCCGCCAGCACGATGGCGTCGACAGCGTCGACCAGGTTCTCCGGGTTGAGCGCATCGGTCTCCCGGGTGCCGGGCCCCCCGCCCCGCACGTCGCAGCTGGCCACGGCGCGGTTGTCGGGCAGGATCACCGTCACCCCGGTGCGGGCCGCGACGTCCTGGGCCTGGCCGATCTGCAAGCCGGGCACGTCGGTGATCAGATTGCGCAATCCGGGGGCGGCGTCAGGTCTTTCGGTCATGGGGCCACGAAGTGCACGGCAGGACGTTTGTTGTCCACGCGCGGGTCGCTATGTTGGAAAGATCAACTTGAAGCCATTGTTTCGCGAGTTCGCCTTGTCCTCCATTCAGCGTTCTGTCCTCGCCCTCGCCGCCGCCCTGGCGATGGCCTCCGCGTCCCTCGCCTCCGCCGAGGCCAAGCCGAAGGCCCCGGCCGCCGCGCCGGCCTCCAAGGGCATGGTCGCCGCCGCCAATCCGCTGGCCGTGGAGGCGGGGCTGAACGTGCTGCGCAAGGGCGGCTCGGCGGTGGATGCGGCGGTGGCGATCCAGGCGGTGCTGGGCCTGGTGGAGCCGCAGAGCTCCGGCCTCGGCGGCGGGTCGTTCATGACCTATTACGACGCCAAGACCCACAAGGTCAGCGCCTATAACGGCCGCGAGACCGCCCCGGCCGGCGCGACGGCCGACATGTTCACCGGCCCCGACGGCAAGCCCCTGCCCTTCATTCAAGGGTTGCTCAGCGGCCGCGCCACCGGCGTTCCGGGCGCGATCGCCATGCTGTCGCTGGCCCAGTCCCAGCACGGCAAGCTCGCCTGGTCGCAACTGTTCGCCGACGCCGAGCGCCTGGCCGACCAGGGCTTCGTGGTCAGCCCGCGCCTGGCCGGCATGATCGTCGGCCCCGCGCCCCAGGCCAAGGAGCCGGACGCGCTCGCCTATTTCACCAAGCCGGACGGGACGAAGTACCAGGCCGGCGACACCCTGAAGAACCCGGCCTATGCGGCCACCCTGCGCAAGCTCGCCGCCGAGGGCCCCAAGGCCCTGCTGGAAGGTCCGATCGCCCAGGACATCGTCAATCGCACCACGCAAGGGGCCTTGCCCGGAACCATGACCCTGGCCGACCTCAAGGGCTACAAGCCCAAGGTCACCGAGGCGGTCTGCCGCCCCTATCGGGTCTATGTGGTCTGCACGCCGCCGGCCCCCTCCGGCGGCCCGGCCCTGCTGGAGGGCCTCGGCATCCTCGCCAATACCGATATCGGCAAGTACGGCCCCGACAAGGTCCAGGGCTGGTACCTGATGAGCCAGGCCGAGCGGCTGATGTATGTCGACCGCGACCGCTATTACGGCGACCCGGATTTCGTCGACGTGCCGATGGCGGGCCTGCTCGACCCGGCCTATCTGAAGGCCCGCGCGGCCCTGATCAATCCCGACAAGGCCGGCCCGGCGCCCACGCCCGGCACGCCCAAGGGCGCCGGGATCCGCGCGCCGGACGCCACGAGGGAGCCGGGCGGCACCACCCACATGGTGATCGTCGACGCCGCCGGCAACGCGGTCTCCATGACCACCACGGTGGAGAGCATCTTCGGCACCGGCCGGATGGTCGACGGCTTCTTCCTCAACAACCAGCTGACCGACTTCTCCTTCGCGCCGAAGGAAAAGGACGGGGTGGCGGCGGCCAATGCGGTGGCCGGCGGCAAGCGGCCGCGCTCGTCCATGGCCCCGGCCATCATCCTGGACCGCAAGGGCCGGCTGGCCGGCCTGGTCGGCTCGCCCGGCGGACCGGCGATCCTGGCCTATAACCTCAAGGCCCTGGTCGGCGTGCTGGACTGGAAGCTCTCGATGCAAGAGGCGGTCGCCCTGCCGAACATGATCGCGCGGGGCGACACCTACGCCTCCGAGCCCGCCAAGTTCGCGCCGGGCGTGGTCGACGGCCTGGCCGCCAAGGGGGTCAAGGTGATGGCCGGCTTCGGCGGCGAGGGCTCCGGCCTGCACGGCATCATGGTCACGCCCAAGGGCCTGGAGGGCGGCGCCGATCCCCGCCGCGAAGGCGTGGCCCGGCAGCCCTAATCCGCCGCGGGCTTCTTCTTCCGAACCCGCCTGGGCTTGTCGAGCCTGGGCGGAACGCCCGGCAGGCGCAGCTCGAACACCGCGCCCTGGGAGCCGGTCTCAGCCAGCGTCAGGTCGCCGCCATGGCCCTGGGCCAACTCGCGGGCGATGGCCAGGCCCAGGCCCGCGCCGCCGGGGCGGCTGGAGCCGGCGAAGGGCTGGAACAGGCGCTCGCGGGCCCGCTCGGGCACGCCGGGGCCATTGTCCGCCAGGCGGATCAGACCGGACAGCGGCTCCTGGATGAAGCTGGCGCGGATGACGCCGGGCTCGGTGCGACCCGGCTGTTGCTCGATGGCCTCGCGGGCGTTCTTCAACAGGTTGACCAGGATGCGGTGCAACTGGTCGGGGTCGGCCTGGACCTGGACAGCGGGGTCGACCTCGTTGGAGAAGCTCAGGCCCTTGTCCACCAGGCGGGCCTCTTCCGCCGCCATCTCCAGGGCCGGCGACAGCGGGGTCGGACGCGCGTCGGGCGCCGCCTCCTGGGTCTTGCCATAGGCCAGCACGTCGGAAGCCAGCTTCACGGCCCGGTCGAGGGCGCGCTCCAGGCGCGGCAGGGCCTGGGCCACCTGGGGGTCCTTGACCGTCGCCAGCCGCTCCGAGGCGATCTGGGCGCTGGTCAGCATGTTGCGCAGGTCGTGATTGATCTTGGCCACCGCCTCGCCCAGGGCCGCCAGCCGGGCGCGGGCGTTGAGCGCCACCCGCAGATCGGCCTGCATGCGGTCGAGCTCCACCTCGGCGCGGCCGATCTCATCGCGGCGGCCAGAGGGCTCCAGATGCGAGGCGGGATCGTCCGGGTCGGCCCGGAACCGCTCCATGGCGAAGGTGATCCGCTGCATGGGGCGGACCAGGAACAGATTGAGCGACAGATAGACCAAGAGGCCGGCCAGTCCGGCGACGAAGCCGGTGACCAGCACCAGGCGGCCGACATAGACGCTGAGCGCTCGCTTCAGCTCGACGTCGGGGGCGACGATCTCGACGAAGTCGGCCTTGCGGAACCGCGGCTCGGCGATCACCCGCACCATGCGGCCATCGCCGCCGAACAGGGTCTGGAACGGCGCGGTCAGCCAGGAGACGGGCGCCTGGTCGCGCAGATCGACCAGATAGGGCGCCTGGGCGAGCTTTGGCCCCTGTAGCACCAGGCGGCGCAGCCCGTCGGCCTGGATGGCGATGGTCTCCACCCCGGCCCCGGTCAGCAGCTGGTCGGAGAGTTGCTTGGTGACCCCCCGGTCGGGGGCGACCTCGGTGGAGAGCGAGGCCAGTTCGGCGGCTCGCACCCGGTCGAGCAGCCACTGCTCCTCGAAGGCCGCCATGGTCGGCGGCAGGGCCAGCGCGCCGGCGCCGGCCACGAACAGGGTGGTGAGGATCAGCAGACGCGCGGACAGGCCGCCCGGCCAGAAGAAACGCCTTCCGGGGCGCCTCCAGGACGTCTGAGGCTCAGGGGCGTCGGCCATGACGACTCCCCGTTACGGCATCGCGAGGACTTGAGCAACGCGGGCCGGCCTCGCGTCCTGCGCGAATCGCCGCGCGGTCAAGATGCGCCCACCGCCTCACCGACGGCGCCGAAGCCGTCGGCGCGCAGGCGAAGGGCCAGGTCGCGCCGGATCCGGGTCACCAGGCCCGGGCCGCCATAGACCATGGCCGAATAGAGCTGGACCGCCTGGGCCCCGGCCCGGATGCGGGCATAGGCGTCGGCCCCGGAGGCTATGCCGCCCGCGCCGATCAGGGCCGTGCGGCCGGCAGAGGCGGCATGGAAGGCGCCCATCATGTCCTGGGCCAGGGACCGCAGCGGCGCGCCGGACAGTCCGCCGGTCTCGCCCGCATGGCGGCTCTTCAGCGGTGGCCGCGAAATGGTGGTGTTGGAGACGATGATCCCGGACAGCCCCTGGGCGACCACGGCCTCGACAATGGCCTCGACCTCGCCGTCCTCCAGATCCGGGGCGACCTTCAGGAACATGGGGACGCGGGACGCAGGCTGCAGGGCGGCGGCGGCCTCGCTCACCCGGCCGAGCAGCTCCTCCAGGGCGGCCTTGGTCTGCAGGGCCCGCAGGCCCGGCGTATTGGGCGAGGAGATGTTGAGGGTGAAATAGCTGGCCAGGCCCCAGAGCCGCGTCAGGCCGGTGACATAGTCGCCGATCCGGTCGGCAGCGTCCTTGTTGGCCCCGATATTGGCCCCCACCACGCCGGGGCCCCGCCGCTTCAGGCGGGCGGCGAAGGGCTCCAGCCCCTGGTTGTTGAAGCCCATGCGGTTGATCACCGCCTGGTCCTCGCTGAGCCGGAACAGACGCGGGCGAGGATTGCCGGCCTGGGGCAGGGGCGTGACCGTGCCGCATTCCACGAAGCCGAAGCCGGCGGCCAGCATGGGAGCGAACACCTGGGCGTTCTTGTCGAAGCCCGGGGCCAGGCCCACGCAATTGGGCAGGGAAAGCCCGCCGACGGTAGCAGCCAGGATCGGATCGGCGGCGGCGGCGCGAGGTCCCAGGCCAGCCTCCAGGGCGCGGATCGTCACCCCATGGGCGTCCTCGGCGTCCAGCAGATGCAGGGCCCGGGCGAGCCCGTCGTGCAGCAGGCTCATGGCAGGATCCCGATCGCCGGGATCCCGTCGGGGCCCAGGGGCGCCTCATGGACGGCCCGGACCATGGACCGGTCCAGCACCCCGTGCAGGTGGGGGAACAGGTCGCCGCCCCGGGAGGGCTCCCAGCGGAGGGCCGGGCCCAGGTCGTCGGCCTCGATCTCCAGCACCACGAGATCGGACTGGCCCGCGAAGTGCCGGCGCGCGGTCTCCTGCGCCTGCACGGCGGTGGAGAAATGGATGAAACCATCCGCGTGATCGACCGCTGAACCGTCGAACCGGCCGGCGATCAGGACCTCGGCCCAGTCGGCCCGGGGCAGGATCTTGTAGATGCGCGTCATCTCCGGGATCAGCTCCGGTCGCGAGGGAAGAACAGCCCGTCATAATGCGGTCGCCCGGCCGAATCGATCAGGAACACCGCCGCGGCCGCGGTCGGGAACCCGGCCTGCACCCGGGAGATCAGGGCGCCGCCGGCCGAGGCTTCCATCAGCAGCCGGATGGCCAGTTCCTGCAGGCCGGGATTGTGCCCGATCACCAGCACGCAGCGGGTCTCCGCACCGGCCGCCAGGGCTGCGCGGCGGAACACCTCGGCCTCGGCCAGGTAGAGGCCGTCCTCGAACTGGGCCCGGGCCTTGGGAAAGGAAGTCGCCAGCCCTGCCCAGGTCTCGCGGGCCCGCGCCGCGCCGGAGACCAGGGCGAGATCGGGGATCAGGCCCAGCTCGGCCAGGGTCTCTCCCATACGCGCGCTCTCGGTCTGGCCGCGCGCCGACAGCCGGCGGTCGAAATCATCGCCGCTCTCAGAGTCCCGCTCGGCGTCGCCGTGCCGCAAGAGGATCAGCCGGTCCATACTCACTCCATCGCCCGTAGGACGGTTCATAGCGGGCTCGGGCGCGCGCGCGAAGCGGTTGACAGAGATTACGCCCCGCTGTCCAAGCGGCGCGATGAGCGAAGCGGCGACAGCGACCCTTGATGAGGCGTCCGGCGGCGGAACCTGGCGGTTCCCGGCCGACCAGCCCCTGCGCCTGGACTCCGGCGCCCAGATCGCCCCGCTGGAAGTCGCCTACAAGACCTATGGCAAGCTCAACGCCGACAAGACCAACGCCGTCCTGGTCTGCCACGCCCTGACCGGCGACCAGTACCTGGCCTCGACCCACCCCGTCACCGGCAAGCCCGGCTGGTGGACGCGCGTGGTGGGTCCCGGCCTGCCGCTGGACCCCGCCCGCTATTTCATCATCTGCAGCAATGTGGTCGGCGGTTGCATGGGCTCGACCGGCCCGGCCTCGATCAATCCCGAAACCAGCGCGCCCTATGCGCTGGCCTTCCCGGTGATCACCATCGCCGACATGGCGCGGGCCCAAAAGATGCTGGTCGAGGCGCTCGGCATCGAGACCCTGTTCGCGGTGGTCGGCGGCTCCATGGGCGGGATGCAGGTCCTGCAGTGGGCGGCGGACTATCCGGAAAAGCTGTTCTCGGCGATCTGCATCGCTGCGGCCCCGCGCCACTCGGCCCAGAACATCGCCTTCCACGAGGTCGGTCGCGCCGCGATCATGGCCGACCCCGACTGGCGGGCCGGCGCCTATGAGCTGGCCGGGGTGCGGCCCGACAAGGGCCTGGCCGTCGCCCGCATGGCCGCCCACATCACCTATCTGTCGGAATCGGCCCTGCAGCGGAAGTTCGGCCGCGAACTGCAGCGCGACGGCCTGTCCTGGGGCTTCGACGCCGACTTCCAGGTGGAAAGCTATCTGCGCCACCAGGGTTCGAGCTTCGTCGACCGCTTCGACGCCAACTCCTACCTCTACATCACCCGGGCGCTGGACTATTTCGACCTGGCCGCCGAGCACGGCGGGGTGCTGGCCCAGGCGTTCCGCAAGGCGCGCGATGTGCGCTTCTGCGTCCTGTCGTTCTCATCCGACTGGCTCTATTCGACTGCGGAGAGCCGCGACATCGTCCGCGCCCTGAACGCCGCCGGCTGCCGCGCCAGCTTCGCCGAGATCACCACCGACAAGGGCCACGACGCCATCTTCCTGGACGAGCCGGCCCTGGACTCCGCCCTGCGCGGCTTCCTGGCCTCGGCGGCGGAAAAGCGGGGGTTGGCGTGAGCCCGGCCCCGGTCCGCGAGGATTTCCGCGAGATCCTGCGCCTGGTCCGCCCCGGCAGCCGGGTGCTGGACGTCGGCTGCGGCGAGGGCGAGCTGCTGGAGCTGCTGACCCGCGAAAAGGGCTGTGACGGCCAGGGGCTGGAGATCTCCACCAAGGGCGTCTCGGCCTGTCTGGCGCGCGGCCTGGCGGTGGTGCAGGGCGACGGCGACCGCGACCTCGACCATTTCCCGACCCAGGCCTTCGACTACGCCATCCTGTCCAAGACCCTGCAACAGATGCGCGAACCCAAGCACGTGCTGTCCGAGCTGCTGCGCATCGCCGACAAGGCCGTGGTCTCGGTGCCCAATTTCGGCCAGTGGCGGGTGCGCTGGGCCCTGCTGGCCAAGGGCCGCATGCCGGAGACCAAGGCCCTGCCCGACCCTTGGTATTCCACGCTCAACATCCACCTCTGCACCCTGCACGACTTCACCGCCCTGTGTGACGACCTCAACCTGCGGATCGATGCCTGCGCGGCCCTGTCCAATGGCAAGCCGGCGCGGCCGATCGATCCCACACGGGCGATCGAGAACTGGCGGGCGGAAACCGGTCTGTTCCTGCTGAGCCGTAAGTCCGATCCGACGACTGCGGCGCCGCGCCAGGACCTGTTCGGCTAGGCCAGCCAGCTGGAGCATTTTCCAAAAAGTGCTCTAACTTTTTGAACCAGAACCCTTTTCATCCGATCTGGTTGATTCAACCAGATCGGAAAGGGCTCTCGGCGGCGGCAGGCCGCGCAGCCGGCGGAGGTCGACCCAGGCCAGGGCCAGCTCGGCCAGGCTCATGAAGGCGATGACCACCAGGGGCGTCTCGGCGACCGCTCGCCAGTCGGCGACCCCCAGGCCGATGGCGGTGATCAGCCCGGCGCAGGCCATGACCGCCGACAGCCTCAGCCAGCCGGTCGAGGCGCCCTGCCGGCAGAGGTCGGCGACGCCAAGCGCTATGGCGGCCAGGCCGCACAGGGCCTCCGGACCGCCCACCCGCCTAGAACACCAGGCGGGCGGCGATGCGGGCGTCATAGGTCTCATAGCCGTCGCGGACCTCGCCGCCGGCCTCCATCAGCAGGTCGACATATTCGCCCTGGGCGTGGAGGGCGATGCGCGCCACCGCGCCACCGCCCGACAGGTCCGGCGCGGCGATCTGGAAGGCCGGGCCGCCGGCGACGAAGCGCGCGGTCGTGACGCCCGCCCCGTCGCCGGACACCTGGCGCCAGCCTAGCGTGAGCTCCGGGGACCAGGCGAAGGCGCTCTCCACGCCCCACCGGCCGCCCACGGTCACGCCCGCGAAGGCGCCAAGCTGCTGGCCCGTACGATCCTCGACCTTGAGATCGACCGCCGCCCCGCCGCCATGCTCCTGGCGGCCGTCCTCCTTCAGCAGGAAATAGTCGGCCGTGACTTCCGGCCGGGCGTAGAGCCGGCCCGCGTCCAGCCGCCATCCGAGGTCGGCATGGACGGCCAGGGTCTTGCCGCGCCAGTCCGACTTGGCCAGCCGCGACAGGCCAGAAGCGGCGTCCGAGACCGAACGCGCGCTCTTCATCCAGGCATAGCCGCCATTGACCGCCAGGGCCGCGCTGAGCCCGTCGCTGTCGCCGCGCCAATAGACGCCGATCTGGGCGAGGGAGCCGTCGAGGGACTCGGCCGCCGCCGAACCCTTCTCATCGACATTCACCCCCAGGAAGCTGGTCTGCAGGCCCAGCACGCCGAGCTCAGTGGGCGGGGTCTCCACCCCGCCGGCCACGCCGAATCCAGTCCCGTCATAGCTGGAGGCGCGGTCCAGATCGCGGCGGACGATGAAGGCGATCTCCTGGGTCCAGCCGCGCAGGCCGTCTCCCAGCAGGCGCGGGGCGTCATGGTCGGCGGCCCGACCCGCCGCCTGGGCTCCCGCCGCCATCACCTGGAACAGGCCGCCGGAATGGTCGGGCAGGAACTGGTCATAGAGCTTCGCGAAGGCCGCGCCGTCGGTCTTGCCCAGCAGGGCGTCGCGCACGCCCGCGTCGCGATCGAAATTGGCGAA
>NZ_CANCLE010000150.1 GCF_947378715.1 Phenylobacterium aquaticum
AAGCGCGCGCTCGACGTTGTGATCTCCGGCCTGCTGCTGGTCGTGCTGGCGCCGCTGCTGCTGCTGATCTCGCTCCTGGTGGTCACCACTTCGGAGGGTCCGCTCTTCTATGTCTGTCATTGGGTGGGGCAGGGGGAGCGGCGCTTCTCGGGCCTCAAGTTCCGCACCATGGTGACCAATGCCGACGCCCTGGAGGCCCAGCTGGCCGCCCATAACGAGATGACCGGCCCGGCCTTCAAGATGACCAATGATCCGCGCGTGACCCCATTGGGCCGGGTCTTGCGCCGCTACAGCCTCGATGAGCTGCCGCAGCTGTGGAACGTGCTCAAGGGCGACATCAGCCTGGTCGGGCCCCGGGCGCCGCGCGAGCACGAGTTCGCCCAGTTCAGCGAGTTCCAGAAGCAGAAGCTGACCGTCCAGCCCGGCATCACCTGCCTGTGGCAGGTCGAGGGCCGCCATCGGATCAGCGACTATGACCGCTGGGTGGAGATGGATCTCGACTATATCCGCCGCTGGAGCCTGTGGCTGGACCTGCAGATCCTGGCCAAGACCGCCGTGGTCGTCGTCAAGGGGACCGGGGTATGAGCCCGCCGATCGTCATCAGCGTCGTGGTGCTGAGCTATGACCGCGTGCATCTGCTCGAACGCGCCCTGACCTCGGGCCTGCGTCAGCAGGCGCCGGCCGGCGGCGGCTTCGAGTTCATCGTGGTCGACAATCACCCCGACCGCCTGGCCGAGGGGCTGGTCGCCCGGCTGGCCGCCCAAAGCGCCGTGCCCCTGACCTATCTCAGTGATCCCCGCCGCAATATCTCGGTGGTGCGCAACAAGGGCATAGCGGCGGCCAAGGGGACCTATGTCGCCTTTTTCGACGACGACGAGGCGCCGGACGACCTCTGGCTCTGCGAACTGCATGCCTGCCTGGAGCGCACCGGCGCCGATGTCGCCTTCGGGCCGAAGCTGCCGCTGTTCGAGGCGGGCAAGGCGCCCGACTGGGACCCGGAGGCCTGGCTCTATACGCTGGACTTCCGCATGGCGGCCGACGCGCCGATCCAGATGTTCGGCAGGCTGCGGCGCAAGGGCACGGGCCTGGGCAGCGGTAACGCGGCCTTCCGGGTCGCGACCTGCTTCGACATCGCCGAGCCGTTCAGCGTGGCCTTCGGCGACGCCAATGGCGAGGACACCCACCTGCTGTTCCGCCTGGCCCTGGCGGGGCGCAAGTTCGTCTGGTGCCCGACCGCCATCGTCCGCGAGTTCATCGAGACCGAGCGGACCAACCCCGACTACATGGTCACCCGCATGAAACGCGGGTCGCAGCACTACGCCGCCTCGCGGATCAACACCTCCGACACGCCCAAGATCACCCAGCTGAAGGTCGCGGCCCTGGGCCTGGCCCAGTTCAGCGTCCACGCCGGCCTGTTCCTGCTGAGCGGCGAGTTCCTGGGACGGCGTCGCTATGACCACCGCATCGGCATGGCCAAGGGCCTGGGCAAGCTGACCTACCGCGCCCCGATCGGCTTCATCCAGGAGAAGGCGGCGTGAGCCGACCGGACGTCTCCATCGTCGTGGCGACCTATAATCGGCCCGGCTTGCTGGCCAATACCCTGAGGTCATGCCTGGCCCAGACCAATCGCCTCGGGCTCTCCCTCGAACTGGTGGTGATCGACAACCATCCGTCCTTGAACGGCCGGCCGGTGGTCGCGGAGCTGGCGGCGACCGCCCCGTTCCCCATGCGCTATGTCGCCGAGGGCACGCGCAACATGTCGACCCTGCGCAATCGCGGCTTTTCGGAAGCGGCGGGGCGTTTCGTGGCTTTCATCGATGATGACGAGGTCGCCGATCCCGACTGGCTGGACGAGCTGGTCAGCGCCGCGCGGGACCGGGACGCCGAAATCGCGGTCGGGCCCCGCCTGGCGATCTTCGAGGCCGGCCATCCGCCCGCCTATGATCCGCAGGGCGCCCAGTTCGCCCGCGACCTGCATCTGCCCGACCACGCCCTGGTCGATCTGACCGCCGCCTCGGGCAAGCCGCGCTATGGGCTGGGCACCGGCAATTCCCTGTTCGACATGGAACGCTGCTTCCCGAACGGCGAGGCGCCCATGCGGCTCGCGTTCGGCGATGCGGGCGGCGAGGACGCCGAGCTGTTCGTCCGCCTGCACCGCGAGGGCCGCCGCATCGTCTGGGCCGCCAAGGCGCAGGTCACCGAGATCGTGCCCGTCCACCGCACCGAGGTCGCCTACCGGCTGATCCGCACCCGTCGCGAGACCCAGCACTATGTCAGCATCTATATCGACGGCGCCCGCCACAAGCGGCTGGCCTGGGCGATCCTGACCGCCAAGGGGATCCTTCAGCTGGCGGCTGGCGCGGTGATCGCCACAGCCCTGTTCGAATTTGGGTCAACCACCCGGGCGCGGGGCCGTCTCACAATGGCCCACGGTCTCGGCAAGCTTTCGTGGAAAAATCCCGTGGGCTACATCCAGGAGCCGAACAATCCCGCCTAATGGGCCGATTTTCGCGCTCTGGTTGGCGAAGTAATACTTTGATAACTTTGATTATTGCTCAAACTACTGTTGGCGTAAGCATTGCTACACTCGAATGGCATAGCCTGAGAGCTAAGTTAATCGAGGTTAAGATGTTTCAGCGCCTAGAAATCGCCAATGACGCGGCGCCCGTTCCGGCCCGGGGCGAGATCAAGCTCTACGGGGACGGCGCCGCGCTGTCCGACTTCTCCCGCCTCTACGCCGACGGCGTGGTCTCGGGCTTCACCACAAATCCGAGCCTGATGCGTCGGGCCGGGGTGACGGACTATGAGGCCTATGCCCGCGAGCTCATCGCCATGGTCCCGGACATGCCGATCTCCTTCGAGGTGATCGCCGATGAGTTTCCGGAGATGCAGCGCCAGGCCGAACTGATCGCCTCCTGGGGCCCGAACGTCTACATCAAGATCCCGATCACCAACACGCGCCGGCAATCGAGCCTGCCCCTGGTGAAGACCTTGTCGCGCAAGGGCGTGAAGCTGAACGTCACCGCGATCCTCACCCTGGAACAGGTGGCGGGCACGGTCGAGGCGCTCGACGCCAAGACCCCGGCGGTGATCTCGATCTTCGCAGGCCGCATCGCCGACACCGGCCTCGATCCCATGCCGATCATGCGCGCCGCCGTCGCCATGGCCGCCCGCCGCCCGCTGGCCGAGGTGCTCTGGGCCTCGACCCGCGAGGTGCTGAATGTCCATCAGGCCCGCGAATGCGGCTGCCAGATCATCACCGCCACCTCCGACATCCTGAAGAAGCTGGACCTGGCCGGTAAGGACCTGGCCGACCTGTCGCTGGAGACGGTGGCGATGTTCGACGCCGACGCCAAGGCGGCGGGCTACAGCCTCTAGGACGGATCGATGAAAGCCCTGGTCCTGGCCGCTGGCCTCGGGAGCCGGATTCGCGGCGTGGCGGGCGACAAGCCCAAGCCGCTGTTGAAGTTCGGCGACCGATCGATCCTGGCGCACAATCTGCGCTGGCTGGCGGCGTCGGGCGTCACCGAGGTGTGGATCAATCTGCACTACGGCGCCCAGATGATCCGCGAGGAGATCGGCGACGGCGCGGCCTTCCGCCTGCGCATCCGCTATGTCTATGAGCCGGAGCTGCTCGGCACCGCCGGCGCCCTGGGCAATATCGCCGATGTGGTCACCGAGACCATGCTGGTGGTCTATGGCGACAGCGTCGTGCGCTTCGATCTCGCGGCCCTGCTGGCGGCGCATCGCGGCGCTGACGCCCAGGCCACCGTCGCCCTGTTCGACCAGGACCGGCACTTCAACACCGGCATCGCCGGCGGACGGGTGCGGGTGGACGCGGCGGGCGCCATCACCGATTTCGTGGAGGGGCCGAGCGCCGGCGCCCTGTCGAGCCTGGTCAATGCCGGGGTCTATGCGGTCGAGCCCGCCGTGCTGGACCTGATCCCGCGCGGCGCCTTCGCCGATTTCGGCCGCGACGTCTTCCCGGCCATGCTGGCGGAGGGCCGTCCCCTGCGCGGCCATATTCTCGACGCCCAGGGCTATTGCCTGGGCCTCGACACCCCCGAAAGCTACGCCGCCGGCCAGAAGCTGCTGGCCGAAGGCCGACTGGCGGCCGCATGAGCCTGCGCCCCGCCATCTTCCTGGACCGCGACGGGGTCCTGAACGAGATCGTCGAGCGTGACGGCAAGCCTGCCTCGCCGCGCACGCCGCAGGAGTTGGCCGTCGTCGCCGAGGCGCCCGATGCGCTCGCGGCGCTCCGTGACATGGGGTTCGCCCTGTTCGTGGTGACCAACCAGCCTGACGTCCGCCGCGGTCTGATGACCGACGCGGCGCTGGACGCCATCCACGCCAAGCTGACTTCGATCCTGAAGGTGGAGGAGGTCGCGGCCTGTCGGCACGACAACGCCGACGCCTGCGCCTGCCGCAAACCCAAGCCCGGCCTGATCCTGGACCTGGCCGCGCGCCACGGGATCGACGTGTCCCGCTCGTGGATGATCGGCGACCAGGATCGCGATGTCGCCTGTGGCCAGGCCGCCGGCTGCGCGACCCTGCTGCTTTCCCGACCCTATAATTCCGGCGCGAACGCCGGGGCGACCGGCACGATCGAAAGCTTGTCGCAAGCTATCCCTGTTATCGCCAAGACCTGCGCCCCAGCCCTGATGAACGGAACCCGCCGTGTTTACTGAACACTTCCTCGACGCCGCCCAGCGCGCCATGGCCGCCATCGACCCCAACGCCGTGGAAGCCATGGCCGAGGCCCTGGCGAAGGTGCGCGATCGAGAGGGACGGCTGTTCCTGATCGGGGTCGGCGGCAGCGCCGGCCACGCCAGCCACGCCACCAACGACTTCCGCAAGATCTGCGGCTTCGAGGCCTATTGCCCAACCGACAATGTCTCCGAGCTTACCGCCCGGATCAATGACGAGGGGTGGGAAGGCAGCTTCTCGGCCTGGCTGGAGGGCAGCCGCCTGCGGGCGGCTGACGGCCTGCTGATCTTCTCGGTCGGCGGCGGCAGCGTCTCGCCGCCGGTCTCGGCCAATATTGTCCGCGCCATTCAGCTGGCCAAGGCGCGCGGCGCCACGGTGACCGGCATCGTCGGCCGCGACGGCGGCTATACGGCCCAGGCGGCCGACGCCTGCGTGGTGATCCCGACCGTGGACGCCGAACTGATCACGCCCCTGGTCGAGGGCCTGGCGGCGGTGGTCTGGCACGGGCTGGTCTCGCACCCCAAGCTCGCCATGAACAAGGGCCACTGGGAACAGCTGGCCGCCGGGACCAAGACCGCGCCGCAGGCGGCGGAGTAGGCCCCATGATCTCGACCCGCACCCCGCTGCGCGTGACCCTGGGCGGGGGCGGCACGGATCTGGAGAGCTATTACCGCCATGGCGGCGGCTTCATCTTCGCCATGGGCCTGGACAAGTACATCCACATCGCCGCCCACCGGCCGGCGTTCCAGAGCGGCGTGGTGCTGCACGGGCCCGAGGCTGAGGTGCGCGAACGCACGGATGACCTGAAGCACGAGCTGGTCCGCGCGGCGCTCAAGGCGCATGGCATTGACGACCGGTTCGAGGCCGCCTCGATCGGCGATATCGCCGGCGGCACCGGCCTGGGCTCGTCGAGCTGCTTCCTGGTCGGCTTCCTCAGCGCCCTGCACGCGCTCAACGGCCATACACCCGACCGCCAGGCCCTGGCGGAGGAGGCCTGCCGCATTGAGATCGAGACCCTGGCCAAGGGGATCGGCAAGCAGGACCAGTACATGGCCGCCTTCGGCGGTCTGACCACGCTGGACATCGCCCCTGACGGCACGGTGAAGGTGGGGCAAGTGAAACTTGCACCCGAGGTCGAGGCGGCCTTCGTGCGCCATACCCATATCTATTACACCGGCCTGCGCCGCGACGCGGCCGTGATCCTGAACGACCAGAACAGCGCCATGCTGTCGGCCGCCGCACCCTCGCGGGACGCCGTCGCCGAGAGCCTGGGCTCCATCAAGGCCCTGGGCTACCGGATCCGCGACGCCTGGATCGCCGGCGACCTGGAGGGCTGGGGCCACATGCTGCACGAGCATTGGGTCTCGAAGAAGAAGCTGTCGGCCAAGATCAGCTGGCCGCATATCGACGAGCTCTATGACCATGTCCGTGCCCACCATGGCGTGCTGGGCGGCAAGGTGATCGGCGCCGGCGGCGGGGGCTTCCTGATGCTGTTCGATCCCAGCGACGGAACGAAGCTGGAGGCCTATATGGCCAGCCAGAACATGCCGCGCCTGAACTATCAGATCGACCGGGCAGGAGCCCAGGTCCTGGGCGCCGCAGCCTGATGCACGCCGCCCGCCTGATCACCGATCTCGGCGACCTGTTTCCAGCCACGGCGGTCGCCGCCGTAGTCTTCGCTTGGTGCTGGGCCAGGCTCGACCGGCCGACCGCCATGACCTTCGCGATCTGTTTCGTGGGCACGGCGGTGGTCGATACGGTCCTCAAGATCGGCGCCGGCCAGGTGTTTCCCTATCCGGACGAGCTTAGTCTCTTCCAGTTCTCCAGCGGAGCGCCCAGCGGCCACGCCGCCCTGGCCACCGTGGTCTATGGCGCCGCGATCCTGCTGTTCGCCCTGACCTGTCGGGGCGCTGTGGCGGCCTTGGGCGTGGTGGTGACGACCCTGGCGCTGCTGGCGGTGCTGGTCACCCGGGTGACCCTGCGCACCCACACCATCCCGGACGTGGCGGCCGGAGTCGCCGTGGCGGCGGGGTTCCTGTTCCTGTTCGACCGGGTCCGGGCCCGGCGCGGCCACCCCCGGGGCGAGGGCGCGGCCAGCCTGCTGACCGGCATGGTCCTGGCCGGCGCGTTCGCGCTACTCTCCGGCGTGCGGATCTCAAGCGACATGTTCCTATGAGCGCCCTGCCATGACCCCCATGCTTGATCGCCGCAAGCTGGACACGGGCCTGTTCGACGCCCGCCTGTTCGACGTCCGGTCCCGCGCGCCTCTGCGCCTGGGCCTGGCCGGGGGCGGCACGGACCTGTCGCCCTATTGCGACCAGTTCGGCGGCGCGGTGCTGAACGCCACCATCGACCGCTTCGCCTTCGCCCATGTCACCCGCAATCCGGAGGGTCGCATCGCCTTCCGCGCCAGCGATATCGGCGGCGAGGAGTCCTACGCCAGTTTCGATGAGGTGAGCCTTGCGAGCGGTCTGATCCTGCACAAGGCGGTCTATCGCCACGTGGTGGAGACCTATCTCGACGGTCGCGCGCCGCCCCTGATCGTCTCGACCACCATCGACGCCCCGGCCGGCTCCGGCCTGGGGTCGTCCTCGGCCCTGGTCGTGGCCCTGATCGAGGCCTTCCGCGTCGCCCTCGACCTGCCGCTCGGCCCCTATGAGGTGGCCCGACTGGCCTTCGACATCGAGCGGGTGAAGCTGGGCCTGGCCGGCGGGCGGCAGGACCAATATGCGGCGACCTTTGGCGGCTTCAACTATATCGAATTCCTGCCCGGCGAGCGGACCCTGGTGAACCCGCTGCGCGCGCCTCGCGCTCATCTGAACGAGTTCGAGAGTTCGCTGGTGATCTGCTTCTCCGGCCAATCCCGCCGCTCCGACACCATCATCCAGGAACAGATCGATGGCCTGGTGGCGATGAATCCCGAGACGGTGGAAAACATGCACCGCCTGAAGGAGGATGCGGCCTTGATGAAGGACGCGATCCTGCGGGGCCGCACCCGCGAGGTGGCCGAGATCCTGCTCCGGTCCTGGGCCGCCAAGAAGCGCACCGCCAAGGGGATCGCCACCGACACGGTCGATCGCCTCTTCGAACTGGCCATGGCCCATGGCGCCTGGGGCGGCAAGGTGTCCGGCGCGGGGGGCGGGGGCTTTCTGATGTTCTGCACCGACCCGGAAAACCGCTTCCGCCTGATCCAGACCTTGAACGCCGCCGGCGGCCAGGCGAGTTCGGTCAAGCTGACCTTCGACGGCGCCGAGGCCTGGACGGTTCCCCGGTGAGCGTCACCCAGTGCGTGCTGCTGGTCGGCGGCATGGGGACCCGCCTGGGCGACCTGACCGCCCAGACGCCGAAGCCGATGCTATCCGTGGCCGGCAAGCCCTTCCTGGAGCACCTGCTGGTCAAGGCCGCCCGGCATGGCTTCACCGAGGTCCTGCTGCTGGCCGGCTTTCGCGCCGACGTGCTGGTCGATTGGCTGACGCAGTGCCAGGTCGGCGCCCGGCTTGGCCTGCGGATCGAGGTCGTCGTCGAAGCCGAACCCATGGGCACGGGCGGGGCCCTGGTCCAGGCCCGGGATCGGCTCGCGCCGACCTTCCTGCTCGCCAATGGCGACACCTGGTTCGATTTCGACTGGCGAGCCCTGGCCGATCACACCGATGTCCCGGCGGTGATGGCTCTGCGCGAGATCGCCGTCGCGGATCGCTATGAGACGGCGGTGCTGGAGGCCGGCCGCGTCGTCAGGTTCCGACCGCGCACCGGGGAGGCCAGTCCGGGCCTGATCAATGGCGGCGTCTATCGGATCAGCCGCGCGGCCCTGCCGGACCTGCCAGGCGCCTGGTCGCTGGAGGCGGATTTCCTGCCGCGCGCGGCCCTGGCCGGTGAACTGGGCGGCCAGGTCTTCGCGGGCGATTTCATCGATATCGGCGTGCCGGAAAGCCTCGCCGGCGCCCAGGTGCTGCTGGCCCGCTGAGGGGGGATCGAGGCTCCGCCTTGACCTCGCCGTCTTCGAGCCGGATCAGGGGGTCTGGCGAGGACGAGACCGCTATGAGCGCACGCCGCGATCGACATTCGGACCGACCGGCTCCTCGCGCCTGGGGCGGCGCTGTTCTCGCCGTGGCGCTGGGCGTCGCGGCCGGTCCGGCCGCCGCCGCAAACATCAAGGTGACCGTCGACCTGACCCCGGCCGGTCTGCGCAATGTGACCTCGCCGGACCAGGCGATGGGGGCGGGGATCGACGGCGCTCAGGAAGGGGATATCGACCGGCTGTTCGCCGGCCACAACATCGCCAGCATGCGCTCGGCCGGCCTGCGGCCCCTGACCTACAGGCTGAGGACCGAACTCGGCATTGAGGCCTGGCACTGGGGCGAGGAGGGGACCTGGAGCGATCCGGCCCATGCCCAGGGCTATTGGGTCGGGAACGACCGCCAGACCAGGCCGATCCTGACCTCCTGGGGCTACAAGCTGCCGCGCCGGGGCGACACCGTCGATAACGCCAACAATGTCGACTATTCCCGGCTGACCGATGGCGACCTGGCCACCTTCTGGAAATCCAACCCCTATCTCGATCCCAGCTACACCGGCGAGGCCCAGGCCCGGCCGCAGTGGCTGACCCTGACCCTCGACGCGCCGGCCCAGGTCGACGGGGTCGAGATCGACTGGGGCGAACCCTATGCGGTCCGCTACGAGGTCCAGTACTGGTCCTCGCTCAGCGACTATGACCCGGCCGGCCGTTGGGTGACTTTCCCGACGGGCGCGATCTCCGACGGCGCCGGCGGCCATGTCCGGCTGAGGCTGGGCGCGGCGCCAGGGTCGGTGCGCTACCTGCGCATCCTGCTGCAAACGGCGTCGGGCAC
>NZ_CANCLE010000151.1 GCF_947378715.1 Phenylobacterium aquaticum
TGCGCTTGGGGATCAGGCTGTCGGTGCCCAGGCGGCGCTTCTTGTCTTCCTCGTAGGCTTCGAAGTTGCCCTCGAACCATTCCACGTGGCTGTCGCCCTCGAAGGCCAGGATGTGGGTGGCCAGACGGTCCAGGAACCAGCGATCGTGGGAGATGACCACGGCGCAGCCGGCGAACTCTTCGAGCGCCTCTTCCAGGTTCTGCAGGGTCTCGATGTCCAGGTCGTTGGTCGGTTCGTCGAGCAGGATCAGGTTACCGCCCTCGGCCAGGGTCTTGGCCAGGTGCACCCGGTTGCGCTCGCCGCCCGACAGCAGGCCGACCTTCTTCTGCTGGTCGCCGCCCTTGAAGTTGAAGCTGCCGACGTAGGAGCGGGTGTTCACCTCGCGCTTGCCGACCATCATGATGTCGGTGCCGCCCGAGATTTCCTGCCACACGGTGTTGGTGTCGGTCAGGGCGTCGCGGCTCTGGTCGACGTAGGCCAGCTTGACGGTCTCGCCGAGCTTGACGGTGCCCTGGTCGGGTTTCTCGACGCCGGTGATCAGCTTGAACAGGGTCGACTTGCCGGCGCCGTTGGGGCCGATCACGCCGACGATGCCGTTGGGCGGCAGCTTGAAGGTCAGGTCCTTGAACAGCAGCTTGTCACCATATTCCTTCTCCAGGCCGCTGACCTCGAGCACCAGATTGCCCAGGCGCGGGCCGGGCGGGATCTGGATCACGGCGTAGCTCTCGGCCTGGCGGGCGTGCTCCTGCTCGTCAGCCATCCGCTCATAGGCGGCCAGACGGGCCTTGGACTTGGCCTGACGGGCCTTAGCGCCGGACCGCACCCATTCCAGTTCGCGGGTCAGGGCGCGCTGGCGGGCCTCGGACTCCGACTGCTCCTGCACCACGCGCTTCTGCTTCTGCTCCAGCCAGCCGGAGTAGTTGCCCTCGAAGGGGATGCCCTTGCCGCGGTCCAGCTCCAGCGTCCACTTGGTCACCTGATCCAGGAAGTAGCGGTCGTGGGTGACCAGGATCACGCAGCCCGGGAAGGCTTCCAGGTGGTGCTGCAACCAGGCCACGGATTCCGCGTCCAGGTGGTTGGTCGGTTCGTCCAGCAGCAGCATGTCGGGCTTGCTGAGCAACAGGCGGGCGAGCGCGATACGGCGCTTCTCACCGCCGGACAGGCTGGTGACGGGCCAGTCGGCGGGCGGGGTGCGCAGGGCGTCCATGGCCATTTCGATGCGGCTGTCGATGTCCCACAGGTCGCCCGCGTCGATCTTCTCCTGGAGGGTGTTCATCTCCTCCATCAGCTCTTCGGTGTAGTTCTCGCCCAGTTCCGCCGCGATGGCGTTGTAGCGGTCGAGGATCTTCTTCTCCTCGCATTCGGAGATGACGTTGCCCCAGACGTTCAGCTGTTCATCCAGGTGCGGTTCCTGCGAGAGATAGCCGCGCTTGATGCCGTCGGCGGCCTTGGCCTCGCCGTTGAATTCGAGGTCCAGCCCCGACATGATCTTCAGCAGGGTCGACTTACCCGAGCCGTTGACCCCGACCACGCCGATCTTGGCGTCCGAATAGAAGGACAGCCAGATGTTCTCGAAGGTCTTCTTGGTCGCGCCAGGGAAGGTCTTGGTCAGACCCTGCATCTGGAAAATGTATTGCTGCGCCATGGGGCGTGCGGGCTCGCTGATCGGAGGAGTGGAGATTTGGCTGCGGACATAGCGTTGGCGGGCTTCCGGCGCAACGCCGCCGTCCCTGCGCCAAGCTTCATCGCTCCGCCGTCGAACCGAATCCGAACTGTCGCAGAGCAGCGCTAGGCGAGGCCCATCCACGTCGCGAAGGCCGACGGGACCCAAGGGGATAGCTTATGAAACATCATCTTCTCGCTGGCGCAGCCGCCGGCGCTCTACTTCTGATCGCCGGCCAGGCCTGCGCGGCCGAGGCCGCCGCCACCGACGCGGGCGCCAGCGTTGAAGAACTGGTGGTCTATGGCAAGGGCGAGAGCCGCCAGGTCCAGCAGATCGCCGTCCAGGAAATCGAACAGGCCGCCCCCGGCACCAGCCCGATCAAGATGGTCGAAAAGCTGCCCGGCGTGAACTTCCAGTCCGCCGACGCCTTCGGCGCCTATGAGTGGTCGACCCGCATCTCGATCCGCGGCTTCAACCAGAATCAGCTGGGCTTCACCCTCGACGGCGTGCCGCTCGGCGACATGAGCTATGGCAACCACAACGGCCTGCACATCAGCCGCGCGATCATGTCGGAAGACCTGGGCGGCGTGGAACTGGCGCAGGGTTCGGGCTCGCTGAACACCGCCTCCGCCTCGAACCTGGGCGGCACGCTGAAGTTCGTCTCCCGCGATCCGTCCTCGAAGTTCGGCGTGTTCGCCGCCGGCACGCTCGGCTCGGACAACATGTACCGCGGCTTCCTGCGGCTGGAGACCGGCGACCTGCCGTCCGGCGGCCGGGCCTATCTGAGCTACGCCAAGCAGGACACCGACAAGTGGAAGGGCTACGGCGTCCAGAAGCAGCAGCAGATCGACTTCAAGTTCGTCCAGCCGATCGGCGAGGGCAAGGTCAGCGCCTTCTACGACTGGTCGCAGCGCCGCGAGAACGATTACCAGGACCTGTCGCTCGAGATGATCAAGCGTCTGGGCTACGGCTTCGACAACATCTCCAACAACTATGCGCTGGCCAACCAGATCGCCAATACGGCGCTCACCCACTACCTGACCAAGGGGACCTCGGGCGATCCGGCCTATTGCGTCTCCGATCCGGGTGACGGCACGAACAGCTACGCGGCCCCGATCAAGTGCAACGACGACGCCTATTTCGACGCTGGCGGCCTGCGCGACGACAAGCTCTGGTCGATCAAGGGCGAGATGCCGTTCGGTGACATGTTCAACGCTACGGCCCAGATCTATGGCCACACCAATAAGGGCCAGGGCACCTGGTACGCCCCGCTGAACCCCAGCCCGAACTACGGCGTGCCCGGCGCGACGACCAACAACTCGTCGATCTCCTATCGCACCACCGAGTACAATATCGACCGCAGCGGCGTCGTGCTGGGTGGCGACCTGACGCTCGGCGCCCACCTGGTGCGCCTGGGTGGCTGGTATGAGGACAACGACTTCGAACAGGCCCGCCGCTATTACGGCCTGGACGCCGCCGCCAACAACCGCGACTCCCTGGCCTTCCAGTCGAACCCCTACAAGACCCGCTGGCACTACGCCTTCAACACCAAGACCACCCAGGTCTCGCTCGAGGACAACTGGACCGTCACCGACGCCCTGAAGGTCAATTTCGGCTTCAAGTCGCTCAAGGTCGAGAACAAGGCCAAGTTCCTGGACGGCTACGGCCCGCTGGTGAATTCCGGCCAGATCCAGTCCAAGGACAGCTTCCTGCCGCAGGTGGGCGCCAACTATAAGCTGAACGAGAACAGCGAGGTCTTCGGCTCCTACACCGAGAACATGCGCGCCTTCGTCAGCGCCGCCACCGCCGGTCCGTTCTCCACCACCCAGGCCGGCTTCGACGCCATCAAGGGCAAGCTGAAGCCGGAAAGCTCCAAGACCTTTGAGGCCGGCTGGCGCTTCAAGACCGCCGACTTCCAGGGCGTCATCGCCGCCTATCACGTCAAGTTCGACAACCGCCTGCTGGCCACCGCCTCGGGCTCCGGCGTCGCCGGCAATCCCAGCGTGCTCAGCAATGTCGGCAGCGTCACCACCAACGGCTTCGAGACCGCCGGCACCTGGAACATCACCGACGCTTTCTCGCTGTTCGGCTCCTACGCCTATAACGACTCCAGCTTCGACGACGACGTGCGCAATGGTTCGGGCGGCCTGGTCGCCAAGACCGCCGGCAAGTCCCTGCCGGACGCGCCCAAGTCGATCGCCAACCTCAGCCTGGCCTATGACCAGAACGGCTGGCACGGCGCCCTGGCCGCCCACTACACGGGCGAGCGCTACATCACCTATACGAACGACCTGAGCGTTCCGGCGGTGACCACTCTGGACCTCAGCCTCGGCTACACCTTCGAGGGCGAGGGCCTGACCAAGGGCCTGGAGATCCAGGCCAATGTCACCAACCTGCTCGACAAGGACTATGTCTCGACGATCGGGTCGAACGGCTTCTCCAACTCCGGCGACAGCCAGACCCTGCTGGCCGGCGCGCCGCGCCAGATGTTCGTGACCGTCCGCAAGCAGTTCTGATCCGACCCAATCAGAGCGTCCGAGGACAGCCCCCTTCCCACCCGGGAAGGGGGCTTTTCTCTGCGTGTCAGGCCGGCTCGCCGACCGGCGGGGCGGTATAGGAGGCGCCGGCGGTCAGCATCTCGTCGGGCACCGCCAGCATCTTCAGATAGGCGTCCTTGGGATAGGCCATGTGCGGCTTGGCCGGGTCATAGGCCGGCTGCGGCACTGGGCTCGGGCCGGCGTACTGGGCGGGCGCCTTGAAGCGCCTGGCCTCCTCCGCCGAGATCCCGGCCTTGGCCAGCACCGCCGGGTCGATCCACTTGGCCGGATCGATGGGCTCGTGGCTGGTCGCCACTTCCAGGGTCATCTGGTCGGGGCCGGCGAAATAGATCGAGCGGCACATGCCGTGGTCGATCGGGCCGATGACATTGACCCCGTGGCTGCGGATGCGGTCGCGCATGGCGATCAGGTCGGCGTCGGAATCCGCCCGGAAGGCCAGGTGCTGCAGGGTCCCCGGCGCGCTGGGCAGGGCGCCGGTGCCGGCGTGGGTCTTGCCGAGCTCGATCGGGATGTCGTCGACGTTCGGCAGCTGAACGATCGAGAAATAGCCGTGGTCGTTCATGCGCAGGAAGGCATGCAAGCCCCCCGGTACGCCGTGCATGTCGAACAGCGCCACCAGCGGACAGCCCATCACCTCCGAGAAGAAGGCGATGTGCTTCTTGATGTCCCCGGCCATGAAGGCCAGGTGGTGAATGCCTGAGGGTTGGGTCATGGGGTCTCCTCCGTGGTCTCGCTTCTGTCGGCGAGCAGGCCCTGGACCAGGGCGTTGAGTATGAGGTCTTCGTGGGCCGCGCGCCCCTCGACCGTGTCGGGATCGATGCCGAAGGCGCTGCGCATCAGGGGCGCCAGATTGATCACCCCGGCCGCGCCGGCCTGCAGGGTGATCACCAGCATCTCCGGCGGAAACGGCTTCAGGTCGCCGGCCGCCATGGCCCGCCGCGCCAGCTCGGCCAGCCGGCGGTTGCGCGGCCCCAGCAGGTGTTCGTTCAGCCAGTCGAGCCGCTCGCCCCCGGCCATGCCCTCCAGCGCCACGATCCGCCCGAGCGCGGGATGGCGCCAGCTGATCTGCAGGAACAGCCGCATGGCCATGCGCAGCTGGGCGAGCGGACTGGCGTCGCGGGCGGCGGACAGCAGCCGCTCCTCCTCCGAGATCACCGCCGCCAGCTCCAGCATGGCGCTGCGCCACAGCTGGTCCTTGTCCTGGAAATGATAGTGCAGGGTCGCCTGCGAGACCTCGGCCGCCGCCGCTATGGCGCCCATGGCCGCCCGCTCGAATCCCAGCCGGGAAAACTGGTCCAGCGCCACCTCGCGGATCTTCGCGGCGGTGCGCTCACCCTTGCCCAGGGCGACGACGGTGGCGGACTTCGACACAGGAATTGACTTCTCGATCAGTTTTCCTGATTTGATACTCAAAAATCAGCGGAGGGCAAGCTTGGCCCTCCCAAGCCCCCTTCAGGGCGTCAGGGAGAGAACAAGATGGCGGTGGTGCGCGAGCCCTACGGTTTCGTCCATGCGGACACCAGCAAGCTGAAGGAGGTCTATGGCGGCCCGACCGGCCAGGTCTTCGTCGAGTGCATGCGCATCCGCCCCGAGGCCGGCACATCCAAGACCGTCATCCTGTTCAGCCACCCGATCGGCGGCGGCTCGTTCCTGCCGCTGGTCAATGCGCTCGCCCATGGCGGCCGGCACGTCATCTATTGCAACCCGCGCTATCGGGGCAACGACGCGGCCCTGATCATGGAGAAGTGCGTCCTCGATCTCGGCGCCTGCATCTCCGACCTCAAGACCCGGTTCGGCTATGAAAAGGTGATCCTCGGCGGCTGGTCCGGCGGCGGCTCGCTGTCCCTGTTCTACCAGGACCAGGCCGAGCACCCGACGATTACCGAAACCCCGGCCGGCGACGCCGTGGACCTGGTCGGCGCGGGGCTGCAACCCGCCGACGGGGTCATGCTGCTGGCCGCCCATATCAGCCGCTCCGTGACCATGACCGAATGGCTGGACCCCTCGATCCTGGATGAAGACAAGCCCTTCGTGCGCGACCGCGAACTCAACATCTACGACCCCGCCTGCCCCAATCAGCCGCCCTATTCCGACGCCTTCGTGGCGACATTCCGCGCCGCCCAGATCGCCCGCAACCGCCGCATCACCGGCCGCGTGAAGACCCAGCTGGCCGCCCTGAAGGCCGCGGGCGAGCCCGACGCCGAGCGGCCCTTCGTGGTCTATGGCACCATGTGCGACGTCCGCTGGACCGACCCGACCCAGGACCCCTCCGACCGCCGCCCGGGGACCTGCTATCTGGGCGAGCCGAAGATCGCCAATGACGGCCCGGTGGGCCTGGGGCGCTTCACCACCCTGCGTTCCTGGCTGTCGCAGTGGAGCTATGATGAGAGCCGCGCCAATGGCGTCATCAACGCCGGCCACATCTCCTGCCCGGTGCTGGTGATCAACAACACCGCCGACCTCGCCTGCACCCCCAGCCACGCCGACCGGCTGTTCGCGGCGGTGGCGTCCAAGGACAAGGAGATCGTCCAGATCCAGGACGCCGACCACTACTACGTCGAGCGCAAAGACCTGCTGCCCACGGCGGTGGCGGCGGTCGGTGACTGGCTTGAGCGGCACGGGTTCTAGGGGGCGGGGTCTGGCGTTCGAGTCCGACAGATTGCGGCAGGGCTGATGAAGGCCGGAAGGTCTGCATCAGGCCGTCGATCTAACGGGGGAACCGACCGATTGCGGGCATTCGAAGTTTCGGCGCTGGCGGCGCCCGCATCCCAGCCGATGCAGACCCCCGTCCCACACGGCACGATCCGCAATGTCTGCGCCGCTCATTCCGAAAGCATCCCGATCGTCCGCAACCATGTCTCCGCCAACCTAGGCCACCCGGACACGGGGAGCTTCTTCTCCCGTAGACCGAAGGCATGGCCGCCCTGGGCATATGAGTGCAGTTCCACGGCAACGCCCGCCTTCTTCAGGCCCATGTAGTAGCTCAGCGCATCCTCGACGCTGTCCACATGGTCGTCCTCGTTCTGCAACAGGAAGGTCGGCGGCGTGCGGGGCGTGATGGCCTTCTCGATATTGGGGTTGAGCGCGATGCCGTTGGTGGCCAGAGCCAGGTGCCCTGGATAGACGGCGATGGCGAAATCCGGTCGGGCGCTTTGCCGGTCGGCCGCGTCCACAGGCGCATAGAGGCGATCGTCGAAGTGGGTGCTGGCCTCGGCCACCAGATACCCGCCGGCGGAAAACCCGATCACCCCGATCTTGCGCGGGTCGACGCGCCATTCGGCGGCGCGCGCGCGCGTCAGCCGCACGGTGCGCAACACGTCCTGCAAGGACGGCGTTGAAATCTCCTTATTCTGCGGGCGGCAGTTGCATTGCCAGCGGTAGGGGATGCTCGGCACGCGGTATTTGAGCAGCACGCAGGTGACGCCCCTGGAGGTCAGCCAGTCGCAGATCTCGGTGCCTTCGAGATCCATGGCCAGCATCTGGAAGCCGCCGCCCGGGATGACGATGACCGCGGCGCCGCTGTTCTTCCCCTTGGGCGAATAGACCGTCATCGTCGGCCGGGTGACGTTGGTCACGCCCCCATCCTTCGCGGTCTCCGCCCCTGGGACAGGCGCTGTACCTGGCGCCGCTCCCGGCCAGATCGGCATCTGGCTGTGACCTGGGGACGGCTGCCAGGGGGCCGGCGCGGCGCCAGGCGTCGCCGCCTGAGACGCCTGGGCGAGGAGCAGTCCAGCCAATGCCACGGCGCAAACAGGCTTCATGATGTTCGACCCTCCCCAAAAGCGTGACCAACGTGCGTGACACATCGTTTGTCCTTATGTCACAGCAACGAGTCAGAGGTTCCCCGCCCCTCGGCTGCGTTACAAACGATCAAAATTGGCGAGAGCCATAAAATGAACTAATGCCTCCCCATGGAAAGATCGCGACTGCCGCTCAATGCCCTGCGCGCCTTCGAGACGGCCGCGCGGCACCTCAACGTCACGCGCGCCGCGCTCGAGCTGCGCGTCACCCAGGCCGCCGTCAGCCACCATATCAAGCTGCTGGAAGATCAGCTCGGCGCGCGCCTGTTCCGCCGGCTGCCTCGGGGCCTTGCCCTGACCGACGAAGGCGCCGCCCTAGCGCCAATAGTCAGCGACACCCTCGATCGCATGGCCGCCACCCTCGACCGGTTCGCTGGCGGACGCTTTCAGGAGATCGTCAGCATCGGCGTCGTCGCAACCTTCGTCACCGGATGGTTGCTTCCGCGCCTGCCGGATTTCAACGCGCTCCACCCCGGCGTCGACCTTCGGATCATGACCAACAACAACCGGGTGGACCTCGCGGGCGACGGGCTGGACTTGGCGATCCGTTACGGCGACGGGGCCTGGCACGGAACCGACGCCGTCCCGATCCTGGAAGCGCCGCTGACGCCGCTTTGCGCACCGAGCCTTGCGCGGCGGTTGCAGACGCCGGCCGACCTGCAAAGAGAGGTCTTGCTGCGGTCCTACCGTCCCGACGAATGGAAAGTCTGGTTCGATGCCGCCGGCCTCACCACGCCGGCTATCCGCAGCCCGGTATTCGATGCCTCGTCCAGCCTGGCGGCGGCGGCGTCAAGCGGCCTGGGTGTCGCCCTGCTGCCCGCCCGGTTGTTTGAGCAGGACCTTGCGAGCGGCCGACTGGCTCAGCCCTTCAGTCTTTGCGTCGACGCCGGCCGCTATTGGCTCACGCGGCTGAAATCACGCCCCGAAACGCCGGCCATGGCGGCGGTGAAGGAATGGCTTCAGCGCAGCGACTAACTCGATGATGAGGTTGTCTGATTTCAGAGGATCAAGCCAAAGAGCGCTCACCACCCTTCTGCCACCCTAGCAAGGTCCGCTTCCGGTCAGCAGCGCCTCACCGCCGTGTCCGCCTTCGGCGCGCCTGCAGCCGGCGCGAAGGGTCTCCCCTAGATACACCCCTCCACCAGGATCAGCTTGCTGATGGTGCTGCGTTCCCGGACGGCCTTCAGGCTCTGGAAATCGGGGTCCGCCAGGAAGGCCTGTGCGTTCTCCGCCGTCAGGAACTCCAGGATCACCACCCGCTCCGGCGACCAGTCGCCCTCCATCACCTGGGGTTCGACGCCCCGGACGATATAGCGGCCGCCGTGCTTGGCGATGAAGGCCGGCACGCCCTCGATGTAGGGCATGAAGGCCGGCAGATCGAGGACGGTGAAGTCCAGGACGAGATAGGCGGTCATCCGGTGTCTCCGGGGCTG
>NZ_CANCLE010000152.1 GCF_947378715.1 Phenylobacterium aquaticum
TGGCGCGACGCGCGGCGATGGTCTCCAGAAAATAGGCCGCCAGTTCGCCGCTGGCCCGCTCCATCACCTCGGTCTGAGCCGGGGTGCGGAACGGGTTGAGGCCCAGGATCGTGCCCTCGGACCAGGCGCGGAACTCCTTCAGCCGATCATGGTCGACGCCCAGGATCGAGGCGATCACGTCGATGGGGATTGGCACGCAGAACAGGTCCATCAGGTCGAAGGGCGCATCGGTCGGCAACCGGTCGAGGGCCTCGTCGACGATGCGCTCCACCTCCGGCCGGAACTTGGCGACGCGGGCGTAGAGCGCCTGGGACAGGGGCTGGCGGATGCGGGCGTGGTCGGGATCGTCGAGGGTCAGGATCGATGTGCTCTCGCCGCGCGGCACACTGGGATCATAGTTCTCTTCCACCCGCTTGCGGGCCTGGGTCCCCTCCTCCGCGTTCAGGGCGTCGCGCCACAGGCCCCGGTCGGAGACCACCGCCCGGACATCGGCGTAGCGGCTGAGCACGAAGGCCCCAGAGATCGGATCCTGGCGCACGGGACAGCGGGCGCGGAGGTCGTCCAGCACCGCGTGCGGGTCGGCCCGATAGGTCGGGTCGAGCGGGGTAAGCTGGATGATGGTGGGAAGCGGGGCGTCGGACATGACGTTTTCCTGGATGACCTCTGGCGATCTCGCGTCGCCTGAACAGTGATCACCTTGGACCGCGACACGGTGGGCGCCAATAGGCTTGCGGCGCCGGGGCCGCCGCGCCATCTCATTGACGCCGGGGACGGCTTGACATCCGATGGCCGGAAAATCGGAACCATCGAGAGGCGCTCAGGATGCAGACCGCAACGCTTGGCCCCCTGGGCAAGGTCAGCCGCCTGACTCTGGGCGGCGGCGGCATCGGCCAGATCTGGGGGCCCACGGACCGCGCGGAGGCCCGCGACACCCTGCACGCCGCCGTCGAGGCGGGCATCACCCTGATCGACACCGCGCCCATGTACGGAACCTGCGAGGCGATCATCGGCGAGACCTTCGCTGGCGCCCCGCCCGCCCATCTGCGCTTCACCAGCAAACACCAGCTCGGCTCGCCCCCGGTCGGCGAGACGGCGGCGCGGCTTGAGGCCTCGCTGGAGGCGAGCCTGGCGACCATGCGGCTGAAACACATCGACCTGTTCTTCCTGCACTCCAACATCGCCCCGGACAACTACGCCTACGCCCATGGGGACGCCGCCCGCGACCGGTTCTCGACCCGCTGGTCGATCTATCGCGACGAAGTCATTCCGGCTTTCGAGCGCCTGAAGGCCCAGGGCCGGATACGCGCCTGGGGGATCACCGGCATTGGCGTTCCCCAGTCGATCCAGGCAGCCCTGACCCAGGCGCCGCGTCCCGACGTGGTCCAGGTCATCACCAACCTGATGGATTCCGCCGGCGGTATCCGGCGCTTCGCCGAGCCGGCCGCCCCCCGCCCGCTGCTGGCCGCCGCCAAGTCCCAGGGCGTGGGCGTGATGGGCATTCGCGCGGTCCAGGCCGGGGCTCTCACCGCCGCCATCGACCGCCCCCTTTCGCCCAACCATCCTGACTCCCTGGACTATGCCCGCGCCGCGCCGTTCCGCGCCCTGTGCGAAGCCTGGGGCCAGGACCCGGCCCTGATCGCCCATCGCTATGCGCTCGGCATGGAGGGGGTCGACACCCTGGTGCTGGGGGTCAAGAACCGGGACGAACTGGCCCAGGCCCTGGCGGCCGAAGCCGCCGGCCCCCTCCCCGCCGACCAACTCCACGAGATCGAACAGCTAGGATTGCGAACATGAAAAGCGTCGTCGTCACGGGCGTCTCCACCGGCATTGGCTGGGGTGTCGCCAAGGTCCTGATCGGTCAGGGCGTCCGGGTGTTCGGTTCGGTCCGCAAGGCCGCCGACGCAGAGCGCCTGGCCAAGGAATTTGGCCCGAACTTCGTTCCCCTGGTCTTCGACGTCACTGATGAGCGCGCCGTCGCCCAGGGCGCCGAGCAGGTGCGCCAGGCCCTGGGTGGAGAGCCGCTATTCGGCCTGGTCAACAATGCCGGCATCGCCGTGGCCGGGCCGCTGCTCAAGCTGCCGATCGCCGACTTCCGCCAGCAGATGGAGGTGAACCTCACCGGCGTCGTGATCGTCAGCCAGGCCTTCGCCCCCCTGCTCAGCGTCGGCGCCGACGGCAAGGGCCAGCCAGGGCGGATCGTCAATATCAGTTCGGTGGGCGGCCGCAGTTCCACGCCGTTCATGGCCCCCTACAACGCCTCGAAGTTCGCCCTGGAAGGCCTGTCCGGCGCCCTGCGGCGCGAGCTGCTGCTGTTCGGCGTCGACGTCATCGTGGTCGCGCCGGGCGCCGTGAAGACCGCCATCTGGGGCAAGGCCCAGGAGGTCGACATCTCTCCCTATAAGGACACGCCCTATTACGCCCCACTGGAAAAGGTCCGGGCGTTCATGAACGGGGCCGGCGGCCTGCCGCCCGAGACGCTGGGCAAGGTGGTGGCCAAGGCGCTCACCACGGCCAAGCCCAAGACCCGCTACACGGTCGCGCCAAACCCCGTGCAACACTTCATCCTCAGCCACATGCCCGACCGCATGGCCGACCGCGCGATCGGCAAGCGGCTGGGGCTGCTGCCCTAGCTAGGCGTCCCGGCGGGATTGCTCCGCCCGCCACTGGGCCTTCAGCATGGTGCTGGTGTCGCGCGATCCGTCGGGACTCCAGCCCGGCGGGCCGAACAGATAGCCCACGACCTCGCGCGGGCTGCGGGACCCGGCCAGGTCCTTGCCGATGGCGATCCACTCATGGAACGCCACCCGCAGCAGGTTGAAGTCGGCCAGGTTCTTGACGATCCCATAGCGCGGCGGCTCGGCGTCGAGTTCCGGCTCGAAGGTGCCGAACATACGATCCCAGATGATCAGGATGCCGGCGTAGTTGCGGTCGAGATAACGCGGGTTGCGCGCATGATGCACCCGGTGATGCGAGGGGGTGTTGAACACCGCCTCGAACCAAGCCGGCATTCGCTTGATCGCCTCGGTGTGAATCCAGAACTGATAGACGAGGCTGATCCCCTGCTGGATGGCGATCTGCGCGGGGGAGAAGCCCAGCCAGGCCAGGGGCAGCCAGAGCAGCCACGTTCCCGAAAGCCCGCCGGTCCAGGTCTGCCGCAGCGCGGTCGACAGATTGTAGTGCTGCGAGGAGTGGTGGTTGACGTGGGCCGCCCACCAGAACCGCCGCTCGTGGCTCAGCCGGTGGAACCAGTAATAGGTCAGGTCCTCCAGGAAGAAGACCGCCACCCAGCCCCACCAGGCGCCGAACGGCACGGTGAAGGCCCGATGGCTCCACACCCAGATGGTCGCCGCAAAGGTGATCCCGGCGGTGAGCACCCCGAAGATATTGCGACCGAACCCCATGCCCAGCGAGGCGAAGGTGTCCTTGGTTTCATAGTGGGCGTGGGCCACCCGCGCCTTGGCCAGGGCGATCTCCAGGATCACCGCCAGCACGAAGAACGGCACCGCCAGGGCGACGGGATCGAAAGGCGCCTGCAACATCAGACGAGACCCGCCGGCGGCCAGGCGTCGAAGGCCAGGGTCGCCTTGGGCGCGGCGATGTCCGCCAGGTCGAGCCGCAGCACCCCATCGCGAAAGGTCGAGGCCAGGGCCTGGGCCCAGGGGATATGGCGGGCCACATAGCCGTCGCCGACTTCGCACAGCACCAAGGCCGACGCACCCGAGCGGGCCAGGGCGCCGCGGCCGTCGACCGTCACCCACAAGCTGTCCAGCGCCTTGCCCGGAAACTCGTCGGCGAACAGGGCGCGGGCCCGGACATCGGACAGCGGCGGCGCCGGCTTGGAGATCTTGGCCCAGGCCGCCAGCGCGATCAGCACGCCCACGGCCACGGCCGATCCGCCGGTCTGAATGAGATAGGCCTTGTCGATCACATGCCCTCCTGGGCCAGCCTGATGCTCCGGAGGCGGACCGTCCGATGGGAAGCCCCCGCCCGTCAAGGGCGCTCCAGACTCACAGCCGCAGCGGCCCGCCACGGATTAACCCTGAGTTGCTTCGATCCAGACAAAACGGGCGCCGAGGCGAAAATTCAACTTCTGGAAGGCTTGCAGGCACTCAGATACCGCAGATTTTTGACACAACTTTCAAATGTGCGGCCTATTTCCCACCCTGGGGTCAATTACAACACCTCCGTTACGTCCACGTCTTCCGCTGCAACAGAATCGCCCGTAAAGCGCCACCCGCTCGGCCTCAATGAGACCTCCCCGTCTCAAGCCGGGCATCAAAACACGTTCGGGAGGATTCCTATGACTAGAGCTCGACTCATTGCGAGCGCGGCGCCGGTTGCGCTGATTTCCATTCTTTGGGCGGCCAGCGCTCAGGCCGAGGCCCCCGCGCCGTCGGCTGACACCGCGCCCCACACCGTCGACGAAATTGTCGTCACCGCGCAAAAGCGCACTCAAAACCTGCAAGACGTCCCGATCGTGGTGACCACCGTCAATGGCGCGACCCTGCGCGCCAACGGCGTGAAGGACATCAAGGACCTCACCATCCTCACCCCCGGCCTGACGGTCACCTCGACCACCAGCTCGACCTCGACCACCGCCCGCGTCCGCGGCGTCGGCACCGTCGGTGACAACATCGGCCTGGAAAGCTCCGTCGGCATCGTGATCGACGGCGTCTACCGCCCCCGCAACGGCGTCGGCTTCGGCGACCTGGGCGAACTGGAGCGCGTCGAAGTCCTGAAGGGTCCGCAAGGCACCCTGTTCGGCAAGAACGCCACCGCTGGCGTCATCAATGTCATCACCAAGCGCCCGGAGTTCTCCTTCGGCGCCGAAGGTGAAGCCAATGTCGGCAACTACAATCTGAAGGCCGTCTCCGCCGGCGTCACCGGCCCGATCATCGACGGCAAGGTCGCCGGTCGCCTGTTCGTGTCCAAGCGCGAGCGCGACGGCTTCGTCGACGTCGTGACCGGCGCGGGCCCGCGTTCGTTCAGCACTGACAACAACCAGAACTACTGGACCGCCCGCGGCCAGCTGCTGTTCACCCCGACCGACGCCCTCGATATCAATGTCAGCGTCGACTACACCAAGCGCGACGAGCGTTGCTGCACCTCGCTGCAGGTGATCAACGGCGGCGTCACCAAGATCATGGCCGCCGCCTTCCCGGGTTCGGTCGCCAATCCCCCGGCCTTCGACGACTACAAGGCCTACGCCAACCGCGACACCCGCAAGAACATCACCGACAAGGGCGTCTCGGCCGAAGTCTCCTACGACCTCGGCGCGGTCCAGCTGACCTCGATCACCGCCTATCGCGAATTCCAGACCCACTCGGGCGCGGAATCCGACCTGTCCACCGCCGACATCATCTGGTCCGACCAGAACTGGGTTGGCACCGGCTTCAAGACCTTCAGCCAGGAATTCCGCCTGGCCGGTTCGACCGACAAGCTGCACTGGACCGCCGGCACGTTCTTCACCCACGAAGACCTGACGTCCAAGGTCGGCACCCTCTACGGCGCCGACTTCGAGAAGTTCGTCAGCCTGCTGCTCTCGGGCGGCACGAATGGCAGCCTGATCTCGGCGCTCAGCGGCAATCCGGCGGGGACCACCTTCGCCAACGGCCAAGGCCAGCGTGACCAGTACAACCAAAGCGAACAAAGCTTCGCGGTGTTCGGCAACGCCTCTTATCAGCTGACCTCGAAGCTCGAGCTGACCGGCGGCCTGCGCTACACCTGGGAAAACAAGGGCGTCGACGCCTTCTACGGCAACACCGACGGCGGCAAGGGCTGTGCGACCTTCTCGGCCAAGGCTCTGCCGGCTTCGCTGATCAACGCGGTCTGCCAGACCTACCAGAACCCCGCCTTCAACAACCTGACCGCCAGCCAGGACATGAGCGAAGGCGCCCTGACCGGCACGGTGAAGGCGGCTTACCGCTTCAATCCGCAGGTCATGACCTACGCGTCCTACGCCCGCGGCTACAAGGCGGGCGGCTTCAACCTCGACCGTCTGGCCTATACCTACGTCGCGGGCTCTGCGACCTCGCTGAAGCCGATCACCAAGACCGACTTCGCGAAGGAATCGGCCGACTCCTACGAAGTGGGCGTCAAGTCGACCCTGTTCGATCGTCGCCTGCTGCTGAACGCCACCATGTTCTATCAGAAGTACACGGACTTCCAGCTCAACGCCTATAACGGCCTGGCCTTCACCGTGATCTCGATCCCGGAAGTCACGTCCAAGGGCGTCGACGCCGACTTCGTGTTCTTCCCGGTCCGCGGCCTGACCCTGCAGGGCGGCGTCACCTATGCCGAGACCGAGTACTCCAAGAAGGACCGCACGATCCTGGGCGCTACGTCGCGCCTGCCGGAATCGCGTCTGTCCTTCGCCCCGCTCTGGTCGGCCTCTACGGCGGTCAGCTACGAGCATGACCTGACCGAAGCCCTGGTCGGCAAGGCCAGCGTCTCGGCCAAGTACACCTCGGCCTACAACACCGGCTCGGACCTGAACCCGCTGAAGACCCAACAGGCCTTCACCCTGTGGAACGCGCGCCTCAGCGTCGGCCCGCAGGACGACAAGTGGGCCGTGGAGCTCTGGGGTCAGAACCTGACCGACGAGCGCTACTACCAAGTGGCCTATGACGCGACCTATCAGTCCGGCTCGATCGGCGCCTTCCCGTCCGCTCCGCGGACCTTCGGCGCCACCTTCCGGGTGAAGTACTAGGGTCCAGCCCCCGCCTCCGGGCAGGGGACCGGGACATCGACCAGAGGCCCCTCGCCGGCGACGGCGGGGGGCCTTTTCTTTTGAAACGCTATAACGTCGCAAGCTTCACAATTGCGAGATCGCCTTCCGGTTTCACTAAGATCGCCCTGCGGTTGATCCTATAATTCCTCTACGCGAGCGGGGCGCATGAACGCCGGAACTCGCGCTTTCCGAGGACATCATGACAAACTTATGGGTGTACGCGCCGTGGCTCGGCGCGCTTTTGCTCGCGCTTCTGCTGGTCGGTCTCATCGCCGCCTCCGGCATGATCCGCTACATCGGCAACGACCGCGTGGCCGTTGTCGAGAAACTCTGGAGCCCCTCCGGCTCCATCCGATCCGGCATCATCGCGTTGAGCGGCGAGGCCGGCTTCCAACCCGACGTCCTGCGCGGCGGGCTGCATTTCTTCGTGCCGTTCCAGTATCGGCTTCATGTCCAGAGCCTGGTGACCATTCCCCAGGGTCGGATCGGCTATGTGTTCGCCCGCGACGGGCGGCCGCTCAGCCCCGACCAGGCCCTGGCCGCCAACGCCGAGGACACCGACTTCCAGCAGACCCGCGCCTTCCTGGAGGCCGGCGGTCAGAAAGGCCCGCAGCGCAAGGTCCTGCGCGAGGGGTCCTACGCCATCAACCTGGCTCAGTTCGTGGTGGTCACCAAGGACGAGACATTCGCCCTGCAGCTCAGCGGCGGCGACACCGCCCTGCTCGACCAGATGGCTGAGGTGATCGAGGCCCGTGACGGCTTCGAACCGGTGGTGATCAAGGACGCCGACGACCAGATCGGCGTGGTCACGGTGCATGACGGCCCTGGCCTGGCCTCCGGCGAGATCATCGCTCCGGCGGTCGGCGCCGACCCGGCCGACGCGCGGACCTTCCATAACAGCTTCCAGGACCCGGAGAAGTTTCTGGCGGCGGGGGGGCGCAAGGGTCGTCAGCTCCAGGTCCTGGTCGAGGGCACCTACTACGTGAACCGCCTGTTCGCGACCGTGGAACGGATCTCCAAGACGGTGATCGAGGTCGGCCAGGTGGGCGTGGTGGTCTCCTATACCGGGGCGGCTGGCGTCGACACCTCGGGCGAAGGCTATCGCCATGGCGAGCTGGTGGAGAACGGGCGCCGCGGCGTCTGGACCGATCCGCTGCTGCCCGGCAAATACGCCTTCAACACCTATGCGGGGCGGATCACCCTGGTGCCGACCACCAACTTCATCCTGAAGTGGGAGGCCCAGGCCATCGGCTCGCACAAGTTCGACGAGAACCTGGCTGAGGTGTCGCTGATCACCAAGGACGCCTTCGAGCCCACCCTGCCCGTTTCGGTCGTGGTGCATATCGACTACCGCAAGGCGCCCCTGGTCATCCAACGCTTCGGGGACATCAAGCGCTTGGTCGAACAGACGTTGGACCCCATGGTCTCGGCCTATTTCAAGAACATCGGCCAAACCCGCACCCTGATCGAACTGCTGCAGGACCGCAGCGAGATCCAGTCGCTGTCGTCCAAGGAGATGCAGGCCAAGTTCGGGGTCTATAATCTCGAGCTCCAGGAAGTGCTGATCGGCACGCCCCGGCCCAATGCGGCCGGCGACGACCAGATTGAGCGCATCCTGACCCAGCTTCGCCAGCGTCAGATCGCCGACGAGCAGGTGGGCACCTATGAGCGGCAGAAGCTGGCCGCCCAGAAGGAGCGAGAGCTGCGCGAGGCTGAGGCCCAGGCCAAGCAGCAGACCGCGATCACCGAGTCCGAACTCTCCATCCAGGTCCAGCAGAACCAGGGCCGGGCGAACCTCGCGCGTTCCGAGCAGGAGGCCGAACAGACCCGGACCCTGGCCCGGGCCGAGGCCGACCAGATGCAGTTCCTGGGCGCCGGTGAAGCCAAGAAGGTGGTGGCGCTCGCCGCCGCCGAGGCGGAACGGGTGACCAAGGTCGGTCTGGCCCAGGCCAAGGCCATCGAGAGTCAGGTCGCCGCTTCCGGGGGCCCGCGTTTCCAGCTGGCCCGCCAGGTGGCTGAGCGCTTCGCCGAGGCGCTGGAGACCTCAGGCGTCGACGTGGTGCCGAAGGTGCAGATCGCCGGCGGCGCCGAAGGGGGTTCCGGCGGCGTGCTCCAGGCGCTGTTGACCCTGCTGATGGCTGAAAAGCTCGACCTGCCGCTGTCGGTGCTGGACGGGGAACCGCCGGCGGCGGCGCCCCGGCCCGCGACCACGGACGCCTGATCACCCTGGTTCGAACCTGAGCTCCATGTTCAGGACCTGAAGCCCGCCCGGCGCCAGGACGCCGGCCCCATCCGCCCGATTGAACGCGTCGGGCGGATGGGTCACCGGTTCCAGGCAGAAGAAGTCCGCCCCTGGCGGCGCATAGACCTGCAGCCAGCCCGCGTCGCTGGAGAGCGTCAGCCGCCCCTCAGGCGTCTCGATCACGGCTCGCCCGTCCCATGGCCCATAGCAGTGGTCGACCAGGGTGGCCGGCAGGCGCCCATGGGTGAGCCAGTCCATCTCCGGCCCGTCCTCGATCCATTCCAGGGCCAGGGCCTCGGCGTCGGTCCGCCACACGCCGTCGACATTGAGGTTCAGCCGCGTCGCGCC
>NZ_CANCLE010000153.1 GCF_947378715.1 Phenylobacterium aquaticum
GACGACGGCGGACCGTGGGGGCGACCGCGCCCGGAGGCGCCCAAGGCCGCGCCGTCGCGCGCGCCCATTTCGCGCCAGCGGCTGCTGGTCTGGATCGGGCTGATGGTCGCCGTGGGCGCCGCCGTCTGGGGGCTGGCCCAGGCCTATCCCGGGGCGGTGAGTTCAGGTGAGGACTGGATGTGGACCGCGCGGAGCGTGGCCCTGATCGCCCTGCTCTCCTCGGCCCTGCTGCGCGGTGGGCCGATCCGCTGGGGGGAGAAGGCGCGGCATGTGGCGCTCTGGGCCGGCGTCGTGGTGGTGCTGATCCTGGGCTACAGCTATCGCGGCGAGCTCACCGGCGTGGTCCAGCGGGTGCGGGGCGAGTTGGCCGGCGCCCGGCCGACGGAGAGCGGCGACCACGAACTGGTGGTCACCCAGGCGCGGGGCGGCGGCTTCTTCGTCATCGGCCAGGTCAATGGCCAGGCCGTGCGCTTCATGGTCGACACCGGGGCGACCGACACGGTGCTGAGCCCCGCCGACGCCCGGCGCCTGGGCCTGGACCTCGGCAAGCTCTCCTATGGCCGACCGTCCCAGACCGCCAACGGGGTGGGCTATGGCGCCGACTTCAAGGCCGACAGCCTGGCGGTGGGCCCGATCCGGCTGACCGACATGCCGTTGATCGTCAACCAGGCGGCGATGGACTGCTCCCTGCTGGGCATGAGCTTCCTCGGCAAGCTGGAGTCGTTCCAGGTGAAGGGCGACAAGCTGTATCTGCGCTGGCGGGGCTGAGGCCCGGCCATGCGGTTTTGAACCGCCGCCCCACGGGTTTGCGCAATCGCGTTTAGCTGGCGGTCTGGCATGCTGAGGCTGTTCCACGGACACAGCCCCACGGAGGCCCGCCATGTCGACCCTGTCCCCCACCGCCGAAACCCGCCCCGCCCGCCGCGCCAAGGCGGCGCCGGTCCCCCAGACCCGAGGCCAGGCGGTCGGCGGCCCCAAGGCGATCCTGCGTCTTGAAGGCGGCGTCGTGCTGGCCGTTGCGGCGGCGGCCTATAGCCAGGCGGGCTCTGGCTGGATGCTGTTCGCGCTCCTGTTCCTGGTCCCAGATGTCTCGATGCTGGGCTATCTGGCCGGCCGCCGGATCGGGGCCGTCGGCTACAATCTCGGCCACAGCTATCTGGGCCCGGCGGCGCTCGGCGCCTATGGCCTGTGGAGCGCGACACCTCTGGCGGTGTCCGTCGCCCTGATCTGGGTCGCCCACATCGGCTTCGACCGGATGCTGGGATATGGCCTGAAATACGCGACAGGGTTCAAGCACACCCACCTGGGATAAGGTGGGGGCCCGCGCCGCGCGCGGGAAGGCTTCCGCCAGGTTGTGTCTTGTGCGACACACCTGTGCGGCGACTTGAACTCAACGGCCGGGCAGGCCTTGAAACCGTTCCCTATTTGTTCTGTTCTGGGGTGAACGAAGAGGGCGCGCGATGTTCTTCTGGCTGCAGAAGCAATGGATTCTCTGGGACCTGAACCGCACCATCCGGCGCCGGGGATGGACCGCCATCTATGTGCCGGGCGACGAGGAGGCCGGCGGCTTCGCCTATACGGTCGGGCTGCGCCAGGCGGTGGGCGCGCCGGAGATCGTGGTCTCCAACGTGCCGATCGAGCTGGGCAACGGCCTGATCGGCGCGGCGGTGAGCCAGCTTCAGGCGGGTGAGTTGGCCCTGGCGGACGGCGAGGCCTGGGCGCTTGATTGGGAGGGCGGGGCGAAGATGGTCTGGCGACGGGTGCATCCCGATCAGATCGAAAGCCAGTACTTCAATCTCGCCCGGTGGTGGCGAGAGAAGACCAGCGGTCCCGATCTGGAGGGCTTCCAGCTGGTGCTCTCCGATCTCGCCGGCAAGCTGCCCTGGGAGGACGGCTATGATCCCGCCTATGGGCGGCGGCAGAAGGCGCTGTGGCGGCCCTAACCCTCCCCCGGCTTCACCAGGTGGTAGGGCTGGCTGATCTCCTGGAAGACCGGCAGGGCTTCGCACTTGGCGGCGTGGCCGGAGATGGCGGGCCAGGCGGCGAGGTCGAAGGCGCCCGGCAGGGCTTCACGGACGAAGCGCAGCATCGTCGCCAGTATGATGTCGGCGTGGCCGATGGTCTCGCCGAACAGCCAGGGCGTGGTCCGGGCGGCGCGGGCGGATTCCAGGGCGTCGAGGGCGCCGCAGACCTGGGTCCGGCAGCGGTCGACCCACATCTCGAGCGCCTCGCCGCGCAGGGCGCGCTCATAGAGCAGGGAGACGGCCTTGTCGGCGGCGCCGGCGGCCAGGGCGATCAGGCGGAAGGCCTCGCGGCGGTCGGGCCCTGACGCGGCGATCATGGCGCGCTCGGGACCGACCCTCTCGTCCAGGGTCTCGAGGATGGCGAAGCTGTCCATCAGGGCGACGCCGTCGTCGAACACCAGGGTCGGCACCCGGATCAGCGGGTTGTAGGCGGCGATGGTCGCCGCGTCCCCGAAGGTGGACCAGGGCTTGTGCTCATAGGGGATGGCGTAGAGCCGCAGCGCGATCGCCACCCGGCGGACGAAGGGGGAATCGTACTGGCCGATCAGCATCATGGCGGTGGGCTCCCGGCCAGGTCCGAAACGCTATTTCGCAGGGGTCTGCTCGAACTCCGCGTCGATCACCAGCTGGATCGGATCGAGGAAGAAGGGGGACATGCCGTAGTCCTGGGGGTTGATCCAGGCGACAGCCTGGGCGCCCAGGCGGGGATGGCCGAAGCCCTTGCCGGCCCCGATCAGCTCGACCTTGAAGGTCACCGGCTTGGACTTGCCCAGCAGGGTGAACTGGCCGTCGATCTCGCCGTGCAGGGGGTCGATGCGGCGGAAGGCCGTGGAGACGAAGGTCGCCTTGGGGAAGTCGGCCGACTTCAGATAGGTCCCGGCGATCTCCTTGGCGAAGCCCGGCACGTTGGTGGCCACCGAACCGGTGTCGACCGCGGCGTTGAAGCTGGACTTGTCCAGGTGGTCCGGATCCCAGACCAGGGTCGCCTGGGCGGTGTCGAACCGGAAGATGCTCATCGAATAGCCGATGTGCGAGACCCGGGCGATGACGCCGGCATGCATGGGGTCGAGCTTGTAGGTCCCGGCCAGAGCGGCGGCCGGATCCTTGTCGCCGCAATAGACGCCGGGCGGCAGGCCGGTGGGACAGGCGGCCTGGGCGGCGCCGGTCAGGACCAGGGCGGTGAGGAGGCCGCAGAGGGCGGCGAAGGGGCGGAAAATTGTCATGGCGGAACCCTATCCGAGGCGTGGTGTCCTTTGGAAGACGCGACATCTCCCGCCGTCCCGACAGGCTGCGCGTAATCTTCCGTTATCCATCCCCGCGCTAGAGCCAGATGAGCGAAGGGGATCCGCATGCGCTGGTTGCTGGGCCTGGTGGCCATATCGAGCCTGGGGCTGGCCTCCTGCGCCTCCCACCAGACCGCGCTGGCCCTGCAGTCGCCGCCGGTGGCCAATGCGCTGACCTTCGCCCTGCCGCCCACCCATCCGCTCGCCCACACCGTGGTGCTCGACTACATCTCCGGCATGTCGCAGCACTCCTTCTGGTTCGCCGAGGCCAACCAGAAGGCGTTCCGCCCCCAGGTCGAGAAGCTGCTGGCCCAGTCGGGCATGCTGGCCCCGACCCCGGTGGCGGCGCGCTATGGCCTGCAGATCGAGTTCATCGACCTGAAGGGCTCAGCGTTCGGGATCGATTTCGACAGCCGCAGCCGGGCCGTCTATCGCATCGTCGAGCGCCGCACCGGCCGGGTGGCGTTCTCCAGCGTGGTCGACGCCGGGTTCAGCGCCCGCTTCGTCGGGCTGAACGAGGACGACGCGCTGCTGGCCTATAGCGTGATCGGCGCGCCCCTGGTGGCGGCCAGCCTGGCCTCGCCCGCCAACTATATCGCCGCCCCCAACACCTTCGGCCGCGACGCTGAGGTCCGGGCCCACGCCCGCGAGGGGGACCTGGCGACGCAAGGCTTCGGGTCGCGCGACGGCCTGACCCGGGCCAAGCAGGCCGACTTCCAGATGATGAAGCAGAGCCTGGCCAAGTTCGTCCTGGCGCTGAGCGCCCAGCAGCGGATCCCGATGACCAAGATCCTGCCCTGCCTGGACAATCCCGACCTCGACCGGGAGAAGGCCGACCTCGCCCGGCGCGGCATGAACTGGACCGAGGACAATTGCGAGCTCTATCCGGCCAAGCCGGCGCCCATCGTCTACTGAACGCCCGCCGCCCTGAGGTCATCGCCGGGGCAAGCCCGGCGATGACGTCGGTTTGGGACCGCCCGGATCAGGCCTTGATGCGCATGGCCCCCATATAGTCGCGCTTGCCCAGCGGCACGCCCTTGGTGCGCAGGATGTCGTAGGCGGTGGTGGCGTGGAAATGCAGGTTGGGCAGGGAGAAGCTCATCAGGAAGCCCTCGGCCACGAACGGGATCTTGTGATCGCCGAACTGGAAGGTGACGTCCTTGCCCTCGAGACCATTGACCTCGTCCGGGGTCAGGGCCTTCAGCGCCGCTGCGGCGTCGGCGACGTATTTCTGCAGGCCGGCATAGTCGAGCGGATCCATGGTGGCGGACGGCGAATAGAGCCCCTTCTTCGCCCCCTCGATGGCCCCGATCGAATGGTGGGCGACCGACAGCACCTGGAAGCGGAAGGGCAGCATGTTGGGGAACAGCTTGGTGGCGACGATCTCTTCCGGATCGATGTTGTTGTCCTGGCAGTGGGACAGGCCGCGGTCGAGGAAGCCGGAGACGCCCCCCAGCACCTGCAGGAACGAAGTGACGCTGACGTCGTAGAGCGAAATGGCCATGCGGGCCTCCCCAGGGGTTTTGTTATCCCCCCAGTGTCGGCGACCCGGGCGGGTCGGCGCCAGCGGTTTTCGGCGTCCTGACCCGGGGCGTGTGGAAAAAGCTGGGCGATGTCGGAAGGACGGGGTCTGCTGCGTCCTTGGGGCGAAGGAGAACAGCATGGCGAATGGGGGCGGAGGGCGGCGCTGGGGCCGCAGCACGGTGGCGGTTGTCGGCGGGCTGGCGGCGGTGGTCGGATTGTCGACGGCGACCGATGCGGCCTTGCAGGCGGTCGGCGTGTTTCCCACCGGCGGCAAGACGATGGGCCAGGGACTGTTCGCCCTGGCCTTCGGCTATCGCGCCCTGTTCGGCGTGGCCGGCGGCTGGATCGCGGCGCGGCTGGCGCAGGCCAGGCCGGTCGCCCATGCGGTGGTCCTGGGCGGGATCGGGCTGGCGCTCAGCCTGATGGGGGTGGCGGTCTCGCTGGGTCATCCGGAGATGGGGCCAGGCTGGTATCCCATCGCCCTGGCGGTCACCGCCCTGCCCTTGTCCTGGCTGGGCGGGTTGCTCGCGCGGAGAGCCTAGCCGCCGCCCCAGACCACCAGGGCCAGACCGGCGAAGACCAGGACATAGCCGCCGAGCATGGCCCGGGTCAGAGGCTCCTTGAACACCAGCCGCGCCAGGACCGGCACCAGGGCCGAGCCGGCGATGGCGAAGGGATAGGCCCGGGTGAAGGCGACCCGGGTCAGGACATAGAACCAGAAGAGCGCGGTGAAGCCGTACCAGACCCCCGCGAGCATCAGCCGGGGATTGGTCAGCATGGCCAGGCCGACCGCCGGGCGATCAGGGTCGCGGCCCAGGGCGGCCCATTTGAACATCAGCTGGCCGGCCGGCAGGGTGAGCGCGAAGACCGAGCAGAGGATGACGTCGCCCGGGCTCATGGCTGAGGCTCAGCCCGGCTTGCGGAAGAAGGACACCACCGCGTCGGCGGGCGCCAGGCGGGCGATCGGATAGGTGGCGACGGCGAAGACCCAGGCCGCCGCCGAGCGCAGCAGGGGCTCGTCGCGGACGCAGCGGATGCGGCTCCACAGGCCCTTGATCTGCACGGTGTCGAGGTCGAGGCGGCGCTCGGCGACGAGGCCGACGCCAGAGGCGGCGCGGGCCAGGTCGCGGGGCGCGAAGTACCACAGGTGCGGCGAGGGCAGGCCCCGCTGCCACAGCCGGTCATGGGCCCCGCCCATCCCCAGCCGGTCCAGCACTTCGGCCACCTTGAAGAAGAAGCCGTCGCGGTTGGGGCAGTTGAGGCAGAGCACGCCGCCGGGCTTGAGGTGGCGGGCGCAGGCCGCGAAGGCTGCGGTGATGTCGGGGATGTGCTCGAACACGTCATTGAAGACGATGACGTCGAAACGGTCGTCGGCGTCGAGCGCGTCGGGGAAATAGCCGTGGCGCACCTGGGCGCCCTGGGCCCGGGCGGTGGCGATGACATTGGCGTCGGGCTCGATGCCCTCCACCGCAAATCCCAAGCGGGCGGCGTGGCGCAGCAGGAAGCCCGGCCCTGCGCCGACGTCCAGCAGCCGGGCGCCCGGCGCGACCATCGCGGCCAGGGCCTCCAGCAGGCGGGCGTTGTTGCGCTCGCGCACGGTCTCCAGCCCGGCCTCGCGGCGGGCCTCGTCCACCCGGTCTCCGCCGGCGACATCGGGGATCTCGACGGTGAAATCGGCGTGCAGCAGGCCGCAGGCCCGGCAGCGGAACAGCCAGTCGTGGCGCCAGGCGCCGAGCGCGCCGCCGCAGGCCGGACAGGGGCGTCCCACGCCTTCGCCCGTCATGCTGTCATCCTGATCCGCCATCGGCCGATGGAGTGGACCAGCCCCGCGCGCCGCGCAAGCCCCGCGCAACCGCGCGCCGGATTGATGCGCTCGGTTGCGGCGGGGCCCGGCATGTGACAGGTCGTGGCTTCGTCATCGCCCCTTAGGACCGCCGCCATGTCCGACGCCCAGCCCGCCTCCGTCTACGACCTCGCCCATCAGGAAGAGGCCGAGAGCCTGGCCACCTACGCCATACTGGTCGACAACGAGCCGGGCGTGCTGCACCGGCTGGTCGGGCTGTTCGCCGCGCGGGGCTATAATATCGAGAGCCTGACCGTGGCCGAGACCGACCGGCGGGCCCACACCAGCCGGGTGACCATCGTCACCCGAGGCGCGCCCCACGTGCTGGCCCAGATCGAGGCCCAGCTGACCAAGATGGTCGCCACCCGCCACGTGCAGGACGTCAGCCGCGATCCCAACGGCCTGGAGCGCGAGCTGGCCCTGGTCAAGGTCAAGGGCGCGGGCGCCGACCGGGTCGAGGCCCTGCGCATCGCCGACATCTTCCGCGCCAAGGTGCTGGACACCGGCATCGACAGCTTTGTCTTCGAACTGACCGGGGCCTCGCACAAGATCGACAAGTTCGTCGACCTGATGCGTCCCCTGGGCCTGGTCGAGCTGTCGCGGACCGGCGTCTTGTCGATCACCCGCGGCGGCGAGGCGATCTAGGCTCTAGGTCGCCAGGATCTTGAAGCGGAACAGGGCCGCGCCAATCGTGGCCCCAACCGCCGGCGCGACGAAGAACAGCCACAGCTGCGACAGGGCCTGGCCCCCCACCAGCACGGCGGGTCCGAAGCTGCGGGCCGGATTGACCGACACCCCGGTCACCTGGATGCCGACGATGTGGATCACCGCCAAGGTCAGGCCGATGGCCAGCCCCGCGAAACCGGCCGGCGCGCCGGGCCCGGTCGAACCCAGGATCACGATCACGAACAGGGCGGTCATCACCACCTCGAAGATCGCCGCGGCGGGCAATGGGAACTCGCCCAGATAGCCGGGACCCCAGCCGTTCTGGCCCAGGCCGTGGGCCGTGCCCGCGATGGCGGCCAGCAGGGCCGCGCCGGCCAGGGCGCCAGAGAACTGGGCCACCCAATAGCCGCCCATGTCGCGCAGGCTCATCCGACCGGCGATGAACACCGCCAGGCTGACCGCCGGATTGACGTGGCATCCCGAGATCGGCCCGATCCCATAGGCCATGGCGATGATGGCCAGACCGAAGGCCAGGGCTATGCCCAGCTGGCCTACATGGTCGCCACCCAGCACCGCCGCGCCGCAACCGAACAACACCAGACAGAGCGTGCCGATGAACTCGGCGATGTACTTGGACATGTCGAAGCCTCCCGTTTCGCCCCACGATAACAGTGGTTCGAAGGGCCGTGGCAAGCGCCTGACCCAAAATGGGAGGGGTCGCGGGCGCGATCCAAACACCGACCGTTTGGACGGTTTGTTTATTGACGCCCGTTTGAAGCCGTGGTCCATTTGACGTCGAGGGTCGGTGTCGCCGCCCCGCCTGGCGACAGGCAAGGCATGCGGCGTCGAGGCTCGTTATTTTGATCTGTTGATTTTTTAGACCTTTCAGCACCCAAGAGCCTTCGGGACCGAGGGTGCGCCGGACCTTTTTCAGAAACGATATGACGTCAAGACGGCCCGGCCTTCCAGCGGCCCCTATTGCGGGGTTCGCGGCCGGACGTCGGGGCGCCGGCCTGCGATTGGCGACAGTCGCGCGCCGCGCCCACGCCTGGTCCACGCGCGGACCTGATCTCTCCTAATCCTCCCATTGGCATCCCATGTCGGTGGGCTCACTGCGCCGGCGCGACACCCTCAGTTGCGCCGGCGGCTTTCCCTGGGGAGAGGCTTGCTTCGGGGTGAATTTCCGCCAAGCATGCTGCCGACCGAGGAGAGCCCTGCCCCCATGGCGTCGGAACCCGCGATGAGCGATGCGATCAAGACGCCGCGCCGCAGCCAGGCGGAGCGGACGGCGGCCATGCGCGCGCGCCTGATCGACGCGGCGGTCGCCTGCCTGAACCGCCTGGGCTATTCGGCCACGACCTTGGCCACCATCGCCGAAGCGGCCGGGGTCAGCCGGGGCGGCATGCTGCACCAGTTTCCCAGCAAGGTGGACCTGATGCTGGCGGTGGTCGCCTTCGCCTCCGGCTATGATGAGCGGCCCCAGGCGCCCCGCGCCCTGAACGACGACGGCGACAAGCGCGCCCAGTTCATCGCCCAGACCGACAATGTCTGGCGCGCCCAGACCACACCGGCGGTGATGGCCAAGCTGGAGATCATGGTCGCGGCCCGCTCGGATCCGCAACTGGCGGCCCAGCTGCCGGCCATGTTCAACGCCATCGAGGCGCGGCGCCGGACCTTCATGGTCGCCTTCGCCCGCGAGATCGGCGTGGAGGACTCCGACGCGGTCGAGAGCATGGTCACCCTGCACATGGCCGCCATGCGCGGCCTGTCGATCGAGATGCTGCTGACCGACGACCCGGCCCGGATCGAGCGGGCCTATGACCTGCTCAAGCGCTACAAGGAAGACCTGGTCGACCGGCTGATGGCCGAGGCCGAGGCCCAGCGCGCCAGGGC
>NZ_CANCLE010000154.1 GCF_947378715.1 Phenylobacterium aquaticum
TGGCAGGCGCCGCCATCGCCCTGGGGCAGGACCTTGAGCCACAGGCAGTCCTGGTCGCAGTCGATGCGCATCTCGACGATCTTCTGGATCTGGCCCGAGGTCGCGCCCTTGTGCCAGATCTCGTCTCGCGACCGGCTGAAATAGACCGCCTCGCCCAGTTCCAGCGTCCGGGCGAGCGCCTCGGCGTTCATCCAGGCGAACATCAGCACCTCGCCGGTCTCGGCGTGGGTGGTGACCACGGCCATCAGGCCATTGGCGTCAAAGCGCGGGGCGAGAACTTCGCCGCGCTCCAGGGCGGGCTTGTCGGGGGCGGTCGGGAACGGGCTCATGCGCAACCATATGGCGCGATCAAGCTCCGCCGCCTAGCCTCCGACGCATGAGTCTCAAGGACTGGATCAAGGGTCGCGTCGCCGACTTCGACCTGGCGGCCCGGCCCTGGGCGGGGCGGTCGCGGACCAACGCCTTCCTCTATGAGTTCCTGCTGTTCGGCCTGAAGCAGGCCTGGGCCTGCCTGTTTGGCGGGGCCATGGTCGCGGCCCTGATCGGCACGCACTTCTGGTGGCCGGCGAACGCCCTGCTGTCGCGCTACGACGCCCTGGTGGCCACGGGCCTGGGACTGCAGGTCCTGCTGCTGGCCACCAGGCTGGAGCGCTGGGAAGAGGCCCTGGTCATCGCCATCTTCCACGTGGTCGGCACGGGGATGGAGGTCTTCAAGGTCGCCCACGGCTCCTGGATCTATCCGGAGGCCTCGGTGCTGCGCATCGCCGGGGTGCCGCTGTTCTCGGGCTTCATGTACGGGGCGATCGGCAGCTATATCGCCCGGGCCTGGCGGCTGTTCGAGATCCGCTTTGAGCGCTACCCGCCATTGTGGGCGCCCTGGGCCCTGGCGGTCCTGAGCTATCTGAACTTCTTCACCGACCACTATGGCGTCGACATCCGCCTGGGCCTGTTCGTCCTGTCGGTGGTGGTGTTCTGGGGGCGATGGTTCCAGTTCACGCCGGACCTGAAGCCGCGTCGCATGCCGATGCTGATGGGCTTTGGCCTGGTGGCCCTGTTCATCTGGATCGCCGAGAACGTCGGCACCTTCACGCGGACCTGGATCTATCCCGCCCAGGCCCAGGGCTGGAACATGGTCCCACTGACCAAGCTCGGCTCCTGGTATCTCCTGATGATGCTGAGCTTCGTGCTGGTCAGCCTGGTCCACCGGCCGGAGCCGGCGGACCAGAAGCCAGACTAGCGGCGGTTCACGAAGTCGAGGAACCTTTGGCGCAGGGTCGCATCGGTCTTGAACACGCCGGTGAACTGGGTGGTCAGGGTGGTGACGTGGCGGTGATGGACGCCGCGGGTGGTCATGCACTGGTGGGCCGCGTCGATCAGCACGGCGACGCCGGCCGGGCGCAGGCCGTCGGTGATCGCATCGGCGATCTGCTGGGTCATGGTCTCCTGGGTCTGGAGCCGACGGGCGAAGATCTCGACCACCTTGGCCAGCTTGGAGATGCCCACCACCCGGTTGGTCGGCATGTAGGCCACATAGGCCTTGCCCAGGAACGGAGCCATGTGGTGCTCGCAGTGGCTCTCCACCTCGATATCGCGCAGCATGACGATGTCGTCATAGCCCTGGACGTCCTCGAAGGTGCGTGACAGCTCCTTGGCGGGATCGAGGTTGTAGCCCTCGAACCATTCGCCATAGGCATCCACCACCCGCTTGGGAGTGTCGATCACGCCTTCGCGTCGCGGGTCGTCGCCGGCCCAGGCGATCAGAGTGCGCACGGCCTCCATCGCTTCTTCGCGCGTCGGGCGCTTCACGGCTTCAAGATCAAGATCGGACACGCCGATCAGGGTTCGCTCGCGAGCAGATGCGTCCATGTTGGTGAGGGTCTTTCCGGGCTGAGTTGCGCCGGGACGAGGGTCCCGGATTGACGCGTGCCACCCATCTGCGCCGGCCGTTCGATCGGGATCTGTCTCCCGTGGCCTAGCGTGTGGTCCAAATGTATATGGGACAGACGCAGGCGCCGACAACCGTCACGCCACGTCAGTTTTGCTAAAGAGCCCTATGACCCTAAGCCTCTACGACACCATGGCCCGCGCCAAGCGGCCCTTCGTTCCTGCCGATCCCAAGCGGGTGACGATGTATGTCTGTGGCCCGACGGTCTATAATTTCGCCCATATCGGCAACGCCCGGCCGGTGGTCGTCTTCGACCTGCTGTTCCGGCTGCTGCGCTTCCAGTACGGCCGCGACGCCGTGATCTACGCCGCCAACGTCACCGACGTGGACGACAAGATCAACCGCAAGGCCGCCGAGGAAGGCGTGCCGATCTCGGTGATCACCGACCGCTATCTGGACATCTACAACGCCGACATGTCGGTGCTGGGCGCCCTGCGCCCCAGCCACCAGCCGCGCGCCACCCAGACGATGGATGCGATCATCGCCATGATCGGCAAGCTGGTCGCCAATGACTCGGCCTATGCCGCCGAGGGCCATGTGCTGTTCAACACCCAGGCCTATGCCGATTACGGCAAGCTGTCGGGCCATCCGATGGAGGACATGATCGCCGGCGCCCGGGTCGATGTCGCGCCCTATAAGCGCCACCCTGCCGACTTCGTGCTGTGGAAGCCCTCCAAGGACAATGAGCCCGTCTGGGACAGCCCCTGGGGACCGGGGCGGCCGGGATGGCACATCGAATGCTCGGCCATGATCGAACAGACCCTGGGCCTGCCTATCGACATCCATGGCGGCGGCATCGACCTGTTGTTCCCGCACCATGAGAACGAGATGGCCCAGGGCGTCTGCGCCCATGATGATCACTCTGTCGGTTACTCCAAGTACTGGATGCACAACGGCTTCCTGAACATGGGCGACGAGAAGATGTCCAAGAGCCTGGGCAATGTCGCCCTGGTCCGCGACCTGCTGGCCCAGGCGCCCGGCGAGGCCCTGCGCTGGGCCCTGCTGGTCGGCCACTATCGTGCGCCGCTGGACTGGACCGGCGACCTGATCGAGCAGTCGAAGAAGGCGCTCGACCGGCTTTATGGCGCTTTGCGGCGCTCCAGCGAGGTGGTCGCCGCCGACACCGGTCCGAACCCCAGGTTCCTGGCGGCCCTCGAGGACGACCTCAACACCCCGGCCGCCATGGCCGAGCTGTTCGCCATGGCCACGGCGCTGGAGACCGCCAAGGGCGAGGGCCGGGCCAAGGCCAAGGGCGAGTTGCTCGCCTCGGCCCACCTGATGGGCTTCCTGGGCGGGGATCCGGAGGCCTGGTTCCAGGCGGGTGTCACCGACGAGCTGCGCGAGAAGGTCGACGCCCTGATCGAGGAGCGGCTCGCCGCCCGCGTCGCCAAGGACTGGCCGGCCGCCGACCGTATCCGCGAGGCGCTCACGGCGCTGAATGTCGAGGTGATGGACGGCCCCGCCGGGGCGACCTGGCGGATCAAGGAGTAGGCCGGATGGCGATCAAGCCTGGAGAGATGTTCAAGCCTTCCGCCGGATTCGCCTTTGGCGGCGGCGACGCGGCGGGCAGTGGCGGGGGCGGGGCCAAGATCGAGCACCGGATCGGGGTCAAGGCCCCGGCCCGGGTGATCTGGGGCGTCATCGCCGACCTGCCGCGCTGGGCGGACTGGAACCCGATCTATCCCAGGGCCGAGGGCGAGATCCGCATCGGCGCGGTCCTGACCCTGACCCTGGCCCTGCCGGGCGAGGCGCATCGGACCATCCAGCCGGTGGTGCAGGACTGGGTGCCGGACGACCAGCTGCATTGGCGGCTGTCGGTGCTGCGCGGCCTGGTCCGCAGCGTCCGCTATATCGAGATCGAGAGCCTTTCGGACGAGAACTGCATCGTCTCCAACGGCGAGATATTCGGCGGCCTCCTGGGCCCGTCCGTGGCGCGCCGGATGCGCCAGTCGATCCGTCGCGGCTTCACCGAGATGGGCGAGGCCCTGGCCGCCCGCGCCGAGGCCGCATGGCGCGCCGAGGCCGGAACCCCCACATCCGCATCATGATCGACGATCTCTACTCGACCAGGCTCCTCAAGCTGGCGGCGAACCTGCCGCACGCCGGGCGGCTGGCCGATCCGCAGGGCTCGTCCGAAAAGGTCTCCAAGCTGTGCGGCAGCAAGGTGGTGGTCGATGTCGCCCTCACGGACGGCAAGGTCAGCGCCTTCGCCCAGGATGTGCAGGCCTGCGCGCTGGGCCAGGCCTCGGCCTCGATCCTGGGAACCCATGTGCTGGGCGCCGACCTGGCGGAGATCGAGATGGCCCGCGATCAGTTCCGTGCTATGTTGAAGCAAGGCGCATCCGCGCCCTCTGGACGATTTGCGGACCTATCCATGCTCGCCCCGGTGAAGGACTATCCGGCCCGACACGCCTCTACGCTGCTCGCGTTCGAGGCCGCAGCGGACGCCGTCCGTCGGGCCATGGAGCGAACTAGCCGCGCCGGCGCGGCTTGATCCCTGATTCCACTCGGGATATTCGCGGCGACTGAATCGCAAGGCTGCGAGCCGGCATGACCCTCTACGAAACCTGCGTCAAAGGCGCCCACCGCGCCTACAAGCTGACGCTTTCGCCCCTGATCGGGCGCCAGTGCCGCTATATGCCGAGCTGTTCGGACTATGCGGCCCAGGTCCTGGTCAGCCACGGCCCCTGGCGCGGCTCCTGGCTCGCGGCGCGGCGGCTGTGTCGATGCAATCCCTGGGGTGGTTCGGGCTATGACCCGCCGCCCCCGCCGCGTGGAGGACCTTCCTCCGCCCGGAAATGGACGTGTGAAACATGATCGATCTGATTTTTCCCGACGGCTCCGTGCGCCAGTTCGAAGAGGGGGTTTCCGGCCGCGAGGTCGCCGGCTCCATCGCCAAGTCGCTGGAGAAGCGCGCCCTGCTGATCAAGCTGGACGGCGCCCTGCTGGACCTTGACCGCCCCCTGCCGGGCGGCGGCAAGTTCGAGATCCTGACGCGGGAGAGCCCCGAGGCGCTGGACACCATCCGCCACGACGCCAGCCACGTGATGGCCGAGGCTGTGCAGGAGCTGTTCCCCGGCACGCAGGTGACCATCGGCCCGGCGATCGAGGACGGCTTCTATTACGATTTCGCCCGCGAGACGCCCTTCAGCCTCGACGACCTGGCCAAGATCGAGCAGCGCATGAAGGAGATCGTCGACCGCGACGAGAAGATCGTGCGCGAGGTCTGGGATCGCGACGCCGCCATCGCCCACTTCAAGGAGATCGGCGAGGCCTACAAGGCCGAGATCATCACCGACCTGCCCGACACCGAGACGATCACGGTCTATCGCCAGGGTCAGTGGAAGGACCTGTGCCTGGGCCCGCACCTGCCCTCTACCAAGCATGTCGGCAAGGCCTTCAAGCTGACCAAGCTGGCCGGCGCCTATTGGCGCGGGGACCATCGCAACGCCCAGCTTCAGCGGATCTACGGCACGGCCTGGGCCAATGAAGCCGACCTCGAGGCGCATCTGAAGCGGATCGAGGAAGCGGAGAAGCGCGACCACCGCAAGATCGGCCGGGCCATGGACCTCTTCCACCTGCAGGAAGAGGGCAAGGGGATGATCTTCTGGCATCCCAAGGGCTGGACGCTCTACCGCACGGTGGAGGCCTATATGCGCCGCCGCCTGGACGTCGACGGCTATGTCGAGGTCAAGGCGCCCCAGATCATGGACCGGGTGCTGTGGGAGCGCTCGGGCCACTGGGAGAAGTTCGGCCAGAACATGTTCACCTGCGAAACGACGGAAGGCGAGGTGCTGGCCGTTAAACCGATGAACTGTCCGGGGCACGTGCAGATTTTCAACTATGGGCAAAAGAGCTATCGCGACCTGCCGCTGCGGATGGCGGAGTTCGGCGCGTGCCACCGGTACGAGCCTTCCGGCGCCCTGCACGGCATCATGCGGCTGCGGGCCTTCACCCAGGACGACGCCCACATCTTCTGCCGCGAAGACCAGATCGAGGCGGAATCCACCCAGTTCATCCGCCTGCTGGAAAGCGTCTATGCCGACTGCGGCCTGGAGCTTCACTCGGTGAAGCTGGCCCTGCGGCCGGAGCTGCGGTTCGGCACCGACGAGGTCTGGGACGTGGCCGAGGCCAAGCTGGAGCGCGCCGCCATCGCCGCCGGCTGCACGGTCGAGCACCTGCCCGGCGAAGGCGCCTTCTACGGCCCGAAGCTCGAGTTCCACCTGCGCGACGCCATCGGCCGGACGTGGCAGTGCGGCACCCTGCAGCTCGACTATGTGCTGCCCGAGCGGCTCGACGCCGAATATGTGGCGGAGGACGGCTCCAAGCAGCGTCCGGTCATGCTGCACCGGGCGATCTGCGGCTCGATGGAGCGGTTCATCGGGGTGATGATCGAGAACTTTGCAGGGTCCTTCCCGCTCTGGCTGGCGCCGACCCAGGTGGTGGTCGCCACGATCACGTCCGACGCCGACGCCTATGCCCAGGAAGTCGTCCGCACCTTGCGGGCCGCCGGCTTGCGAGTTGAGGTTGATCTTCGCAATGAGAAGATCAATTACAAGATCCGCGAGCACAGCCTGGCCAAGGCGCCGGTGATCGCCGTGGTCGGTCGGCGGGAAGCCGAGGAGGGCAATGTGGCTCTGCGCAGACTGGGTTCCGACGGGCAAACCATGCTTTCGCTCGCCCAGGCCGCGAAGGCCCTTGCCACGGAAGCGTCACCGCCTGATGTTGCCCGTGGCGCCGCGGGGGCGGAGCCTGCTTCGGTCTCAGTTGCGACCGAGGCCATGGAGGCTGGATGAACGGCATAGCCGCACCGATCGTCGCCTACGAGCCCGCACCGACGCTTAGCTTCATCGCTCCGCGCCGTAAGGTGTCGGTGGTGATGGTGGTCTATATGACCGGCGAGGCGCTCGAGGAGAGCGTCTCCTGTGTGTTGGCCGATCCCCAGGTCGACGAGTTCGTCATCGTCGATAACGGGTCGAGCTGCGCAGAGGCGACGCGCCTCAAGGGCCTGGCCGATCGCGACCGGCGGGTGGTGCTGATCGTCGGCCAGGGCAATGTCGGCTTCGCGCGTGGCGCGAATCTCGGCGCCCGGCAGGCCAGCGGTGAAATCCTGATCTTCCTCAATCCCGACGCCTTCCTGCAGCCAGGCTGCATCACCTCGCTCGCCCAGGCGATCGAAGCCCGGCCCGCGCCCTGCATCGTCGGCGGCCGGGTGCTGAACGCCGACCGCACGGAACAGCGCGGCGCGCGGCGCGGCGACATCACCCTGATGAGCGCCCTGATGAGCCTCAGCCACCTGGCCCAGCGGGTGCCGGCCTGGCGCCGCTACGAGGTGCATTGGGAGACCGATGCGCCGCCGGAGGGCGTGGCGGCCATACCGACCATTTCCGGCGCCTGTTTCTGCATGCGCCGCGAGGACTTCGACGCCGTCGACGGCTTCGACGAGGGCTATTTCCTGCATGTCGAGGACGTGGACCTGTGCTGGCGGGTGCGCCAGGCGGGGGGCATGGTGCTGTTTCAGCCCCAGGCCGAGGTGATCCATCTGGGCCATACCAGCCGCGCCAGCCCGATCCGGGTGGAGTTCCACAAGGGGGTCGGCCTGGCTCGCTATTTCCGCAAGCGCGCGGGCAACGTCTCCCAGACCCTGCTGGCCTGGCTGCTGTCGCCGGTCATCGTCTGCACCGCCGTGGTCCGCCCCGTGATGTGGCGCATGCGCGGCCGTGCGGCCTGAGGTCGCCGATCAGGCCGAAAGCGGAAATCCGCCCGCGCGGCTGACCGCGGCGCTGGGCGGCTTGCCCAGCAATCCAGACATCCACTTGGCTGCGTCGATCAGGCCCGCCAGGTCGTAGCCGGTCTCGAACCCGGCCCGCTCCAGCATATAGACCAGGTCCTCGGTGCCGATATTGCCGGTGGCGTCGGGGGCGAAGGGACAGCCGCCCAGGCCGCCGCAGCTGGCGTCCAGCACATCGACCCCGGCCTCGACCCCGGCATAGGCGTTGGCGAGCCCGGTGTTGCGGGTGTCGTGGAAATGCAGGCGCAGGGGGATGTCGCCGACGGCCTTGCGCACCGCCTCGACCCGGCGGCGCACCATCCACGGATCGGCCACGCCGATGGTGTCGGCCAGCGCGATCTCGGCGATGTTCAGGCCGGCGGCCTCGCGGGCCAGGGCGACCACGTGGTCCTGGGCCACCTCGCCGTCGAAGGGGCAGCCAAAGGCCACCGAGAAGGTGGCGGTGATCGGCGGGCCGCCCTCGGCGTCGCGCCGGGCGGCGATCTGCGCCAGGGCCTGCATCTGTTCGGCGGTCGAGGCGCCCTGGTTGCGGACGCCGAAGCCGTCGGTGGCGCAGACCACCACATTGGCTTCGTCGCACGCGGCGGCCACCGCCCGCTCCCAGCCGCGCATATTGAGCACCAGGCCAATGCGGCCGCCGGTCGGCTGAGCGGAGAGGTCGGCCATCACCTCCTCGGCGCCGGCCATCTGCGGCACGCGCTTGGGATTGACGAAGGACACGGTCTCGATCCGCCTGGCGCCGGCCGCCTCCAGGCGGCGGATGAAGTCGAGCTTCTGGCCGACGTCCAGCGGGATCTTCTCGTTCTGCAACCCGTCGCGGGGGCCGACTTCGACGATCTGGATGAACCGGCTCATGGCGGGGTCTCCTCCGGCGGGGCGTAGATGCGCAGGGTGGTCTTGTCGCCGTTGGAGTAGTCCAAGCCGCTGACCTGGCCGACCAGGCGGGGGCGGACATTCAGGGTCTTCAGCGCCGCTTCGAAGGCCACCTGCTCGCGAGCCTCGACCACGGCGGGGCGGTTGTCGGCCAGGGCGTCGGCGGCCTCGATGGGCCCTTCCAGGTCGGTGGTGGTGCCGACCCCGAACACCAGGCTGGGCTCCGCGTAGCCGGCCACGGCGATGGGGCCGGCGGTGATGCCCTGGCGGGGCAGCAGGCGCGCGCGGGCCAGGACCGTCTCGACGCGCTGCGACAGCCACAAAGGCCCAAGGCGGGGGGCCAGGCCCGCGACCAGCATCCCGTGCCCGGCCAGGCCCAGGCCCAGGGCGGCGACCAGCGCGGTCATGGCGGGGCCACGCACGAGCAGGACGGCGCCGACGATCCCGGCGCTTGCCAGGAGCGCGGCGGACAGCACCGCGGCGGGCAGGTCCGTGGGGTCGCCATACTGGCGATAGAGATAGATCGC
>NZ_CANCLE010000155.1 GCF_947378715.1 Phenylobacterium aquaticum
CGGCGGGATGGGGCATGTCGCGTCTTCCTGGGATCGGTGGGGTGGGATGGATCATGCGGAACCGCCAGATAGGGCGGAAGACGCATCATATGCATTGAACAGCTGCGTCAGACGCCATCTATGGACGAGGCCTATGCGCCGCCGCGCCAGGGGAACCGCATGTCCGACATCGACCTCAACCTTCTCCTGGCCCTGGACGCGCTGCTGGCGGAGGGCAGCGTAGTCGGCGCGGCGCGGCGGCTGGGGTTGAGCCCCTCGGCCATGAGCCGCACTTTGGCGCGGCTGAGGGTCGCGACCGGCGACCCACTGCTGGTGCGGGCCGGGCGCAGCCTCGTCCCGACGCCCCATGCCGTGGACCTGCGCGCCCGGGTCCCGGCCTTGACGCAGGAGGTTCGCGCCCTGCTGCGGCCGGCCGCCCGGGGCCTGGACCTCGCCGTCCTGGAGCGGACCTTCACCCTGCGCGCCAGCGAAGCCTTCGTGCAGGCCTTCGCCGCCCCGCTGGTGGCGGCGGTCCGAGGCGTGGCCCCCAGGGTGCGGCTGCGCTTTGCGCCCAGGCCGGACAAGGATGTGGGCCCCCTGCGCGACGGGTCGGTGGATCTGGAAATCGGCGTGCTGGGCCAGACCGGCCCGGAGGTGCGCGTGCAGACCCTGTTCACCGATCGCTATGTCGGCGCCGTGCGCCAGGGCCATCCGCTGCTGACGGGCGAGGTCACGGTCGAACGGTTCCTGGCTTTCGGTCATGTGGTGGTCGCCCAGGCGGCCCACGGCCTCGATCCCCTGGACGCGGCGCTCGCCGCCCTGGGTCGTGCGCGCGACATCGCAGTCGTGGTCCCCAGCTTCCCGGCCGCCCTGGCGATCGCCTGCGCGTCGGACCTGGTGGCCCAGGTCACGGACGCCAGCCTCCACGCCGAGCACGCCCGGCCAGGCGGATCAACGTTCCCCGGCGCGCGGGGATTGAGCCTGCCCCTGCCGACGGCGACGTTCGCGGTGTCCCAGATGTGGCATCCGAGGCTGGACGCCGACCCCGCGCATCGCTGGTTTCGGCGCCTTGTGCAGGGGGTCTGCCGCGCTGCGAACGACAGACCCCCGTACGATTGACCGCCGCGACGCAGCCCGGCCTCAGGTGATGCGCTTGACGCTCACCGGGTCGCTGCCGGGGAAGCTCTCTTCCAGGCCTTCGTCGAGCAGGGCTTCCTGGCGGCTCTCCGCCTCGGCTTCCTTGTCGGCCAGCTGGTCGTGCTTCTCGTCGTCCTTCAGGGCCTCGGCGGGGCGGGAATGGGGAACCTCGATGTGGCGGTCCTCCAGCTGGGCGCGACCCTCGACGGCGGAATCGGCGGCCGAGCCGCCCGAGCCGTGGCTGAAGGCCCGCTTCTCGTCCTTGTGGGTGTTGGGAACGGAGTTCGACATGGGTCTCTCCTCTGGATCGGCGAGCCGGTCAGGCCCGCCCTCCCCAGATCAACGTCCCGCCGCGCGAAGCGGTTGCCCCGCCGCCAGCCAGCCCTGGGCGTTGCGCAGTCGAATCCCGCTGGCGTGCAGGCTGGAGGACCACAGGTTCTTGAGCGGTAGCAGGCTCTCCATGAGCCGTAGTTCGACCCCAAGGGCGCCCAGGGCGGCGGGCAGGTCGTCGAGGGTCTCGACCCCGCGCGGCGTCACCGCCTGGCGGCTCACCCACATGCCGGCCTCGGCCAGGCTCTCGAAGGTCTCCGGCGGCAAGTCATAGCGGTGAAGCCGGGCGGTCTTCAGCCGGTCGAACCAGGCCCACTCGACGAAGGCGACCCTGGTCGGCCGGCCCGGCCCCATCCAACGGTCGATGTCGGCCGTCGTCGATCCGGCCCTGGCCCAGGCCAGGATGCGCGGGCAGTCGCGGGGAAACAGGTAGAGGGCCTGGTGCGACGCCTCGATCGCCCAGACCAGGGGACCGTTCAGCCAGTCCATGCCGGGCGCCCGCTCGGCGGGGACCCGCACCGGCCGGGGGTCGAACCGGGCGATGGCCGGGTCCTCGGAGAAATGGAACAGGGACGGGGTCACGCTTAAGCCGCCGGGAAGGGTTGTTGAGCCATAAGCTTAGGCCCGCCCGCGTTGCCCGCCAGGGTCTTTCCCTGTAGTCAGCCGCCACCGCCCACCCGGAAGCCGTCCCACACATGTCCGAACTCTACGACGTCGCCGCCATCGGCAACGCCATCGTCGACGTCATAGCTCCGGCCGATGACGCCTTCCTGACGGACCTCGCCCTCGACAAGGGCGCCATGATGCTGGTCGATGAGGCGCGCAGCGCGCTCCTCTATGACCGCATGGCGGCCGGGGTCGAGACCTCTGGCGGGTCGGCCGGCAACACCATCGCCGGGGTCGCCAGCCTGGGCGGCCGGGCGGCCTATCTGGGCAAGGTGGCCAAGGACCAGCTGGGCGACGTCTTCCGCCATGACATGCGCGCCATCGGCGCCCATTTCGACACTCCGCCCCTGATCGGCGGCCCGTCTACGGCCCGCAGCCTGATCAATGTGACGCCCGACGGCGAGCGCACCATGTGCACCTATCTGGGCGCCTCGACCGAGTTCGCCGCCGACGACATCGATCCCGCCGTGATCGAGGCGGCCAAGATCGTCTATCTGGAAGGCTATCTGTTCGACGCCGAGGCCGCGCGCCGCGCCTTCGCCAAGGCCGCCGGCCTGGCCCGGGGCGCCGGTCGCCTGCTGGCGCTGACCCTCTCCGACGGCTTCGTGGTCGACCGCCACCGCGCCGGCCTGCTGGGCTTCGTCGAGACCCAGGTCGACCTGGTGTTCGCCAATGACACCGAGCTCACCGCCCTGTTCGAGACCGACGACTTCGACGCCGCCCTGGAGGCCCTGCGCCCCCACGTGAAGCTCGCCGCCGTCACCCGCGGCGCCCAGGGCTCGGTGATCATCCAGGGAAGTGAAACCGTGGCGGTTCCGGCCTATCCGGTCGAGAAAGTCGTGGACACGACCGGCGCGGGCGACCAATACGCAGCCGGGTTCATGTACGGCCTCGCCAAGGGCCGGCCGCTGGAGATCTGCGGCCGCCTCGGTTCGCTGGCGGCGTCGGAAGTGATCTCGCATTACGGCCCAAGGCCGCAGGTCTCGCTCAAGGACCTGGCGGTCGCGAAAGGACTTTAGGGAATGGCCCGCACGGCCGAGGTGGTCCGCGAGACCAAGGAGACCCAGATCACGGTCCGCGTGGATCTGGACGGCTCCGGCGTATCCGATGTCCAGACCGGGATCGGCTTCTTCGATCACATGCTGGACGCCTTCGCCCGCCATGGCGGCATCGACCTCTATGTCCGCACCACGGGCGACCTGCATATCGACTTCCACCATGCGGTGGAGGACACCGGCATCGTGCTCGGCCAGGCGATCCACAAGGCGCTCGACGGCTTCAAGGGCGTGCGCCGCTTCGGCTCGGCCTATATTCCCATGGACGAGACCCTGACGCGCTGCGCCATCGACCTGTCCAACCGCCCCTACCTGGTCTGGAAGGTCGCCTTCAAGACCCCGAAGATCGGCGACTTCGACACCGAGCTGTTCAAGGAATTCCACCACGCCTTCGCCATGAACTGCGGCGCCTGCGTGCATCTGGAGACCCTTTACGGGGACAACTCCCACCATATCGCCGAGAGCGGCTTCAAGGCCCTGGCCCGGGCCCTGCGCACCGCCATAGAACTCGACCCCAAGACCCATGGTCACGCTCCGTCGACCAAGGGCGTCCTGTAGGATTCACATCATGCAGAGCGTCGCCCTGATCGACTACGGGTCGGGCAACCTTCGCTCGGCCGAAAAGGCCCTGATCCGCGCCGCGGACGGGACCGCCGAGATCGTTGTCACCTGTGACCCCGAGACCATCGCCCGCGCCGACCGCATCCTCCTGCCCGGCGTCGGCGCCTTCGCGGCCTGCATGCGGGCCTTCGAGAGCCGCCCCGGCCTGGTCGAGGCCATGACCGAGGCCGTGCACGTCAAGGGTCGCCCCTTCCTGGGCGTCTGCGTCGGCATGCAGCTGGTCGCGACCCGCGGCCTGGAGTTCGGCGAGACCCCAGGTCTCGGCTGGATCCCCGGCGACGTGCGCCGCATCACCCCGGCCGATCCGCACGCCAAGGTGCCCCACATGGGCTGGAACGGGCTCACCCGTCTTTCCGGCCCCGACTTCCTCACCGAGATCGGCGAGGGAACTCCGATGTACTTCACCCACTCCTTCGCCATCTTCCCCGATGACGACCGGGACGTCTCAGCCTGGGTCGACCATGGCGGACAATTCCCCGCCGCCGTCGCCCGGGGCAATGTGGCGGGCGTGCAGTTCCACCCTGAAAAATCTCAAAGCGCCGGGCTCGCCCTGCTGGCGCGGTTCCTGGAGTGGCGCCCGTGATCCTCTATCCCGCGATCGATCTGAAGGACGGCGAATGCGTCCGCGTCCTGCACGGCGATCTGGACACCGCCACGGTGTTCAACACCTCCCCCGCCGACCAGGCGCGCCAATGGGCCGACAGTGGTTTCCACTGGGTCCACGTGGTCGACCTGAATGGCGCGGTCCAGGGCAAGGCGGTCAATGAGAAGGCCGTCGAGGCCATATTGGAATCGGTCTCCATCCCGGTGCAGCTGGGCGGCGGCATCCGCTCCATCCGCGACATCGAGCGCTGGATCGAGGCCGGGGTCTCCCGGGTGATCCTCGGCACCGTCGCCGTGACCAAGCCGGAGATCGTCAAGGAAGCCGCCCGCAAGTGGCCCGAGCAGATCGCGGTCAGCGTCGATGTCCGGGCCGGCAAGGTGGCGACCCAGGGCTGGACCGAAAGCTCCGACCTCGACGCGGTCACTGTGGCCAGGCGCTTTGAGGACGTGGGCGTCGGCGCCCTGATCATCACCGACATCGACCGTGACGGCACGGTCATGGGCTTCAATGTCGAGGCCTTCGGCGCTATCGCCGACGCGGTCTCGATCCCGGTCATCGCCGCTGGCGGCCTGGCCACGGTGGACGACATCGTCCGGCTGATGGCCCACAAGGGCGCCCCCATCGCCGGCGCCGTCCTCGGCCGCGCCCTCTACAACGGCGCCATCGCGCCGGCCGAAGCCCTGCGGATCGCCGGCTGATGCTGAAGGCCCCCCTATGCTGAAAGTGCGCGTCATCCCTTGTCTGGACGTCAAGGACGGCCGGGTGGTGAAGGGGGTCAATTTCGTCTCCCTGCGCGACGCGGGCGATCCGGTCGAGCAGGCCACGGCCTATGACGCCGCCGGGGCTGACGAGCTGATGTTCCTCGACATCACCGCCAGCCATGAGCGCCGGGGCGCGATCCTCGACGTCATCGCGCGCACGGCCGATGTCTGCTTCATGCCGCTGTCGGTCGGCGGCGGCATCCGCCAGGTGGAGGACGCCCGCCGGCTGCTGCTGGCCGGGGCCGACAAGATCAGCATCAACACCGCCGCCGTCGAACGCCGCGAACTGGTGTCCGACTGCGCCGACGCCTTCGGGTCCCAGGCCGTGGTGGTGGCCATCGACGCCAAGCGCACCGCCGGCGGCTGGCATGTCTTCACCTATGGCGGGCGCACCGACACCGGCCTCGACGTGGTCGACTACGCCGCCGACGTGGTCCGCCGCGGCGCCGGCGAGATCCTGCTCACCTCCATGGACCGCGACGGGGCCAAGATCGGCTACGACATCGCGCTCCTGAAGGCCGTGACCGACGCCGTCTCCGTGCCCGTGATCGCCTCGGGCGGGGCCGGAAACGCCCAGCACATGGTCGAGGCCGTGCTCCAGGGCGGCGCCGACGCCGTGCTGGCCGCCTCGATCTTCCACTTCGGAGAAGTTTCCATCGGTGAGGTGAAACGGGCTATGGCTGAGGCCCGCATTCCCGTGCGCCTGACGGAGACCGTCTGATGAGCCGCTTCGCCGACGTGATCGTCCGCCTTTCCGAGACCATCGAGGCGCGCAAGACCGCCAGTCCCGACAGCTCCTACACCGCCAAGCTCTTGTCCGAAGGCGTCGAGCGCGCCGCCAAGAAGCTGGGCGAGGAGGCCGTCGAGGTGGTCATCGCCGCCGTCCAGAAGGACAAGGACGGCCTGGCGAGCGAAAGCGCCGACCTGATCTACCACTTCCTGGTGACGCTGGCCGCCGCAGGCGTCAGCCTTGACGACGTGGCCGGCTGGCTGGAAAGCCGCGAGGGCCGCTCGGGCCTCGAGGAAAAGGCCTGGCGGGGCGAGTCCCAGCGCTAAATCCCTTCAGGGCGCGGCGCGGACCGAGGGGGACTTCGACCCTCTGAGCAGATGCTCGACTTTCCCCCAGAAGGGCGCGCCCGGGTTAGGAGCGCGTCGAAGTCCCCCTTCACCGCCCCCGAGGGGCCTTGGCGACCTCTCGCGAGGCGCCGCCCGGTCGGGACGATGTGTCGGCCGACAGGGGCCGGCGACCGCTTGGGTCAGCCCTCCGGCCCCTGCCGACAGCACCTTCAGACCCGGGGGCGCATCCCCCGACACGGCCCGGATCCTTGATGAGTGCGGCGGCAACTGGTCGCAACAGCGTCAGACTGACAACTGTACAAATTTGATCACTCCCGATTGGGGTCAGGCCTGTGCAGGCTGGACACAGCCCCCAGGGCGGTTGCAAAGCTCAGCTGTGCAGCGATTGGCCGTGAACGACCCCAAGGATGCGACCGGCCTGGCCCTTTGGCGGGACCCGGGCGAAGATCCCTCGCGGTTGCTTGGGCGGATGGCGGCTCACCCGGCTTTCCCCAACGCCGCCCGGACCCTGGCCCGGGCCATGCTCGAGCTTGGCGAGACCGACCGCGACCTCGACAGCCTGTTCAAGGACGCCGGCCGCTACGCCGCCACCCTGTGGGCGCTCTATCTGCATGCCGGCGACGACCTGACCCTGCCTCGGCTGAAGGTGATCTGCGCCCGTACCGGGCTGCTCAGTCCCGGCCGCGCCAGGGCCCTGCTGCAGCTCCTGGAGCATCTGGGCTTCGTCGAGCGCCAGCCGGCGGCGCCGGGCGGCGTGGTCCCCTATCGGGCCACCCCTCGCTTCCTCGCCGCCTGGCGGGCCCATCTGTACGCCGCCCTGGCCGCCGCAGCCCGGGTCGAGCCGGACGCCGTCCGGGTGCTCGACCGGTTCGCGGACCCTGGGGTGCTGCGCCTCTTCCTGCGCCACCATGCCGAGGGGCTGTTGGCGGCCCTGGAAGGCGACCGTCACGGCGAGGCCTCGGCCGAGGCGCCGGTTTTCCAGGTGTTCTTCCACCCCTATGCCGGCAGCCAGATCCTCTGGACCCTGATGACCCAAGGTGAGGGCGAGGCCTTCCCCCCGGTCCGCGCCGGTCCGCTCTCGGTCTCGGCCCTGTCGCGGCGCTTCGGCGTCTCGCGCATCCACATCAACCGCATCTTCCAGGAGGCGGCCCGCGCCGGCCTGGCCGAGCTCGGCGCCGACGGCGTCGTGACCCTGACCGGGCCAGCCCGCGACCAACTGCGGCGGATCTACGCCACCCAACTCATCCAGCTTCTGGCCGCCGCCGCCCGCACCGCCGAGCAGCTGGACATGGCCGCGCCGACCTAAAGCCCGGCCACGTCGCAGCCCCGCGCCGCCAGCACCGGCCGCAGCGCCCAATAGGCGGCCGGCGTCCGCATCAGCGGGATGCGCGGATAGAGGTGGTGAATGATGTGGAACTGCATGCCCATCGAGCCGAGGTTGCCGCCCACGCTGCGGAAACTGCGGGTGTCGCGATAGCGCCCGATCTGGGTCCCCGGATGGTGCGGCGCCCAGCTCAGATAGAACTGGATATAGGTCGTGCCGATCTGCTTGGGCAGCCACCAGACCAGGGCGGCGACCAGGGCGTGGCCGGTCCAGGCCATGGCGAACAGCACCCCCAGATAGACCAGCTGATAGACCACGGCGACCAGGCCGGCGACCTGCGCCTCCCGCGTGCCGATCCGCGCCAGGGTCGCGCCATAGGACTTGCCCGCCGCCGAGCCCGGCTGCCGCTGGGCGATCGACTTGAGGATCATGTGCCAGGGCCCCCGCGACTTCGTGCCGATGTCGGGGTCGAGCTCGGGATGGTTGGCGTGCTTGTGGTGTTCGTAGTGGGTCAGGCGCGCGACCCCATAGGGCAGCATCATCGGAATGGTCGACAGGTGACCGACCAGCTCGTTCAGCCAGAACAGCGGCTCGCCCTCCCGGGCGATGATCCGGTGCTGGGCCTCATGGCTGGGCAGGTAGCACAGCATGACATTGGCCGTGGCGATCGGGAACGCCGCCCACAGCGGCAGGATCCCCATCAAGGTCAGGGGCCACAGGCTGAGCCAGACCGCGAAATTCCCCAGGCCCCAGGCGATCGAGCCCCAGGGCAGGCCGCCCATGAACCGCTCGGCGATCGCCTTCTCCAGCTTCATCAGCTCGGGGCTGGTCAGGGCGGAGAGATCGCGACCCTCGCAGGTCGCCCCGGCGCTCATATCCATCGCCCGCTCCAGTTCGCGAAAGCGCCCCAGCCGCCGCCGACCGCCAGGCCGAGATAGAGGGCGGGCACGCCGAACGGCGCCGGCTGGTGCAGGGCGACCAGGCTCTCGGCGATCACCGGGCCCAGGAATCCGATCCCGAACAGGAACGGCATGAACCGAAACAACGGTCCCAGCACCTTCTGCAACATGGCGTCCTCCCGCCCAGGGCCTTCCCCGGCCCTAGCGTCAACATAAAGATGACGCTAGCGTCATCTTTTGCAAGCGCCAAATTGCAACCTGCCCCCACCGCTCATCCCCGCGAAGGCGGGGATCCAAGCGGCCTCAAGAATTCTGACCACGAACCTCACGAACTTCACGAACGTGCGGCGCCCCGCACCCCCACGCCAGCGGGGCGCCCTGCCGCCGCAAGAAATTTGGCCACGAAAAACACGAAAGGCACGAACTGCGCCGACCAACGCCCCGCCAGAGCCCATATCCCAGCGTGCTCGCCGACCATCCGCTCCCAGCGCCACCCGTTTGTGCTATTTGTGTTTTTCGTGGTCGAATTCTTCCTGGTTTCGACTCACGCCGATCCAGGCCACCCTAGGCTCCGCCCCGTTCGTGTGGTTCGTGAGGTTCGTGGTTCAAACCTTCAACCGCCCATGACCGACCCCCAGCGCCTCG
>NZ_CANCLE010000156.1 GCF_947378715.1 Phenylobacterium aquaticum
GCCCGGGCGAAGACTCGCCGCCGTGACTCCCTGTCCCGGGGAATCACATTGCCGAGATCAAGCTCACGGCTCTATTATCTCCTTGAAATCTGACCGTTAGCGGTGCACAGGGACCCGTCCGGTCGCCCTTCAATCTATGAGAGTCACGCGAGCGCATTGCGTCGGCTCGATTGCATGGGTTTCCCGGCCCGATCTGCCCTTTTCGACCTCACCCCAAGTCGCCCTCACCCGCTTCACAGCGCGTCTGCACCTCATCAAGGCCTTCCATGATCTCTTCGCTTTTCGGCGCCATCTCCAACGACATCGCCATCGACCTCGGCACCGCCAACACCCTCATCTACATGAAGGGCAAGGGCATCGTGCTGAATGAACCCTCGGTTGTGGCGCTGCGCAACGTCGGCGGACGCAAGGTTGTCCACGCCGTGGGTATAGAGGCCAAGCAGATGCTGGGCCGCACGCCCGGCCACATGGAAGCCATCCGCCCCATGCGCGACGGGGTCATCGCCGACTTCGAAGTCGCCGAGGAGATGATCAAGTACTTCATTCGCAAGGTTCACAACCGCAAGGGCTTCGTGAATCCCAAGGTGATCGTGTGCGTGCCGTCTGGCGCCACCGCCGTGGAACGCCGCGCGATCAATGACAGCTGCCTGAACGCCGGGGGCCGTCGCGTGGGCCTGATCGACGAGCCCATGGCCGCAGCCATCGGCGCGGGCCTGCCCATCCACGAGCCGACCGGCTCCATGGTCGTCGACATTGGCGGCGGCACCACCGAGGTGGCCGTACTGTCCCTGTCGGGCATCGTCTATTCGCGCTCCGTGCGGGTCGGCGGCGACAAGATGGACGAGGCGATCATCAGCTACATGCGCCGCAATCATAATCTGCTGGTCGGCGAGACCACCGCCGAGCGGATCAAGAAGGAAATCGGCACCGCCCGGGCGCCGGCCGACGGCGAAGGCCTGTCGATCGAGGTCAAGGGCCGCGACCTGATGCAGGGCGTGCCGCGCGAAGTGCGCATCAGCGAGAAGCAGGCCTCGGACTCGCTGTCCGAACCGGTCGGCCAGATCGTCGAGGCGGTGAAGATGGCGCTCGAAGCCACGCCGCCGGAACTGGCCTCCGACATCGCTGACAAGGGCATCATGTTGACCGGCGGCGGCGCTCTGCTGCGCGGCCTGGACGCCGAGATTCGCGACCACACCGGCCTGCCGGTGACCGTGGCCGACGACCCGCTGTCCTGCGTGGCGCTGGGCTGCGGCAAGGTGCTCGAACATCCCAAGTGGATGAAGGGCGTTCTTGAGTCCACCCTGGCGTAGAACTTGCTATTGAGCACCGGCGAGACGCGGGGGGCGTCTTTCTGGAGACGAGCAACTAGGTGGCGCTTCGAGACAGTCCGTTCGGTGAGCTCAAGGTCCCGCTGGCGCTGACCGCCGCGGTCGCCCTGCTTGTGGCCGTCGTCGTGGCCGTGGCCCTGCTGCTTTCCGATCGCCGCGAAACCTTCCAGACCGAGGCCTATGGGGTGACCCGCCAGGTCGGCGACGCCGTCGCCGTGCCGGTCAGCGGCGCGATCGCCGCGCCGGGACGCTGGGGCGGAGTGGGCCTGGAGAACCTGCGCGGCTATTTCTTCGCCGTTTCCGAGAACCGCCGGCTCAAGGCCGATTTGAAGGAAGCCCGGCAATGGCGCGATGTCGCCATCGCCCTGCGCGACACCAATGAACGCTACAAGACCCTGCTGGGCCTGAAGACCGAGCCACCGATCCCGATGGTCGCCGCCCGCACGGTGACGGACAGCCGAGGCCCGTTCGCCAACACGCGCCTGGCCAACGCCGGCAAGGAAAAGGGCGTGAAGGCCGGCAATCCGGTGATGAGCGAGAACGGCCTGGTCGGCCGGATCATCGGCGTCACCACCGGCGCCAGCCGGATCCTGCTGCTGACCGACGTCGCCTCGCGCACTCCGGTGATGATCGACCGCACCAATGCCCGGGCCATATTGACCGGAGACGGCGGCCCCAATCCCAAGCTCGACTATCTGCGCGGGCAGAACCCGGTGAAGGACGGCGACCGGGTCCTGACCTCGGGCGACGGCGGCGTGCTGCCGCGCGGCCTGCCGGTCGGCACGGCGGTCAAGGGCCTGGACGGCCGCTGGCGCGTGGTGCTGGCCTCCGACTCCGCCCCGATCGACTTCGTCCGCATCCTGCTGTTCCAGGACTTCTCCCAGCTGGCCAACGCCAAGGAGCTGGACCAGATGACCACGCCGCCCCCATCCTCGGGCTCGGCGAGCATTGGTCTGGTCAATCCGCCCCCTGCCGCGCCGCCGCCCGCGACGCCCGCTCCGACGGTCAAGCCCGCCGCCTTGGTCGCCAAGCCGCCCTCGCCCTCGCCGAAGCCGGCCATCGCCTCCTCCGGGACCAAGCCGGCCGCGACAGGACCAAGGCTGGCGACGACCCGGCCGGCCCCGGCGCGCAAGCCCGTCACCCCCGGCGCCGCACCGGTCGCCCAGGCGCCGATCGCCGCGCCGCCCGCGCCCGTCGATGCGGAGATCCCGCATTGAGCCTTTCGGCCGCCCGCCCGCTGGACCCCTGGCGCTGGCTTGGGCTGACCAGCCTTCAATGCGTGATCCTCACCCTGCTGTTCGGCGCGCCCATGCGGGTGTTCGGCCTGCAATTGCCCGAGCCGGTGTTCGCCATGATCCCGGCCTTCGCCTGGGCGGTGATCCGGCCCTCGATCATCGCGCCCTTCGCCTTGCTGTTCATCGGCGCCTTCACGGACATCTTCTGGGGGTCGCCGGTCGGCCTGTGGTCGCTGTCCCTGCTGGTCGCCTATGGAACGGTGCTGATCATGCGCAACATGCTGGTGGGGCAGAGCCGGCCGATGATGTGGGCGTGGTTCGCCGTGGCCTGCGCCATCGCCGAACTGGCCGGCTTCCTGTTCACCCGGCTCGACGCCCAGGCTTCACCGAGCCTGGTGGCTGTGTTCTGGCAATTCCTCGCCACAATCCTGCTCTATCCGTTCGCTCACCGCCTGATTGACCGGTTCGAGGATGCTGATGTCCGTTTCCGGTAAGGCGCGTGCGGCCATGAAGGCCCTGAGGTCATGAGCGAACCATCCATCTTCTTCACCGAGGTGAACGAGAAGCAGGGGGTCTTCCACCGCCGCACCTTCCTGATGGGCGGTCTGGCGGGGATCGGGCTCGCGGCCCTCGGCGGCCAGCTGGCCCACCTGCAGCTGGTCGAGGCCCAGCGCTACCAGAAGCTCTCGGCGTCCAACCAGTTCAACTACCGGCTTGTCCCGCCGCCGCGCGGCCTGATCGTCGACCGCACGGGCGTGGTCCTGGCCACCAACCGGCCGAACTTCCGCCTGCTCGTGGCGCGCGAGGAGGACAATGATCCCGCGACGATCCTGAAGAGCCTCGCCAATTTCGTGCCCCTGGACGACGCCCGCCAGGCGCGGCTGATCCGCGACATCGACCGCGCGCCCAAGCGGGTGCCGGTCTCGGTCATGGAGGACATGACCTGGGAGCAGTTCTCGGCGATCAATGTCCGCGCCCCGGAACTGCCCGGCGTCACCGCCGACATGGGCGAGGTGCGGGTCTATCCGCACGGTGGCGCCTTCGCCCACGTCATCGGCTATGTGGCCAAGGTCAACCGCGAGGACATGACGCCGACCGGCCCCAATGCAGAGCCGATCATGCTGCACCCCGGCTTCCGCATCGGTCGCCAGGGGGTGGAAAAGGCCTTCGACCTGGACCTGCGCGGCCGTCCTGGCGCCCAGAAGGTCGAGGTCGACGCCAAGGGCCATGAGGTCCGCCAGGATTCAGGCGGCGATATCGCCGCCGTGCCCGGCAAGCAGATCCAGCTGTCCCTCGACGCCGACATCCAGACCCGCGCTCTGGAGGTGTTCGGCGAGGAGAGCGGCGCGGCCGTGATGATGGATTGCCGGACCGGCGACGTGCTGTGCCTGGTCTCCGCGCCGAGCTTCGACGCCAACAGCTTCGTCCGGGGCCTGTCCGGGGCCGAGTACCGGGCCCTGTCCGACTATGAGCGCAAGCCGCTGTTCAACAAGGCGCTGACCGCCACCTATCCGCCGGGCTCGACCTTCAAGACCATGGTCGCGCTGGCGGCCCTGGAGGCCGGCGTCGATCCGGCCCAGACCTGCTATTGCGGCGGCGCCTGGCCCTATGGCGGCCGTATCTGGCACTGCGACAAGTCGCACGGCACCGTGGACATGCACCAGGCCATCGTCACCTCGTGCGACATCTTCTTCTATCAGACGGCGCTGAAGATCGGGCCGGACCTGATCGCAGCCACGGCCCGCAAGTTCGGCCTGGGCGAGACCTTCGACATCGGCATTTCCGGCCAGAAGCCGGGCCTGATCCCGGACCGGGCCTATAAGCGCCGCGCCTTCAAGAAGGATCCGGCCTGGCACCCGGGCGAGACCCCCAGCATGGGGATCGGCCAGGGCTATGTGAACGTCAACGCTCTGCAGCTGTGCGTCATGGTCGCGCGCTTGGCCAATGCCGAGAAAGCGTTACGGCCCAGGCTGGTGCGCTCCATCGGCGGCGTGCTGCAGCCGGCCGGCGACGCGGCGGGCGATCTGCCGGTCAACCGCGAGCATCTGCAATTCGTGCGCAACGCCATGGCGGCCGTGACCTCCGAAGGCACCGCCGCAGCCACGGCCCAGCTGGGGCTCGGCGACGTCAAGATGGCCGGCAAGACCGGCACCGCCCAGGCCCACACCTATCGCGAGGGCGAGCGGACCAGCAAGAGCCTGGCCTGGGACCGCAAGGACCACGCCTGGTTCGTGGCCTTCGCGCCCTATGATGATCCGCGCTACGCGCTCAGCGTGCTGGTCGAGCATGGCGGCTTCGGCGCCGCCGCCGCCGCGCCCCGGGCGCGGGAGATCATGCGGGTCGCCCTGCTGAAGGATCCGGAGATCCGCGCCCGGATCGAGAAGCCCACCCCCATGCCTGACATCCCCGATGTCGTGACCGACGGCGCCGCGCCGCCGGATCCGACCCCGGCGCCGCCTGGAACCCCCACATGACCGTCTCCGCCCTCACGCGGCCGGGCGAACGCGACCGGCTGATCGTCAAGTTCGCCGAGATCGACTGGCTGTTCTGCCTGGTCCTGTGCCTGATCGCCGGGGCCGGAGCCCTGATGATGTTTTCGATCGCGGGCTCCAACTGGCAGCCCTGGGCCGCCTCGCACCTGTTCAAGTTCGGCTTGTTCTTCGTGATGATGGTGGTCCTGGCGATGATCGACCTGCGGGTCTGGTTCGCGCTCGCCTACCCGATCTACTGGCTGGGCATGATCCTGCTGGTGGCCGTGGCGGTGGTGGGCGACGTCCGCCTGGGCGCCCAGCGCTGGCTGTCCTTCGGGCCGCTGGGCAGCTTTCAGCCCTCGGAGATCATGAAGCTGGGGATCGTGCTGGCCCTGGCCCGTTTCTATCACGGCATCTCGGCCGAGGACGCCAAGTTCTCCTGGTGGCTGCTGATCCCGGCGGTGATGATCGGGGCGCCGGTGCTGTTGGTGGCCCACCAGCCAGACCTGGGCACCGCCATATTGATCGCTGCGACCGGCCTGGCGGTGGTCGTGCTGGCGGGGCTGTCCTGGCGGGTGATCGCTGCGGGCGTGCTGGCCGCTGCCGTGGCCATCCCGCCGGCGGTGATGTTCGTGCTGCACGACTATCAGCGCAAACGCATCTTCACCTTCCTGAGCCCGGAGAACGATCCCTCGGGCTCCGGCTATCACATCCTGCAGTCCAAGATCGCGCTCGGCTCGGGCGGCCTCCTGGGCAAGGGCTATGGCCTCGGCTCCCAGAGCCAGCTGAACTTCCTGCCGGAAAAGCAGACCGACTTCATCTTCGCGACGCTCGCCGAGGAATTCGGGTTCATCGGCTGCGCCTCGGTGCTGTTCCTCTATGGGGCGCTGATCTTCATGGCGCTGCGGACGGCTTCTGTGGCCCACTCGCACTTCGGGCGGCTGGCGGCGGCGGGGACGACGGCGACCTTCGCTCTCTATGTGCTGATCAATGGGGCCATGGTCATGGGCCTGGCCCCCGTGGTCGGCGTGCCGATGCCGCTGCTCTCCTATGGCGGGACCGTGATGATGACGGTGATGATCGGCTGGGGCCTGGTGCAGTCGGTTCGCGTCCACCGCTATTCGGAAGTGACCAGCGGCAAGGGCGCCTTCCTCTAGGACATACTTGCGAAGCGCCGGCCGGCGACCCAGCATGGGCCGCGACGGAGGACGCATGACCGAATTTTCGATGATCGACGCCGGCGAGCTGAAGCTGCGCGCCGTGATCCAGGGGCAGGGGCCGCTGGTCATCATGGTCCATGGGTTCCCCGAGAGCTGGTACAGCTGGCGCCATCAGATCGGGCCGGTGGCCGAGGCCGGCTTCACCGCCTGCGCCATCGACGTGCGGGGCTATGGCGGCTCCGACAAGCCGCATCCGGTGGACGCCTATTCCCTCGCCCACATGGCCAATGACCTGGTCGGCGTCGCCGACGCCCTGCAGCCGGGCCAGCCCGCGATCCTGCTCGGCCACGACTGGGGCGCGCCGATCGTCTGGAACACGGCGCTCACCCGGCCAGACAAGTTCCGCGCCGTGGGCGCCCTGTCGGTGCCGCATCTGGGGGTCGGGACACGGTCATTCCGCGAGGTGTTCGACGCGCTGTTCACCGCCAAGAACCGCTTCTTCTACCAGGCCTATTTTCAGAAGGAGGGAGTGGCGGAAGCCGAGCTGGAGGCCAATCCCCGCGATTTCCTTCGCAAGTTCTACTACGCCATTTCCGGAGACGCGCCGGACGGGACCTGGCCCAACAACAAGACCGCCGACGCCAAGTTGCTGGAGGGGCTGGTCGATCCCGACCCGTTCCCCGCCTGGCTGACCGCCGCCGACCTCGACTACTATGTCGACGAATTCACGGCGTCGGGCTTCCGCGGCCCGATCAATCGCTACCGCAATCACGACCTGGACTTCGACTGGCAGCAGCAGTTCAAGGATCGCAAGATCGAGCAGCCGGCGCTGTTCATCGCCGGCAATCGGGACCTGGCCTTCAACATGCTGGGCGGGGCTGATCCGATCGAGTTGATGCGGCTGCAGGTCCCGCACCTGCAGGTCGCCGAGGTGCTGGACGGCTGCGGCCACTGGACCCAGCAGGAGCGGCCCGCCGAGGTGAACGCCCTGCTGATCCCCTGGCTCAAGGCCCTGTGACGGCCGGGTGTCACTGTCCGGCTTGCCAAACCTAGGGTAAGGGCGGTCATCCTTCGGCAAATCACAGGGCTCCCGTCAGAGGGGCCCGCCGGAGGAGAGACACCATGACCCCCGCGGACGATCAGGCCGCCGTGCGCGTCGCCGCCCCGCCCTTCAAGCCGCTTGCCCAGAAGCCGCCGTCGGTGACGGTGGAGCATCGGGCCGATGGCTCGATCCTGGTGACCTCAAAGCACGCGCCCGCCGAGGGGCCGCGCTCCATCGCCCAGCTGCTCGCCGACCGCGCCGCCGCCCACCCGGACCGGCCCTATCTGCATCAGCGCGAGCCGGGGCACGGACCCTGGCGCGGGGTGACCTATGGCCAGGCCAAGCAGGCCGCCGACTCCATCGCCCAATGGCTGATCGACCAGGGGCTGACCGCCCGCGACAGTGTCATGGTGCTGTCCGGCAACGGCCTGGACCACGGCCTCCTGATGCTGGGCAGCTATACGGCCGGCGTGCCGATCGCTCCGATCAGCCCGGCCTACAGCCTGATCTCCACCGACCACGCCAAGCTGAAGCACTGCTTCGCCACCGTGCGGCCCAAGGTGATCTACGCCCAGGATGGGGCGATGTTCGCCCGCGCCTTCGAAACCCTGCGCGCGCTGGACCCCACTCTGATCTTCGTGGTCTCCGACCATGCCGGCGAGGGGATGACCGACTTCACCGAGCTGATGAGCGTCAAGCCGATGCCGGCGGTGGAAGCCTCCCGCGCCCGGCTGGGCCATGACCACGTCGCCAAGTACCTGTTCACCTCCGGCTCGACCGGCATGCCCAAGGGCGTACCCCAGACCCATGGCATGATGGCCGGGGTGATCGCCGGCCAGGAGGGGCTGCGCACCGAATGGCCGGAGGAGGGCGAGGTCACCCAGTCGCTGGAGTGGATGCCCTGGAGCCATATCTCGGCCGGCAATATCAGCTTCAACGGCGTCCTCTGGGGCGGGGGCTCGCTCTATCTGGACGAGGGCAAGCCGATCCCCGGCATGTTCGAGACCACGATCAAGAACCTCTATGACGTCTCGCCGGCGGTGTTCGGCTCGGCGCCGATCGCCTTCGCCATGCTGGCCGAGGCCATGGAGAAGGACCCGATCCTGCGCGCCTCCTTCTTCAAGAACCTGAAATATATGGGCTATGGCGGCGCGACCCTGTCCAACGACATCTATGACCGCATGCAAGCGCTGGCCATCGCCGAGACCGGCCACCGCATGCCGCTGACCACCATGTATGGCGCGACAGAGACCCAAGGCATCACCGTGGTCCACTGGGCGACCGAGCGGGTCGGCCTGGTCGGCCTGCCGCTGCCTGGGATCACCCTCAAGCTCGTGCCCAACGGTGGCAAGCTGGAGGTGCGGGTCAAGGGCCCGACCGTCACCACCGGCTATCACAACGATCCGACCAAGACCGCAGAAGCCTTTGACGAGGAAGGCTTCTACAAGCTGGGCGACGCCGCCAAGTTCCTGAATCCCGACGATCCCAATGAGGGCCTGGTGTTCGACGGCCGGGTCACCGAGGACTTCAAGCTGGACAGCGGCACCTGGGTGTCGGTCGGCACCCTGCGGCCCGACGTCGTCGCCGCCGCGACCCCCTATCTGCAGGACGCGGTGATCGCCGGCCAGGACAAGCCGTTCATCGGCGTGCTCGCCTGGCCCTCCGCCGCCGGCATGGCTGCGGCCGCCGCCGCGCCAGGGGAGGGGACGCCGCTGGAGAAGCTGAGCGCGCTGGTCGCCGACAAGCTTGCGG
>NZ_CANCLE010000157.1 GCF_947378715.1 Phenylobacterium aquaticum
GTTCGGCGAGAGCGTCGGCGGCCTGCTTCTCGCTGATGCGCACTTCGCGGGGCACGCCCTGCATCAGGTCGCGGCCCTTGACCTCGATGGCCAGGCCCTCGCCGTCGATCGGGGCGCGGGCGGTGCCGATTTCCTTCTTGATGCGCTCGGCGGTGGTTTCGCCGATCAGAAGGTTATGGTTGCGGCGCATGTAGCTGATGATGCTGTCGTCCATCTTGTCGCCGCCGACCCGCACCGAGCGCGAGTAGACGATGCCCGAAAGGGACAGCACCGCGACTTCGGTCGTGCCGCCGCCGATATCGACCACCATCGAGCCTGTCGGCTCGTGAATGGGCAGGCCAGCGCCGATCGCCGCGGCCATCGGCTCGTCGATCAGGCCCACGCGACGGCCGCCGGCGTTCAGGCAGCTGTCATTGATGGCGCGACGCTCCACGGCGGTGGCGCCGGACGGCACGCACACGATCACCTTCGGGTTCACGAAGCCCTTGCGGTTGTGAACCTTGCGGATGAAGTACTTGATCATCTCCTCGGCCACTTCGAAGTCGGCGATGACCCCGTCGCGCATGGGACGGATCGCTTCCATGTGGCCGGGCGTGCGGCCCAGCATCTGCTTGGCTTCGATGCCCACCGCGTGGACGATCTTGCGGCCGCCGACATTGCGCAGCGCCACCACCGAGGGCTCGTTGAGCACGATGCCCTTACCCTTCATGTAGATGAGGGTATTCGCAGTGCCGAGGTCGATAGCTATGTCGTTGGAAATGGCGCCGAAGAAGGACGAGAACATGCAAGGCCCTGAGGGGTGGGGGTCGGAGGTGGCCGGACTGCGTTGGCAAGCGACCGAGACGCCGCACCTCGAATCAGAGGCGCCTCAACGCTCCAGCTCCCGCACGCAGGACTCTCGTCCGTGTGCCCTGCCAATGGGTTGAATTCAAGGCTTAATGACAGACGGCCCGCCAAGGGCGCCCCTGGGCGGTCACAAGGTTGAGAGAGCTCTGCTGTGTCACCCCGGGGATACAGCCTTGCGGTTCGCGTCACGCTAGAAAACCGCGTTCGAAATTGCGCCCTCGCGAGGGAGATGCTGGGGATCGCAGATGTCACGCCAGGCCGTCCTCGGTGTCGAAAACGCCAGCTTTTTCTACGGGGCTACCCGCGTTTTCGAACATGTCTCCTTCAAGTTGGACAGCGCCAGGACCGCCCTGGTGGGCGACAACGGCGCCGGCAAGTCGACCCTGCTGAAATGCCTGCTCGGCGAACTGGAGCTGAATGAGGGCCAGATCGTCCGTTCGCGCGGCCTGAAGGTGGGCTATGTGCCACAGGAGGTCCCCGCCGCCTTCCTGGACCAGCCCCTGCGCCAGGTGCTGGAAGCCGCCTTGCCGACCACGGATGGTTCCGAGGACTGGAAGATCGACGTCCTGCTGGACGAGATCGGCGTCGCCTACGAGACCTCGCTGCAACCGTTCTCGGCCCTGAGCGGGGGCTGGCGCCGGCTGATGCTGATCGCCGCAGCGATCCGGCTGTCGGAGCCCGACCTCCTGATCCTCGACGAGCCGACCAACCACCTGGACCTGTCGAACATCAACACGCTGGAGGGATGGCTGGACGAGGACGCCAGCCTGCCCATGCTGATCGTCAGCCACGACCGGGAATTCCTGGAACGCGCCACCACCCGCACCCTGTTCCTGCGCGCCGACGGCGCCCATAGCTTCTCCGTCCCCTTCGTCGAGGCGCGCGAGGCCCTGCTGCACCGCGACGCCGCCGACGCCGTGCGTCGTAAGCTGGAGACCAAGGAGATCGAGCGCCTGGAGAAGGTGGCGACGCGCTATCGGGTCTGGGGGATCAAGAACGCCGACTTCCACAAGAAGGCCAAGGCCACCGAGAAGCGCATCGAGCGTATCGAGGCCGACCGCACCGGCGCCTATGTCGCCCGCGAGCGGAAGCTGGAGCTGCACGACGGCGAGATCGACGCCAAGATCGCGCTGAGGGTCTCCAACTACACCGTCAAGGTTCCGGACAATTCCCGCGACCTGTTCCGGATCGAGCGCCTGAGCGTGGCGGCCGGCGACCGCATCGCCCTCCTGGGAATCAATGGGGCGGGCAAGTCGACCCTGCTGACGGCGCTGGCCCAGGCCTTCGATCCGGACCTGGAGCACTATGACGGCCAGGCGCCGATCCGCTTCAATCCCCAGGCCCGGCTGGTCTATTTCGACCAGCGCATGGCCGACCTGCCGCTGAAGATGAGCCTGGTCGACTATCTCTGCGGCGCGGACGGCGCGACCCTCCGGGAGGCCAACGCCCTCCTGGCCAAGGCCGGCTTCGCCTATGCCCGGATCACCGGGCCGATCGGCAATCTCAGCCACGGCGAGCGCGCCCGCCTGGCCTTCCTCAAGATGAAGCTCGCCAAGCCCAACCTCTATCTGCTGGACGAGCCCACCAACCACCTGGACATCGAGGGCCAGGAGGAACTGGAGGCCCAGCTGGAGGCCTCCGACGTCGCCTGCCTGTTCGTCTCCCACGACCGCTACTTCACCCGCACGGCCGCCACCCGGTTCATCGAGATCCGCAAGGGCAAGCTGGTCGAGGTCGAGAGCCCGGACGCCTTCTTCTCGGCGCAGTGACCCGCGCGGGCTAAGGCTTCGAGCAGGCCGCGATCATCGCGTCGACGGTCTCATTGACCGAGGCGATCGGCACGAACAGCTCGGTCTGGCCATAGCCGGTCCAGGGCACGACATGGTCGAACGCCAGGTCGCGCAGCCCCTCGAGCCCCGCCAGCATCTTCTTGCGGCTGGGACTGCCCGGCCGCCAGCGGCCCGCCTCGCGCCAGATGAAGTCGGCGGTGAACAACAGCCGCGCCCCGCCGACCTCGACCAGGGTCGAGAACTGCCCCGCCGTGTGCCCCGGCGTCGGGATCAGCTGGACATCGCCCAGCACGGTCGTGCGGGCATAGGGCAGGATATGGTCGATGTGCAGCTGGTTGCGCCGATGGCCCATCGCTTCGGCCTCGATGACGCTGCAGAAGATCTCCGCGCCAAAGCGCTCGGCGATCTGGTTGGTCGCTGCGCCGCCCAGATGGCGGTCGCTGATCACCGCAGCCTTCACCCCGCCCCGCCCCGCCAGGGCGTCGAAGGCGTCCGAAATCGAACCGACGCGGCTGGCGTCCAGGATCAGATTGCCGGCGGGCCGCTCCACGAAGTGCGTGTAGCCATAGCCCTTCTCGCCATTCTGCGGCACGAGGAACACGCCCGGCAGAACTTCCCGCATTCGTCGCTCCCTAGAGTCCCAGCACCTGCGCCACCTCGCCGCCGGCGGCCAGGACCTCGGCCGGTGTCCCGGTCATCAGCACCCGGCCCTGGTCCAGCACGACGATACGGTCGGCAAGCCCCATGGCCTCGTCCAGATCGTGGGTGACCAGGACGATGGCGGCCTGGATGCGGCCGCGCAAGCCCTGGATCTCGGCCTGCAGGGCGCGGCGCGTGCGCCGGTCGACGGCGGAGAAGGGTTCATCCAGCAGCAGCACCTGGGGCTCGCGGGCCAGGGCCCGGGCCAGGGCCACACGCTGCTGTTGCCCCCCGGACAGGGCGGCCGGCTTGCGATGCTCCAGCCCGTCGAGATGCACCTGGGCCAGCAGGGCCCAGGCGCGAACCTTGCGCGCGGCGCGCGGCAGATGTCCCAGGGCGGCGGTGACATTGGCGAGCGCGCTCATGTGCGGGAACAGGGCGTAGGTCTGGAACACCAGCCCCACGGAACGCTTCTGGGCCGCCACGGCGACGCCGGCCCCGCTGTCCAGCCAGGTCTCGCCGCCATTGGAGATCACGCCCCGGGCCGGGCGACCCAGACCGGCGATGGCGCGCAGCAGGGTGGTCTTGCCCCCGCCAGAGGGGCCGACGACGGCCACCAGCTCCCCGGGCGCCACGGTCATCTCGACCTCCAGCGGAAAGGGGCGGGTCTGGGCGATGCGGACCCTCAGGCCGTCAGACATGCCGGCGCCCCACCCGCCCGGTCAGGGCGTAGCTGAGGCCGATGGCGGCGAGCGAGAAGCCCAGCAGCGCCGCCGACATGGCGCCGGCCGCCGCCTGATCAAAGGCCTGGGCGCGGTCATAGATGGCGATGGCCGCCGTTCGCGTCTCGCCCGGAATATTGCCGCCGACCATCAGCACCACCCCGAACTCGCCCAACGTATGGGCGAAGGTCAGGGCCAGGGCGGAGAACACGCCGGGCCAGGCGAGCGGCAGGTCGATCTTCCAGAAGGTCGTCCAGCGCGACATGCCGCTGACGAAGGCCGCCTCCCGCACCTCGGGCGCCACCGCCTCCATGGCCCGTTGGATCGGCTGCACCGCGAAGGGGATATTGACCACCAGGGACGCGGCCAGCAGCCCGCCGAAGTGGAACACCAGCCCCTGGCCGAACAGCGCCTCCCAGGCCCGGCCGAACGGCGAGGCGCCGCCCATGCCGACCAGCAGATAATAGCCCAGCACGGTCGGCGGCAGGACCAGAGGCAGGGTGATCAACGCCTCGACCACACCCCGCAGGGGCCCGCGCCAGCCGGCCAGCAGCCGACCGATCAGCAGGGCCGCCGGGATCAGCAGGGCGCAGGTCCAGGCGGCGAGCCGCAGCGAGAGCCCGAAGGCGGTCCAGTCCAATCTGAGTCCCTATTTCACGCCGATCGGCAGGGCGAAGCCATACTTGGCCAGGGTCGCCTTGGCCTTGGCGGTCTTCAGATAGGCGTAGAAGGCCCGGGTCGTCTCGCCAGCGCCCTTGATCAGCACCATGCGCTGGCGCAGCGGCTGGTGCCACCCGGCCGGTACAAGGACGTAGGTCCCCAGGCTGGAGACGGCGGGCGCCAGGGCCAGGGCATAGGGGATCAGGCCCGCCTGGGCCGAGCCGGTGGTGGCGAACTGGGTCGCCTGGCTGGCGTTCTCGCCCAGCACCAGCCTGGGCTGGGCGGTGTCCCAAAGCTTCTCGTGGATCAGGGCCTCGCGCGCCGCGCGGCCATAGGGGGCGTGGTCGGGATTGGCGATGGCCAAGGCCCTCAACCGACCGTCGGCGAGCGCCTTCCTGAGGTCCTTGAACCCGGCGTCCGGGGTGACCGGCGAGCCCTTGGCGGCGAACAGGGCCAGGCGGCCAATGGCGTAGAGATCACCGCCGCCCTCGGTCTTGCCGGCCGCGGCCAGGGTCTGGACATAGGACTCATCGGCGCTGAGGAACATCTCGAAAGGCGCGCCCTGCTGGATCTGGGTGGTGAAGTTGCCCGACGATCCAAAGGTCAGTTTCACCGTCTTGCCGGTGTCCTTGGTGAACTGGGCGGCCAGCTCGGTCAGGGCGAAGTTGAGGTCGGCGGCGGCCGCGATGGCCGGAACATCGGCGGCCCGCGCGGGCGCGCCTGCCCCCAGTCCAACGGATAGAAGCAGGGCGGCCAGCAGGCCTGCGCCAAATCGGCGACGGATCATGGGGTGTCCTTTCCATGGGAGGGGGCGGGCGCGGAGGTCGCCAGGCGCAACACCTCAAGCTTCACGACATTGCGGGCGGCGCGGGCCGGGCGCAGATCGCCCTCGACCACCAGCCGGAACGGGCCGTCGGCGGTCAGCGGCCCGGCTTCGGAACGGTCGGCGAGGATCACCCGGTCGGCCCGGGTCGCCGGATCGGTCTCGGCGAGGCTGATCGCCACCTGATAGCCGTCGGCGGCCGTCACCCGGATCACCGTGGCCAGCTCGGCGCCGTGCACCTGCTTGCCGGTCGCCGCCCCGACCCGCGCGACCAGATCGCCCAGGGGAACGCCCTGGAAGCTGTGGGTCTCCCCGTGCTGTTTAACCGTCACGGTGACGTGCGGCAGGGCCGCCAGGGCGGCGGCGTCCAGCTGCGCGGTCTGGCCGTCAGGCCCCACGAGGCTGAGGCTTTGAGCCAAGGCGGCCGGCGCGACGGCCAGGCTGCCGACCAGGGCGACCACGCCCCATCCCAAATTCCGCATCACCTACTCCACCGCCAGGATCACATGCGGCGCCTTGATCAGCGCCGTCACCGGGTCGCCGGGCTTGAGGTCCAAGGCCTGGGCGCTCTCGCGGGTGATGGTCGCCGTCAGGCACTTGCCGTCGGCCAGGTCGAGGCTGATCTCGCTGTTCACCGCCCCGTCCTCGCGATGGGCTACATGGCCGGCGAGCTGGTTGCGGGCCGAGGTGCGGATCCCCTCCCCCACAGCCAGGGTCACGAAGGTGGCCTTGATCAAGGCGATGGCCGGGCGGCCAGCCGCGAGGCCCAGTTGGGCGATGCTGTCGCGGGTCACCACGGCGACGATCTCCAGGCCCGGCGCGATGGTCAGGGTGACCTCACAGCTGACCGCGCCCTCGGTCACCGCCGTCACGGTTCCCCGCAAGGCGTTGCGTGCGCTTGTCCTCATCCCCAGGCTCCAGAACATCGTGCCGAGATCATCGTCGGGGGCGAGGTCCAGTCCCGCCTCCAGCCGTCCCAGGGCGGCGGCCAGCTCGGTCTCCACCCGGTGGAAGGCGGCGATCACCGCCCGACCGCGCGGGGTCAGGGTTGCGACCCCGCCCTTGGCGCCGCCGGCCTGGGTCATGATCAGTGGGGCCTCGAACAGGTTGTTCAGCGCCTGAACCGCGTCCCAGGCGCCCTTGTAGGACAGGTCGAGCCGCTTGGCGGCGGCGGTGATCGAGCCCAGGTCGCCGACCGCTTCCAGCAGCGCGATCCGCTCAGCCCCCACCCGCGCCCCGCCTTCGCGGCGCAGGGACAGGGCGGCGGTCAGGGCGTGGGGATCGGACAAGCAGGCCTCAGGCGTTGTGCAGGCCAACTACATAACGCCTGAGGCGGCGGTCCACCAGGGGGCGCCGTTCAGGTCGCCAGGTCTTCCCGCCGGCCCAGGCGGGCGGCGAGATCGGCCGATCCTATCCGTCCGTGCTCGCCGCCGCCTTCGCCACTGGCGCGACCCAGCCGGGCTCCAGCGCCTTGCGCGGATGCGACGCCGTCACCTGGCCCATGAACGGCGGCCAGATCTCATAGCCGAGCAGGGTCTGCAGTCGGGGCGACATGGCCGCCGCCATCTCGCGTGGGATCCCGAGATAGAAGTTCTCCTGTGTCCGGCCCCAGGGCTCGCAATACTGGTTGGTGTAGGCGAGCCTGGGCGCCGCGCTCCGATTGGCGCCGCCCCGGTGCATCAGGGCGCCCTGGAAGATCAGGGCCGCGCCTGCCGGCATGATCACCGGCCGCAACAGGGCCTCGGCCCGTTCAGGCGTCAGGGCGGTAACCTCGGCGCTGCTCCACAGGTGGCTACCGGGGATCACCTCGGTCGCGCCATTGGCGGCGGTGAAGGCGTCGATGGCCCCGATCAGGCTGAGGCTGATGGACGGGCGCGGCCGGGGCTGGCGATAGAAGCCGTCGTCGAAGTGAACCTGCTGCGCCGCCTCGCCGGGATAGATGCAGATCGCCTGGCTGGCGGTGAGCAGGTAGCCCGGCTGCAGGAACCGATCCAGCAGGGCCAGAAGCCGGGCCTCCTCGGTCAGGCGTTCGAACACCTGGCCTCGCGCCACCAGGGTGTAGACCCGCTCGGTGGTCAGGCCTTCGAAGCTGTTGCGGCCCAGGTGTGAGCCGAGGTGTGGGGCCAGCGCCGCGCGAGCGGCGGCCACCATTCCCGCGTCGATGAAGTCCTCGATGATCGTGTAGCCGTCGGTGCGCAGCCGCGCCTCATGGGCGGCGATGTCGAAGGCCCGCGATGATCCGTCCATGGCCCATCCTCCTCGCGCTCTGCGGCGCGTGCAGCGGGAGCATAGCTCAACCGAGCGCGGTCATCACCACGCCTGCCGCGGTCAACAGCCCCCCGGCCATCTGGCGCAGGGTCAGCTTCTCCTTGAACAGCCGCCGGCCGGCCGCCGCGGCGATCGGCGCCTCCAGCACGCCCACGGCCCGCACCGGCCCGGCCGGGGCCATGGCCAGGGCCGCGAACCAGCAGGCCGACGCCGCCGCGCCGAAGAAGCCCGCGCCCAGCGACGGTCGCCAGGACGCCGCCACCGCACGCAGAGACGAAGGCCGGACCGCCGCCAGGATCCCGCCCAGCAGCAAGGTCTGCAGGGTCTGGGCGACCACGACGCCAGCAGTCGCCGCGAAGATCGGGTGATGCGGCTCCAGCGCGATCCCCGCCTGGCGATAGCCGTTCAGGGCGAAGGCGAAGGCCAGGCCCGAGACCAGGCCCAGCAGCGAGCCCACGAACACCCCCTTGGCGTCGCTGGCGCGGGGCCAGGACAGCACCGTCAGGCCGGCGGTGGTGGCCGCTATGCCGATCCACTGCACCTCGCCCAGCCGGTCTCCAAAGGCGATCAGCCCCAGCAGGGCGCCCAACGGTAGGGAGGACTGCTGCATGAAGGTCGCCACCGCGAAGCCGGAGCGATGCATGGCGACCAGCAGGGCCGCCGTGGCCCCCACCTGGGCGACAGCGCCCACCGAGATCGCCACCCAGAACCGCAGCGCGAAATGCGGCTGGGCGGCAGGCGTCAGCACGGCGACCAGCACGAACAGGCTGATCGAGAACGGCAGGCCGAACAGGAATCGAACCAGGGTCGCGCCCCAGGGTCCGGCGTCGCCGATCAGGCCGCGCTGCAGCACATTGCGCGCGACCTGCAACGGCGCGGCGGCCGCCGTCAGGATGATCCAGAGCATTTCGTGACCTTGAAGGAAGGAGCCATGAACGCCCTCCCCTTCATGGCAGGGGACTCGCATATGACCGCAGCGCGGTTGCTCCCCTTTTGGGGGAACTGGCCCAAAGGGCCTGAGGGGGACTTTGACCCCCTCAGCTGACCTGCGAACGGCTCAAATGGACCATCAAGGGTCCCCTCAGTCGCCCAAGCGGGCGACAGCTCCCCCAAGAGAGGAGCAGCCAAGCCCTCGCAGATTTCCATATGCAATTCCCCTCCCCATGAAGGGAAGGGAGAGTAG
>NZ_CANCLE010000158.1 GCF_947378715.1 Phenylobacterium aquaticum
GCGGCGCGGATCACCTCGCTGGAGGAGGCGTAGCCGCCGGTGCTGACCGCCGCGCGGACCACGTCGGCAAGCTCACCGGTCAGGGAAATGGAAATCTTCTCGACCTTGGACATGGCGGCCTCCTGAGTGCGAAGAAGTACTACTTTTTCGCACTCGCGTCGAGATCGCCCCGCTCGTCGACATCGAACAGCACCCCGTCGTCAGGCGCCTCGACGCGCACCAGCCGGTCGCCCAGGTCTTTCAGCACCGCGCGGGCCCCGGCGTCGCCCTTCAGGATCAGGAGTTGCGGGATCAGCGCGCGGCCGATCAGGGCCGGGTGGCCGCGCTCGCCCTGGAACACGGGCGCGGCGGCCAGTGCGCCAGAGCGCACCGCCTGGGCCAGGTCGTCAGCGATCCCGGCTGGAATGCGCGGCATGTCGCCCAGGAACACGAACACCCCAGCCGCGCCCTTCGACAGCGCCGCCGCCGCAGTCCGCAGGGACGCGCCCATGCCCTCGGCATGATCGGGGGCGTGGACCAGATGGAGGCGATCCGCCTGGCCCGTCCGACCCGCGAAGGCCCGGACAGCCTGGCCGACGGCGACGCCATCGGCCCCCGTCACCACCACCACCCTGCGCACGGGCGCGGCGAAGGTGGCGGCAAGCGCGCCGTCCAGCAGAACCCCGCCCCTCCAGGGCGCCAGAAGCTTGCCGCCGCCGAAGCGCGAACCGGCGCCGGCCGCCAATAGGATGGCTTCAAAAGCATCGCCCCCTGTCATGGACGGCTCATCCTCTCTATGTTGCCAAGGTCATGACGCCCTACGACGCCCCCTCGCCCCGCGCGCCCGCCCTGATCGACGGATTCGGCCGCACGGTGACCTATCTGCGGGTCTCGGTCACCGACCGATGCGACCTGCGCTGCGTCTATTGCATGGCCGAGCACATGACCTTCCTGCCCAAGGCCGAGGTCCTGACCCTGGAGGAGCTCGACCGCATCGCCTCGGCCTTTGTCGGCCTGGGCGTGCGCAAGTTGCGCATCACCGGCGGCGAGCCCCTGGTGCGCAAGGGCGTGATGGGGCTGATCGAATCCCTGTCGCGGCACCTGAAGAGCGGCGCGCTCGAGGAGCTGACCCTCACCACAAACGGAACCCGGCTGGCCGAGTTCGCCCCCGACCTGGCCCGCTGTGGCATCCGGCGGATCAATGTGTCCATGGACACGCTGAAACCCGATCTGTTCCGCAAGCTGACCCGGGGCGGCGACCTTTCCAAGGTGATCGGCGGCATAGATGCGGCCCTGGCCGCCGGGATCGCGGTCAAGATCAACGCCGTGGCGCTCAAGGATGACAACGCCGCCGAGCTCCCCGACCTAATCGCCTGGGCCCACGCCCGGGGCTGCGACATGACCCTGATCGAGGCCATGCCTTTGGGCGAGATCGAGATCGACCGCACCGACCAGTTCCTGTCGCTGAAGGAGGTCCGCCAGACCCTGGAAAGCTTCTGGACCCTGACCGACAGCGACCATGTCACCGGCGGCCCGGCCCGCTATGTCCGGGTCGCCGAGACCGGCGGCCGGCTGGGCTTCATCACCCCGCTGAGCCACAATTTCTGCGAGGCCTGCAACCGGGTGCGCCTGACCTGCACCGGCACCTTGCACACCTGCCTGGGCCGGGAGGACGCGTCGGACCTGCGCGCCGTGCTGCGGGCCGGCGGGACCGACGCCGATCTGGTCGACGCCGTTCGCCTCGCCGTCGACGCCAAGCCCGAAGGCCACGACTTCCAGATCGTACGCGCCTCCGCCCCGGCCGTAGCCCGGCACATGTCGACCACGGGCGGCTGAGCCATGGCCCGGGTGCTGCTGTTCGGACGCCTCAGCGACATCGCCGGCTGGCAGGAGCGCGACCTGGAGGGGATGAGCCTGTTCGCCCTGCGCGCCCGGCTCGCCGAGGAGGACGCGGCGCTCGGCCAGGCGCTGAGCGGCCCAGGCGTGCAGATCGCGCTGGACCAGGAGATCGTACGCGGCGACGCGGCCGTGACCGCCCGGTCCGAGGTCGCCTTCCTCCCGCCGATGAGCGGCGGATGATCACCCTCACCGACCAGCCCTTCGCGCCGGGCGAGCTGCTGACCGCCTTTTCGCTAGGCCGCAGCGAGACCGGCGCCATCGCCACCTTCACCGGCCTGGCCCGCGCAGAAGCCGGGGCGACCCAGGTGCTGGAGCTCCAGGCCTATCCTGGCTTCACGGAGCGGCAGATCGGCAAGATCGCCGACCAGGCCCGGGAACGGTTCGGCCTGCACGACCTCGCCGTGCTGCACCGGGTCGGAAAGATCGCGCCCGGAGAAGCCATTGTCTTCGTGGCGACGGCCGCCAGCCATCGCCGCGCCGCCTTCGAAGCCTGCGATTTCCTGATGGACTACTTGAAGAGCCGCGCCCCCTTCTGGAAGAAGGAGACCGGCCCCGGCGGCGATCGCTGGATCGAGCCGAAACTCCAGGACCACGCCGACATCGCCCGTTGGGAGACGACCACATGAGCACCATCACCTTCGGCGGCTATATCGAGGACAGCCTGAAGATCGTTCCCGTGCGGATCGCCGTGCTGACGGTCTCCGACACCCGCACGGAAGAGAACGACACCTCCGGCCACGTCCTGGCTGGCCGCATCACCGATTCCGGCCACCAGATCGCCGGCCGGGCCATCGTCAAGGACGACATCGGCCAGATTCGCGAGCAGGTGAAGGCCTGGATCGCGTCAGGCGAGGTCGACGCGGTGATCACCACCGGCGGCACTGGCATCACCGGCCGCGACGTGACCGTGGAGGCGCTGGAACCGCTGTTCGACAAGAAGATCGACGGCTTCTCGGTGATCTTCCACCTGGTCAGCTACCAGTCGGTGGGACTGTCCACCCTGCAGAGCCGCGCCACCGCCGGCATCATCGGCGGGGTGTTCGTATTCTGCCTGCCCGGCTCCAATGGCGCGGTGAAGGATGGCTGGGACAAGGTGATCTCCGCCCAGCTCGATAGCCGCCACGGCCCCTGCAACATGGTCGAGCTCATGCCCCGGCTGCTGGAAAAATGAGCGGCCTGACCCACATCGACGAGACCGGCCGCGCCAACATGGTCGACGTCTCCGGCAAGACCGCCACGGCCCGCGAGGCGGTGGCCGAGGGCTTCGTGCGCATGAACGCCGCGACCCTGGCTCTGGCCCTGTCCGGCGACGCCAAGAAGGGCGATGTCCGCGCCACCGCCGAGATCGCCGGCATCATGGCGGCCAAGAAGACCTCCGACCTGATCCCGCTCTGCCATCCCCTGGCGCTGAGCAAGGTCGAGGTCCGGGTCGAGCCCGGCGAGGGCGGCCTTACCGTCACCGCCAAGGTCAGGACCACTGGCCCCACGGGTGTGGAGATGGAGGCCCTGACCGCCGTCTCGGTCGCCTGCCTGACCGTCTATGACATGCTGAAGGCCGCCGATAAGGGCATGACCCTGGAGGCGATCCGCCTGGTGAAGAAGTCCGGCGGCAAGTCCGGCGACTGGGTCCGCGCATGAAACTGATGTCGGTCGACCTGGCCCGCGCGGCCATGCTGGCGGAAATCCAGCCCTTGCCGGCCGAGACCATCGACCTGAAGGACGCCATCGGCCGGGTCCTGGCCGAGGATGTCACCGCCGTCCGCGACCAGCCGCCCTTCACCGCCTCGGCCATGGACGGCTGGGCCATGCGGGGCGAGGACACCCCCGGCGGCCTGAGGATCGTCGGCGAAAGCGCCGCCGGCCACGGCTATGAGGCCGCGCTCCACCCCGGCCAGGCGGTGCGGATCTTCACCGGCGCCGCCGTGCCGGCCGGCGCCGACACCATCGTCATCCAGGAAGACGCCGTCCGCAACGGCGAGACCGTCACGGTCCCGGCCAGCGCCCCCGGCGCCAATATCCGCCCGGCCGGCGGCGACTTCCGCGCCGAGCAGGTGCTGCTGACCCGGGGCCTGCGTATCGACCCCTGGCGGCTGTCGCTCGCCGCCTCGGCCGGCCGCGCCATGGTGCTGGTCCATGACCGCCCCCGGGTGGCGATCGTCTCCACTGGCGAGGAGATCGTCGAGGCGCCCGCCATACCCGGCCCGTTCCAGATCTATGATTCCGGCGCCCCGGCGCTCGCGGCCATGGTCAAGGGCTGGGGGGCCGAGGTCAGCAAGCTGAAGCCGGTCCGCGACCAGCTGGACGCGGTGATCGAAGCGCTACGGGGCGCGGAGGCCGACCTGGTCGTCACGGTGGGCGGCGCCTCGGTGGGCGACCATGACCTGGTCCGCGCCGCGGCCGAGGCGCTCGGCCTGTCGCTCAAGGTGGCCAGCGTCAATGTGCGGCCGGGCAAGCCGACCTTCTTCGGGACGCTGCCGGACGGCCGCCGGCTGCTGGGCCTGCCCGGCAATCCGGCCTCGGCCTTCGTCTGCGCCGAACTGTTCCTGAAACCCCTGATCGCCGCCTATTGTGGAGCCAGCGCCGAGCCCACCCTCGCCAGCGCCCGTCTCGCCCAGCCGCTGGGCGGCAATGGCCCGCGCGAACATTGGATGCGGGCCAAGCTCAGTTTCCAGGACGGCGGCCTGATCGCCCAACCCTATCGCGACCAGGATTCGTCGCTAATCACCGTCTTCGCCGGCGCCGACGCCCTGCTGCGACGCCTGGCCGGCGCCACCCCCGCCGCCGCAGGCGATCTGGTCGAGGTCCTGCTGCTGCCCCGCGCCTGATCTCCCTCATCCTCTAGGAGCCTGGACCATGACCACCCCCCGGACCGTCGCCGTCATCGTCGGCAGCCTGCGCAAGGGCTCCTTCAGCCGGATCACCGCCAAGGCCCTGGCCGGCATCGCGCCAGCCCACCTGAAGCTGGAGATCGTCGAGATCGGCGACCTGGCGCTCTACAATGAAGACGTCGAGAAAGACGGTCCGCCCGCCGCCTGGACCGCCTTCCGCGAACAGGTCCGCGCCGCCGACGCCGTGCTGTTCGTCACGCCGGAATACAACCGCTCGGTCCCCGGCGCCCTGAAGAACGCCATCGATGTCGGCTCGCGCCCCTATGGCAAGAGCGCCTGGGCCGGCAAGCCGGGCGCCGTGGTCAGCGTCTCGCCCGGGGCCATGGGCGCCTTCGGGGCCAACCACCATCTGCGCCAGTCCCTGGTGTTCCTGGACGTCGCCGCCATGCAGCAGCCGGAGGCCTATGTCGGCCACATCGCCACCCTGTTCGACGAGGCCGGCCAGATCACCAACGAGGGGACCAAGGGCTTCCTCACCGGCTTCATGGCCAGCTTCGCCACCTGGATCGAGGCGGTGATCGGCCGCTAGCCGGCGCCGACCTTGTCTCTCTGGGACGCCGGCGCGCGATCGGCGCCCCGGGCGTGGCGCAGGGCCATGATCTCGCCGATCACAGAGACGGCGACCTCCCACGGGGCCTTGCCGCCGATGTCCAGGCCGATCGGCGCATGGACCCGCAGCAGCACGCTCTCGGCCACACCCTTGGCCCGCAGCGGGGCGAGCCGTTCCGGCAAGCGGCGCCGCGCGCCCAGCAGGCCCACATAGCCGGCCGCCGAGGGCAGGGCGGCGGCGAGCGCCGCCTGATCCAGCTCAAGACTGTGGGTGGCGATGGCCACCGCCGTCCAGGCGTCGGCGCCGACGGCGTCGAGGGCAGACTGCGGTTCGTCGCGGCGATAGCCGACCCCGGCCAGGGGCGGCGGGGCCTCCGGCCCCTTGGGCCGAACCAGGGTGGTCTCGAAACCGCTCTGGGCGCCCAGGGCCGCGATGGCCAGCGCCGTGGGATCGGAGCCGAACACCACCAGCCGGGGGACCGGGTCGTGGCGGCGCGCGATGGCCCCGGCCCAGGTCTCCACGGCGCCCGGCGCGGCGCAGCTGCGCTTCACCCCGTCACTGATCCATTCGGTCGGCTGCCGCGCCGCCTCGGCGGCCAGCAGTTCGATCAAGGCGGGGTCGCCGGCCTCGACCCGCTCCAGGAAGATCTCGATCCGCGCGCCGCACAGGAGCTGGATGTCCGGCCACGGGCTGCCCGCCCCATAGACCAGGGTCCTGGGAACCCCGTCCTGGAGGCAGGCGCGGGCGTGGCCGGCGATGTCGCCCTCCACGCAGCCGCCTGAAAAATAACCAGCGACAATCCCGTCGGCGAAAACCATCTGGGTCCCGGGGGGACGCGGTCCGCCGCCCTCGACGGCCGTCAGGGTGGCCAGCACCAGGGGCAGATTCCCTTGCTGGGCTTGGCGCAGGGCCGGCCGCACGTCCTCGGCCATGCCGAACAAGGGCCACTCGGGCAGGGTCTCCATCATGAGCTCAGCTTAACCCCCCAGAAAGGTTCCAGACACCGGTTCTTTAGGCCTTTGAGTCTAGATGGGGGCTCACAGGGTTCGCATCCAGCGTTGTTGATGACCTCTCCGCTTTCCAAACTCGGCATCGGCTCCGGCCAGTTCGCCCTCGACCAGGCCAGCGTCCGCGGACGCCCGCGCTCGGCCGAGGTCCGCGACATGCTGGAGATCGCCGCGCGCTCGCGTCTGTCCGTCCTGGACGTCGCCGGCCACTCGCCCCAGGCCGACGGCGCACTCGCCGATGTCCTGCCGCGTCCCAATCCCTTCGACGTCTGCATCTCGACGGTCCGCGCTGATCGCGGCCCCGACCTGGTCGAGGCCGAAGCCCGCGCCGCCCTGCGCCGGCTGGGCGTCGAGCAGGCCGAATGCATCTTCGTGCCCTCGGCCTCCGAGCTGTTCGGCCCCCATGGCCTGGCCATGTGGGACCGCCTGCGCGCGCTGAAGGACCAGGGCGTCACCCGCAAGATCGGCGTCTCGGTCTTCGCCTCCGACGATCCCCTGGGCGTCGCCCGCCGCTTCCGCCCGGACGTGGTCCAGGCCCCGGCCAGCCTGCTCGACCAGCGGCTGATCGTCGACGGCACGCTGGCCGCCATCGCCGAGATGGGCATGCAGGTCCATCTGCGCTCGATCTTCCTGAACGGCTTGCTGCTGCTGCCGCCGGACCGCGCGCCGAACCATCTGAAGGCCGCCGCCGCCCGCATCTCCCGCGCCCGCCGGCTGATCGCCGAGGGCCGCAGCGACCCGCTGCAGGCCGCCCTCGGCTTCGCGCTCTCCCGTCCCGAGGCCCACACCGTGTTGGTGGGCGTGGCCTCGGCCGCCGAACTCAACGCGGTGATCGCCGCGGCCGCCAACCCGCCCCCGGACCTCGACTGGGACGACATGGCCATCGACGACCCCGTCGCCCTCGATCCCCGCGCCTGGGCCGCCGCCTAGGCGCGTCCCTCGGCCCGGGTAAGGCGCTCAGAAGGAGCCCGCCCGTGATCCTCGCCATACTGCAAGCCCGCATGACCTCGCCCCGCCTGCCCGGCAAGGCGATGGCGCCCCTGCGCGGCGAGCCGATGATCTGGCGCCAGGTGGAACGCATTCGCCAGGCCCGCTGCCTGACCCGACTGATTGTCGCCACCAGCGGCGAGGCGGTGGACGATCCCCTGGCCAGCTTCCTGGTCTCCCGGGGTCAGACCGTCTTCCGGGGCGCCTCCGAGAACCTGTCGCGGCGCTTCATGCGCTGTGTCGAGGCGGCCGGCCCCGTGCGCCACGTGGTCCGCATCAAGGGCGACAGTCCCTTCGTGGACCCTGGCCTGATCGACGAGACCGTCCGCCTGGCCCTGGCGTCGCGGGCCGACTACGTCTCCAACCGGGTCCAGCGGAGCTTTCCCCTGGGTCTGGAGGTCGAGGTGGTCACCGCCGAGGCCCTGATCCGCACGGCCACCGAGGCCGATGAGGCCACGGCCGCCGGAACCTCGCCCCTCGCCCAGATCCGCGCCCGGCCCGATCGCTATCCCCAGGCCCATGTCCTGGCGCGCCGCGACGTCTCCGCCCTCGACTGGCGGGTGAAGACCTCGGCCGACATGGCCTTCGCCCGGGGGGTCTATGACGCTCTCTACCCCGCCGATCCCGGCTTCGGCCTGGAGGACGTGCTGAGCATCCTCCAGGGCCGTCACGATCTGGCGGAGTGGGCGGCGGCCTAACGGTCCGCCGCCACGCTCCAGTTGTAGACACAGCGGTCCAGGCCGATGGCGATCTCCAGCACCTTGACCTCGACCTCGCGGACCTGGCCGGCCTTGCTGGTGAAGCGCGCCCGCTCGGGGAAATCGGTGCGGCGCGAGATGGAGGCGATCTCCATCCACTTGTCGCCGTTGTCGACCTCCACATCCATGGTCACCTCGGCATAGGCCGGCAGCCGATCCGAGGGGACGACCCGGGCCGGCAGGCCGGTCAGGGTGGCGATCATCCGGCGAACCGGCTCCAGGACGCCGGCGTGATAGTCGTTGGCCGTGTCGGCGGCGTAGGCGCACTGGAACTCCTGCTGCCAGAACTCCTTCAGCCGCATGTGCCGGGTGGTCTGGTCCTGTTCGCGGCGGAAGGACTTGCCCGCCTGCCAGACGCAGAGCGGCAGGCGTACGCCCTCATGGGCGCCCAGCAGATGCTGCATATAGGCGTAGGTCGAGGGCGTGGTCTCCGGCCGCAGGACCAGTTCCAGGTCATGGGGACTGAGCTGTTGCTGCACGAAGACGTCGCCGGCGTCGTAGGCGTCGGAGATCAGCGACCGGGGCGTGAGCACCGGCGCCTCGACCCGGCGGACATCCCAGGCGGGGTTGGCGGATTTCAGGTGGGCCGAAATCTCGGCGGCGAAGTGGGCGAGCATCATGTCGCGCACGCGGATCTCGCGGTCGGTCCAGTGGACCAGGCCGTTGGCGGCATAGAGGGACAGCACGATGGGCTTCCTTGAAGAGGTCTGAGAGGTCGGGCTTGGGGCTTTACGTCTCCGGCTCGGCGGAGACCGCGAGGCGCAAGGGCCCGGCTCCGCGCTTATCCGAAGACGCGCAGACCTCGGCCGCCGGACGCGAGGCGCGTCGGCTGGGCGGCGGACTTCATCTGGG
>NZ_CANCLE010000159.1 GCF_947378715.1 Phenylobacterium aquaticum
CGCATGCTGAAGGGGCTGGGCGTGCGCCTGGGGGCCTTCTCGATCTATCTGCCCGCCCTGCTGAAGCCGCCGGCCATGAGCTTCGCCCAGGGCATTGTCGGCAAGGCCTGGCGGCCGCCGACCGACCGGCTGTCGATCCTGCCTGATCCCCCGCCCACCGCCGCCCAGCTGGCCGCCTTCGGCCTGCGCGCCGTGGGACGGCATGCGGCGCCGGTCGAGGCCCTGGAACGGCTCAACGACCTGCTCCGCGTCACCACCAAGGGCCAGGCCATGCTGCTGTCGGACGAGGCCCGAACGGGCCTGGGCTGGAGCGAGACCGAGGCCCGCGAGATCCTCAAGGCCCTGGGCTTCGTCCCCGCCGCCCGGACCGCGCCGGGCGAGCCCAGCGCCTGGCGTCGCCGCAATGACCGCCCCGAGGCCGACCACGAACACAAGCCCCCAGCGTCGCCCTTCGCGGCGCTGGCGGCCCTGAAGCCCTCGTCGCCCCCGGCCCCGCTCCAGGCGCGCCGCTCCAAGCGCCGTCGCGCGCCGCGCAAGCCGGAGGTGAGCGGATGATCCGCGTTCGAAATACGGCCGCGCCGAGGGCCAAGCTCGGACTGGTTGCTCCCCTCTTGGGGGAGCTCCCGGCCGCTTGGCCGGGTGAGGGGGACTTTGATGGTCCTTTTGGGCGGTTCGCAGGTCAGCTGAGGGAGTCAAAGTCCCCCTCAGGCCCTTCGGGCCAGCTCCCCCAGGAGGGGAGCAACCGCGCTGCAGTCATACGCAATTCCCCTCCCCGCAAGGGGGTAGGGCTTTCCTGGATGAGCCGCGGATGACCGACGAGGCCTGCCGCGCCGATGTCTGGCTGTGGCGCGCGCGGTTCTTCAAGACCCGCAGCCTCGCCGCCAAGTTCGTGGATGAGGGCAAGGTGCGCCTGACCCGCGCCGGGACAGAGACCCGCATCGACAAGTGCGCGAGGCCGGTGAAGATCGGCGACCGCCTGGTCTTCGCGGTCGGGGGCCGGCTAATCGCCGTGACGGTGGAAGGGCTGGGCGACCGCCGCGGCCCTCCGGCGGAAGCGCGGGGGCTTTACGCGGCGCTGGAGGGGTAAGGCCCCTTGGCCCATCCCCCAGCGCGGTCCACCATGGCCGCAAAGCGGGGAAACAACATGAAGCGCCTGGGTCTGATCACCTTCGCCATCGCCGTGGCCGCGAGCCGGGCCCTCGCCGCGCCGGCCACCGAGGCCCATGCGGTAGCGGGGCTGGAGAAGCCCGCCGAGATCCGGGTCGATCGCTGGGGCATTCCGCATATCTATGCGGGCAGCGTCCGCGACGCCTTCTTCCTGCAGGGCTACAATGTCGCTCGCGACCGGCTGTGGCAGGTCGACCTGTGGCGCAAGCGCGGCCTGGGCCTGCTGGCGAAGGATTTCGGGCCCGACTACGTGGCCCAGGACCGGGCGGCGCGGCTGTTCCTCTATCGCGGCGACATGAAGGTCGAATGGGCCAGCTATGGTCCGGATGCGCGCAGTTCCACCGAAGCCTTCACAGCCGGGATCAACGCCTATGTCGGCGAGATCCGCGCCGGGACCCGGCCCTTGCCGATGGAGTTCAAGCTGGCCGGCAGCCAGCCGGACCTGTGGAGCCCCGACGATGTGGTTCGCATCCGCAGTCAGGGCCTGACCCGCAATGTCCCCAACGAGGTCGGCCGCGCCCACATCGCCTGCGCGGGCGGGCTGGAGGCGGCGAAGCTCTACAAGAACATAGAGCCTGCCTGGACGACCAAGATCCCCGAGGGGCTCGATCCCTGCGACATCCCTGCCAATGTGCTGGACGATTATCAGCGCGGCACGGCCGGGGTGAAGTTCTCTGGCCCGCCGGAAAGGCGCTCCGCCCTCGATGTTCCGCCGGAGGCCATCGGCTCCAACAACTGGACCATCGCCGGCAGCCATACCGACACCGGCAGGCCGATCCTGGCCAATGACCCGCACCGCGAGCACAGCGTCCCGTCCCTGCGCTACATCGTGCAGTTGGAGGCGCCCGGCTTCTCGGTGATCGGCGCCGGCGAGCCCGCCCTGCCCGGCGTCTCGATCGGCCACAACGACACCTCGGCCTTCGGCCTGACCATCTTCCCGGCCGACCAGGAGGATCTCTATGTCTATGAGACCAACCCCAAGGACCCCGACCTCTATCGCTATGGCCAGGGCTGGGAGCGGATGCGCACCGTGCGGGAAGCCCTGACCGTCAAGGGCGAGGCCAAGCCCCGGACCATAGTGCTGAAATTCACCCGCCATGGGCCGGTGATCCATGCCAGCCCCGACAAGCATCGCGCCTTCGCCCTGCGCTCGGTCTGGGCCGCGCCGGGGACCAGCGCCTATTTCGGGTCCACCGGCTATATGGGCGCCAAGAGCTGGGAGGCCTTCAAGGCCGCCTTGGAGCATTGGGGTTCGCCCTCGGTGAACCAGGTCTATGCCGACACCGCCGGCCATATCGGCTGGGTGGCGGCGGCTCGCGTGCCGAGGCGTCCGAACTGGGACGGCCTAACCCCCGTTCCCGGCGACGGCCGCTATGAATGGAACGGCTTCCTGAAGGCCGACGAACTGCCCAGCGCCGCCGACCCAGCCAAGGGCTGGATCGCCACGGCCAACGCCATGAACCTGCCCGACGGCTATCCCGTGGCCGAGCGCAAGGTCGGCTTCGAATGGACAAACGCCTCGCGCCTGACCCGGATCAGCGAGGTGCTGGCCGCCAATCCCAAGATCAGTATCGCCGACGCCATGGCCCTGCAGACCGACCCGACCAATGTCGGCGCCCGACCTGTGATCGCCCTTCTGGGCCCACTCTCCAGCGAGGACCGGCGGCTGAACGAGGCCCTGACCCTGCTGCGGGCCTGGAACCTGCGGACCGAGGCCAATAGCGCCGCGGCGGTGATCTATGAGGCCTGGGCCGGCAAGCACCTGGGCGGCGTCCTGATCGCCCGCACCGCCCCGGCCGCCGCACGGCCGATCCTGGGCCAGGGGGACATCGCCGCGGTCACCGCCTATCTGCAGCATCCTGACGCGGCCCTGGGCCCCGATCCGGCCGCCGCCCGCGACGCGGTGCTGCTGGATTCGCTGAGCGCCACCCTGGATGAGCTCGCCACCCGCATGGGGCCGGACCTGACCACCTGGAGCTGGGGCCGGCTGCATATGGCCGAGTTCCACCATGCGCTGACGCCCCTGGCCGGCCCCGCCCAGCGCGCGGCGATGAGCGCCGGCCCCGCCCCCATGGGCGGAACGGCCTTGTCGCCCATGGCCGCCACCTGGCGCGAGGATGACTTCCACCTGACCGCCGGGGCCTCGTTCCGCATGGTCCTGGACGTGGGCGGCTGGGACAACAGCCGGGTGATCAACACCCCTGGCCAGTCCGGCGACCCCGACAGCCCGCACTATCGCGACCTGTTCCCACTGTGGGTCTCCGGCCAATACGCGCCCTTGGTCTATTCACGCGCCGCCGTGGAGGCGGCGACGGAGCGGGTGATCACCCTGACCCCCGCGCCTGCGCCGGCGCGCAAAGGCCTGCTCGACCTCATCCCAAGGCTGGGACGATCAGGCTGAGGCAGGTCAGGCCGGCCTCGGCCTTGGCGAACTCGCTGATCTCCAGCGCGACGGGGGCGTAGCCGGCCCGTGTCAGGCGCTCGAAGGTCCCGGGCGCGCCGGCCTGCGTGAACAGGGTCCCGGCAAGGCTGAGGGTGTTGGCGGCGAAAGGTTCGTCCTCTGCCACCTCAAGGATCGCGAAGCCCTCAAAGGCGGCGGGTTCCACCCAGGCCGGATTGACCAGCAGGCGGTCGGGGCCGAGCGCCGTGGCCGCCGTCTTCAGATGCAGGGCGCCGGGCACAGGCACGCCGATCACCGCATAGCCGTGCGGCGCGACGGCGGCCTCGAAGGCGGCGAGACCTTCCGGCGAAGTGCGGGTCGACAGGCCCACGAAAATCCGGCGCCCCACCACGAGCACGTCGCCGCCGTCCAGGGTTCCGGCCGCGAGGTCGACCCGGGGGCGGTCGGCGGGCAGGAAGGGCGCGACCTGGGCGGCCTCCGGCCGGCGCGAGGCGGCGCCGGGACGGCAGACCAGGCTGAGTTCCGGCAGCACCACCGCCACGTCCTCGACGAAGGCGCAGTCGGCCAGGAGGTCGTCGGCCGCCAGCACGGTCACCTGCCCGCCCGCCGCCGTCAGGGCGGCGGCGTAGGCTTCGTGCTGGACCAGAGCCAGGGCCATGTCGATGGGCGCGCGGCCGAGGTGGGTGCGCTCGCCGTCGGCCATGCGCGGGCTGAGCGCGCGCACGATCACCGGGATCATCAGGAAACCTCCGCACCGGATGGCTATCAGGGCTTGCAGATATCTTCGGGTCGCGCGACGCCACCCGGCATTGACATCGCGGCCCTGCGCCGTGAAAACCCGCGCCTTCCTAGGGAATTCCGCCCGGAGAAAGATCGCCGCGATGACCTACATCGTCATGGACGCCTGCATCAAATGTAAGTTCATGGACTGCGTGGAGGTGTGTCCCGTGGACTGCTTCTACGAGGGCGAGAACTTCCTGGCGATCAATCCGGACGAATGCATCGACTGCGGCGTCTGCGAACCGGAATGCCCCGTCGACGCGATCAAGCCGGACACCGAGGACGACCCGGACGGCAAGTGGCTGCGGATCAATTCCGACTATGCCAAGGTCTGGCCGAACATCACCGTCAAGGGTGAGCCGCCGGCCGACCGCGAGGACTTCGAACGCGAGACCGGCAAGTTCGAAAAGTACTTCAGCGAGAAGCCCGGCGCCGGGTCTTGAGCCACAAGGCGTTGCGCGCCATTCCCCGGCCCTCGCGAGTCCGCGCCGGGGCAAGCCTTTCATTCGGCTGAATTTTATGCTAGTGTCTTAAGTGACATGGCGAAAGCGAGCACGCGCGCCCTGTCGTTTTTGCAGAAGAGCCGTTGCCGGCCGACGTACGCCTTCAAAAGGCGAAGGGTGTCTTAGAGGTCTATTCCGTTCTCCAAGCGAACAGCGCCGCGCAGGTCTTGCGGAGGGGCTGGTTTTGTCTTTGGAGCATCGAGTTGACAAGGCGTTGCGTAGGCGGGCCGGACGAGGTCGAAAGGACTTGAGCGAATGAGCAAGAGCGGTCTGGAATTCTCGGTTGGCGATCACGTGGTCTATCCGGCCCATGGCGTAGGGCAGGTTCAAGGGATCGAAACTCAGGAAGTCGCCGGCTATTCGCTCGAAGTCTATGTGATCACGTTCGACCACGAGAAAATGACCCTGCGCGTCCCCACCGCCAAGGCGCGTGGCGCCGGCCTGCGCTCGCTGGCCGAAGGCAATGTGGTCAGCCAAGCCCTGACCACCCTGAAGGGCCGCGCCCGCGTGAAGCGCACCATGTGGTCGCGTCGCGCCCAGGAATATGAAGCCAAGATCAATTCCGGCGACCTGATCTCCATCGCCGAGGTGGTGCGCGATCTGCACCGCGCCGAGAACCAGCCGGAACAGTCCTATTCGGAGCGTCAACTCTACGAATCGGCCCTGGACCGCATGGCCCGCGAAGTCGCCGCCATTGAGCGCATCGACCGCGACGCGGCCATCACCATCCTGAACAAGAGCCTGATCAAGGCCGTCGCGGCCTAAGCCCGACAGACTTCGCTGATCATCGAAACGCCCGGTCGCGAGACCGGGCGTTTTGCGTTTGGGGCGTCACCCCAATTCCCGCGTCATCACCACCATGTCCGACAGCTCGGGCTTGGTCCCGTTCTCGAAGCGGATCTTGCCCGTCTCGCGAAAGCCCCAGCGGCCATAGGCGCCGTGGGCCCAGTCGGCGGCGGCCATGGCGTCGAGCCAGGCATAGGCCGCGCCCTCCGCCTTCGCCTCCTCCAGGGCGGCCTGGAGCAATCGCTCACCAAGGCCGCGACCGCGCGCCGGACCGAGCAGATAGATCCGCGCCAGTTCCGCCCCGCCCGGCCGCGCGGCGATCGGGTCGGGCGTGTCGAGGTTCATCAACAGGAAGCCGACCCCCGCGCCGTCGGCATGGGCGATCCAGACGCGGGTCCGGGGCTGAGCCAGGGCGGCGGCGAAGGCGGCGGCGCTGAAGGTCGCCAGATGTGCGGCATAGGCGGCGGGCTGGTCCCACAGGAAGGCGTAGGCCTCGGCATAGGCCGCCGGGCCGACGACGCCGAGCAAAGGCGCGTCCTCGGGTCCCGCCCGGCGGATCAGGGTCTGGCTCATGACCCAAGCTTATGCGCAAAGCCCGGCTGCGGTCAGTAGGGCCGAATCGCCATGATCAGGGCGGCGACCGCCAGGGCCAGCGGAGTGAGAACCGCCAGGGTCTTGAAGGCGTTCGCAGCCAGCTCACGCATCGGCCCGGACCTCATCAAGCCTGGCCAAAGCCTCCAGCACCTCGAGCAGGGGGACCGGCATATCGGCGCCCGGCGCCTGCCTCAGGGTCGGACGGTCTGGGACCGCGCAGGCGTCCGACGCCCAGCTGGAAAGGATCGCGCGCTTCTCGACGCGATCAAGGCCGGGATCCTTCAAGACATCGCGCGGCCGATTGAAGCCGATGACGGGCCGCAACAGGTGATCGAAATGCGGCCACAGCGGCCGGCGGCCGCCCATTTCCAATTGATGAGACATATCCATGAGATTCTCACGACTCTTGGGGAGCGGCGACTTGGGTCGCACACCCGGATCACGAGGTGATGACGGTTCAGGCTGGCTGGATCGCCCGCGCCAAAGGGTCTCGCCACAGGATGGGCGAGCCCTGTCTGACGGGACCGGGCGCAGAGACGAACCGGGCCGCCCGGGTCCCGTCAGGCAGCTGGACGTCAAGCTTGACGGGGGCCCGCCGGGCGGCGAAGCGCTCCGCCACGGCCTGGGCCGCGCGTTCCGCCTCGGCGCCGCTCGCGAAGAGACCGGGCAGCGCGGCGTCATCGACGCTCACCCGCCATCCGCCCTCGGTCGGCGCAATGGAAATCACATGAATCACAATGACCTCCTGTCGGTTTGAGTTTCAGGCGATCGAAGATTTAGGCGCCGGAACGCCGCGCGCAAGAGGCGGCCAGCGGGAGATCAGCGCGCCCAGGCCGCGACTTGCTCAGAGTCGAAATACTCGTCCAGACGGGTGATCTTGCCGCCCGCCACCGCGCAGACCAGGCAGGCCGGCAGCTCGACCCGCTTGCCGTCCGGCCGCACGCCGACCAGCAGGTGCTGCTGGACGAAGCCACCGGGAAAGACGGTCAGCCGCCGGTCTTCATAGCGCCGGGTCGGGATGTGGCGGATGAAGCCCGACAAGGTCTTCACATTGTCGGCCTTGGTCTCGATCTGGCGGTCGGTATTGTGCCAGATGGCCACCTCGTCGGCGTAGCAGTCGGCCACGGCGGCGACGTCCCCGACCTCGATGGCGTCGAAGAAGCGGGCCGCGAGGGCGGCGATTTCATCGAGGGTCATGGTCAGCCCGGCTCCGGCTTGTCGCCGGCGCGGTAGTCGTTGAACACCGCGTCGCGGCTCTGCAGGGCCTGGGTCACCCCCTGGCGCAGCTCGGCCATGTAGGCGCGGCTGGCGGGCGTGTGCCAGCCCAGGGCGTGCAGGTCGGTGCCGGCCCGCAGGCCGGCGCGCATGCCCATGGCCTCCATCTGGCGATGGACCAGCCGCTTGTTCAGCTGGGCGAGTTCGGGGTCGACCTTGGCGATGCGGCTGGCCATGGCCAGCACCTGCGCCTCCAACTCCTCGAGCTTGAAGGCGCGGTTGGCGAAGCCCAGGCGGACCGCCTCCAGCCCGTCAAAGGCGTCGCCGGTCAGCATCAGCTCCATGGCCGCGCGCATGCCGACGATCCAGGCGTGGTACTGGTTGTCCGGCGGGCTCATGGTGCGCACCGCCGGATAGCCGATCTGGGCGTCTTCGGCGACATAGACGAGGTCGCAGGCCACGGCGAGCTCGGAGCCGCCGGCCAGGCACCAGCCATGCACCTGGGCGATCACCGGCTTGGCCAGGTCCCAGACCCGGAAGCACCCCTCGACCACGTGGCGCGCCCACTGACCCTGGCCGCCGGCGGTGTAGTAGGGCAGCTCGCCCAGGCTCGACAGGTCGTAGCCGGAGGAGAAGCAGGTCCCTGCCCCGCGCAGCACGATGACCCGCACCTCGGGGTCGCGATCGGCGGCCTCGAGCGCCGCAAAGATCTCGCCGCGCAGGGCGTTGGACAGGGCGTTGCGCTTGGCGGGCCGGTTCAGGGTCAGGCGGCGCACATGGGGCGCCGGATCGTCGGTCAACAGGATCGGCTCTTCGGCCATGGCGCATCCTCCCAGAAGCTCTTTGGGCCAGACCCTAGAAACTTGACGTACCGGAGGCAAAGCCCGGTTTGGGCCCCTGTGAAAAGTTGACGTCGGGTCCGGCTTGACGGCGGCGGCCCCGTCCCGACAAGTCGCCGCCAACAGATCAGGGAGCCTCGCCATGAAACTCTACAATTCCGTCGGACCGAACCCCCACGTGGTGCGGATGTTCGCGGCCGAGAAGGGCCTGACCCTGCCCATGGTCGATGTCGACCTGCGCGGCGGCGAGAACCGCAAGCCGCCCTATCAGGACAAGGTCAATGTGGCCGGCCAGACGCCGGCCCTGGAGCTGGCCGACGGCGCGGTGATCAGCGAGATCACGGTGATCTGCGAATATCTGGAAGAAAAGCACCCCACCCCGTCGCTGATCGGGACCAATGCCGAGGAACGGGCCGAGACCCGCATGTGGACCCGCCGGGTCGATCTCAACATCTGCGAGCCCATGGCCAACGGCTTCCGCGCCGCCGAGGGTCGACCGATGTTCGAGCCGCGCATGAAGCTGGT
>NZ_CANCLE010000160.1 GCF_947378715.1 Phenylobacterium aquaticum
GATCCAGCCATGGGGCCAGCGAGCGCCGACCCGGCCCCCGCCGCCGACCTGGTCGGCCGCCAGGCCTGGCTGCTGGAGCAGGCCATCGACCGGATGAGCGCGCTTCGCCGCTTCGCCGCCGACGCCCTGACCGCCCTGCCCGACGCCACCCTGGTGCTCGACGCCCACGATCGGGTGGAGATGGCCAACGCCGCCGCCCGCCAGGCCGCGCCCGGCCAGGCCGCCGGCCGGATCCTGCGGTTCGCCGATGTCAGCGCGCTCGAGTCCGCCCACCGCCAGCGCGAACAGGCGCTGCAACTGCTCACCCACGACATGCGCTCGCCCCAGAGCTCGATCCTGGCCCTGCTGGACAATCCGCGCCAGGCCGGCGGGCCGGAGGCGCTGTCGGCCCGGATCGCCGGCTATGCGCGCCGCACCCTGGCCCTGGCCGACGGCTTCGTGCAGCTGGCCCGGGCGGAGTCCTCGGCCTTGCGCCCGGTCCAATTCGACCTGGCCGACCTGCTGGTCCAGGCCGTCGACGACCTCTGGCCCCAGTGGCGGGCCAAGGGGCTGAACGTCGAGACCAAGGCCCCGGAGAGCGTCATCGTCCTGGGCGACGAGGCCCTGACCGCCCGGGCGATCGGCAATCTGCTGGGCAATGCGGTGAAGTTCAGCCCCGAGGGCGGGCGGATCACCTGCGTCCTGGCCCGGGGCCGTGGGGCGCGGGCGGCCTATTGGGTGCTGAAGATCGCCGATGAGGGGCCGGGCCTCAGCGCCCAGGACAAGGCCTCGCTGTTCGAGCCTTTCAAGCGGTTCGGGGACGGCAAGACCGAAGGGGTGGGCCTGGGCCTCAGCTTTGTGCGGGTGGTGGCCCAGCGCCAGGGCGGCTTCGTCGACTGCGACAGCGCGCCCGGCCGAGGCGCGATCTTCGCCTTCGGCGTCAGGGCGTGATCAGGCCGGCCCGGGCCAGGGCCGCGTCGACCAGGGCCGATAGCGGCTGGCGGTCCCCGGCATGGCCGTCGGCGGCGGTCGCATCGGCCAGCTTCTTGCCGGTCCTGGCGTCCAGCACGGTCAGGGAGACGGTGCGCACCGGCTTGTCGCCGGTCCAGAACCGCCAGCCGGACTTGCGCGGGGCCTCGACCCAGGCCGGCGGGGCGCCGGTGGGCGTGGAGCCCATCACCCCGATCTTGCCGACCCGCGCCGACTGCGCGGCCACGACATAATAGTCCGGGCCCTGGCCGGCCTTGGGCGCGCGCGACGCCAGGCGGGCGCCGACCAGGTCGCCCACCGGCGACGGGCCCGGCGCGCCCGGCAGCAGAGCGACCCCGCCCGGGGCGAGTTTCAGCGTCTCCGGCGACAGGCTAGTCAGGATCCGGGGACCGGCGCAGGCGCTCAGGGCGGCGGCCAGCACGACCACGCCGCCCAGGCGAACGAGAGATTGGCTGGGGGTCATGGCGGCTCCTGAAGGCGCGGGGATCTCAGCCGACCCTCACCCTAGAGCATTTCCCGAAAAGTGTGACGCACTATTCGGAACAAGAAATGCTCTAACTTTTTGACTTGGAGCCTTCGAACACAAGCCCAGGCTTGGCCGATCAGCGCAGGCAGGCGCCCAGGAGCAAGCCGCAGGACGCCGCCGTGCAGGACAGACCCGCCCAGAGGCAGAGCCAGCCGAGGTTGGGCTGAGGGATCGCGCGGGCCAGGGCCATCAGCACATCTCCCCACGGGCGTCGATGAAGGCCATGGCCGCCGGGGCCAGCGACCAGCGGTGCGAGCCCTCGCCAAACCGCAGGTGGAAGAGGGACGGGTGCTCGCCGTCGACATGGCGATGGGCGTCGAACGCCCGGAACACCTCGTCGCGCAGGGCCGGGCTGGCGGCGCGGGCGGCGCGATGCCGTCCCTGGGCGATGCGATCGACCACCACCTCACGGTGAGCCTCGCCGCTCAACGCCATCAGGGCCTCGACGATCTCGGCCACCAGGGGGTGGGGATCGGGGGTCCGGCTCAAGCGCGCGTCGCGGCTCGTCGCCAGCTCGACCAGGTTTTCCGACATGTCGCTCTCCAGGACCGGCAGGGGTTGAGGTTAAGGGCGTCTTAACCGCCTGCGGCCTGGCTCGCGCGCGGAATTCCTATGGTTTTACTATTGTTTACATTCCAAGCTAACAGCCCCCATGGTCCAGGTTCCGACCTCGCTTTCCCGTCCCCAGCCGCTGAAGTGGCTGGCCTTTGTCCGGCGCCAGATCCGGTCCAGCGAGCTGTGGCTGATCGCCGTGGCGATCCTGGTGGGGGCGACGGCCGGGGCCTTGGCCACCTTCCAGGCCAAGATCGCCCACGGCCTGCAGATCTTCCTGTTCGCCTTTGATCCCGAGCAGCGGCTGAGCGCCCAGGCAGCGATCGTCCCCTGGCGGGTGCTGGCCATTCCGGCCGGCGGCCTGGTGCTGGGGCTCGGGACCTGGCTCTGGCAGCGCTACAGCCCGGGCGGCGCCGTCGACCCGGTGGAGGCCAACGCCCTGCACGGGGGGCGGATGTCGGGCCGCGACAGCGCCTTCATCTGCGCCCAGACCCTGCTGTCCAACGGCGCCGGGGCCTCGGTGGGGCTGGAGGCCGCCTACGCCCAGGCCGGCGGCGCGGCGGGCTCGCTGATCGGCCGGGCCCTGGCCCTGCGCCGCGCCGACCTGCGCACCCTGGTGGGAGCCGGGGCCGGGGCGGCCATAGCCGCAGCCTTTGGCGCGCCGCTGACCGGGGCCTTCTACGCCTTCGAGATCGTCATCGGGGCCTATACGGTCGCCAATATCGCCCCGGTGGCCGCAGCCGCCCTGGCCGCCGTGCTGGTGGCCAAGAGCCTGGGGGCGCCGACCTATCTGCTCGGGACCTCGGTCACCGCCGTCCAGACCTGGCCGGTCTATGGCCTCTACGCCCTGCTGGGCCTGGTCACCGCCGGGGTGGGGGTGATGATGATGCGGCTGGTGGCCCTGGCCGACCAATGGACGGTGAAGATGCCGATCCCGCCGGTGTTCCGTCCGGCGGTCGGCGGGCTGCTGCTGGCCGGCATCGCCCTGATGACCCCCCAGACCCTCTCGGCCGGGCACGGGGCGCTGGCCCTGGACCTTGAGGCCGACCTCGGGCTGAAGCTGCTGCTGACGCTTGCGGCCATGAAGGCGGCGGCGTCGATCCTGTCGCTAAGCTTCGGCTTCCGGGGCGGGCTGTTCTTCGCCGCCCTGTTCCTGGGCACCCTGGTCGGCCAGGCCTTCGCCCACCTGGCGGCCTATGCCACCTTCCTGCCGGTGCTCGACCCCACTGTGGCGGCCCTGGTCGGCATGGGCGCCCTGGGCGTGGCCATCGTCGGCGGGCCGCTCACCATGTCCTTCCTGGTGCTGGAGACCACCGGCGACTTCACCGTCACCGCCGCCACCCTGGTCGCCTCGCTGATCGCCAGCGCCGTGGTGCGGGAGACCTTTGGCTATTCCTTCTCCACCTGGCGGCTGCACCTGCGCGGCGAAACGATCCGCTCGGCCCACGATGTCGGCTGGATCCGCACCCTCACCGCCGGGCGGATGATGCGCACTGGCGCGCCCTCCATCGCCGCCGACGCCGACCTGGCCGAGTTCCGTCGTCGCTTTCCCCTGGGCGGGACCAAGCGGGTGGTGCTGACCGACGCCGCCGGACGCTATGCCGGCCTGGTCCAGACCGCGGCGGCCTATGCCGAGGACGCGGCCGGCCACAGCCTGACGACGCTGGCCATCAATCGCGACGCCGTGCTCAGCCCCGAGCTGAGCATCAAGGAGATCATGACCGCCTTCGACCAGACCCAGAGCGACGAGCTGGTGGTGGTCGATGACCAGGGCCAGGTACTGGGCGTGCTGTCGGAGGCCTACGCCACGCGGCGCTATGCCGATGAACTGGAAAAGGCCCGCCGGGATCTGACCGGCGAGACCTGACCTACCAGCCTATTGCGAGTTCGCGGCGCCGACCTTCTGCATGTCCTGCAGCGCCTGCTTCGAGGCCTCGGCGATGGCCGCGGCCTGCTCGGGCGTGCGGCAGATCCGCACCGGCAGGCGCGAGCCGAGGTCGGTCGTCGTCGTGCAGACCTTCTTGGGTTGGGGCGCAGGCGCGGCGGCGGGCGGCGGGGCGGTCGTGCCACCGGCGGCGGGAACGGCTTCGGCGCTCAGCATGAGGCCGGCGGAAAGCAACAGGGGGAGGATCATGGAACTCGCCAACTTGGAGTAGAGATTGCCATCAACCTTGCACGCGAGGACGCCGGGGCCAAGAGCCTTGGCTGACGCAGGGACAGGGCGGGCGGGGCCCCGGCCGTCTAGTTCCGGCGTTGCTTGCGGGCGGCGTAGCGGGCGTCGCGGGCCGCCTTCTGGGCGGCGCGCAGGGCCAGCTCGCGGGCCTCCTCCGTGATCGCCTCCTCCTCGCGGCGGATGGCGTCGGCGGCCTCTGCGGCGGCGCGGCGGATCTCACGCGCCTTGCGGCGCTCCTCGCGCAGGATCTCCAGCTCGAGCTCCTTCTCCGCCTTGCGCTGTTCGATCAGCGGGTCGGTGACCGCAGGCTTGGGCTTGAACTTCTCGAGCAGGGCCTTCTTCGCCGCGGCCGAGGCCGCCTGACGATCGTTGAAGCTGTGGTTCTTCGGATGAATCATGTCGCGGGCGATTAATGTCTTTGCGCCCGCTTGCGAAGCCCCCTGAGCATCTTTTTCTGCGCTTTACGGCACGATTTCACTCAAGATGGGGCCGATTTCACCCTGCAGGGCCAGGTCAGCGACCCGGTCCAGCTCGGTCGGCTCGCGATTGAGGATCGCCAGGGTTGCGCCGGACCGCTTGGCCAGCAGGGGAAATCCCGCCGCCGGGAACACCGTCAGGGACGAGCCCAGCACCAGGAACAGGTCGCAGGCCAAGGTCTCGTCTTCCGCCGCCCGCATGGGTCCGGCCGGCATGGACTGGCCGAAGGAGATCACCGCCGTCTTCACCAGCCCGCCGCACCACCGGCAAGTCGGGATCTCGTCGCGCTCCAGGAAGGGCGCCCGCAGATCCTCCAGCTCGTGGCGGCTTCCGCAGTCCAGGCAGGTCGCGTAGCTGGCGTTGCCGTGCAGCTCGATCACCCGCTCGGCCGGCACGCCGGAATCCTGGTGCAGATTGTCGACATTCTGGGTGATGACGCTGGAGAGCCGCCCCTGGGCCGCCAGCCGGGCCAGGGCGAAGTGACCGGCATTGGGCGCCCGGCCCGTCCAGCCGGCCTTGCCGGAGAAGGCCCGGCTCCAGGCCTCATGGCGCTTGTCGGGGTCGGCGGTGAACTCCTGGAAGGTGATCGGCTTCATCCGGCTCCACACCCCGCCCGGCGAGCGGAAGTCTGGAATGCCGGACTCCGTAGAGATCCCCGCCCCGGTGAAGGCGACGATGCGGCGGGCGTCTGAGATCAGGCGGGCGAGCTGGGCGCGGTCGGACATGTCCCCATCCTGCCGCGCTGCGCCACCGGGCGCCAGCCGGCGGAGAAAACCCTGCCCTGTTAACGGCTTACAAAAGATAGCGCGTCAGTATGTCCTCGGCCCGTCGCCCTCCCTGGCGTCGCGGGCCCTGTCCTTATGAAGAAGGTCCGAGTCCATGGGGGATTCCCGTATTCCGTCGCCCGGCGCCGAGCTGATCTCGGTGCGCATCGCCGACCAGGCCTACGCCATCGACATCATGGCGGTGCGCGAGATCCGCGGCTGGACCACCACCACGCCCCTGCCCCACGCCCCGCCCCATGTGCTGGGCATGATGAACCTGCGCGGCGCAATCCTGCCGGTCATCGACCTGGGCGCCCGCCTGGGCCTCGGCCCCGCCACCCCTGGCCCCGCCTCCGTGGTGGTCGTGGCCCAGATCGGCGACGCCCAGATGGGCCTGGTGGTCGACGCAGTCTCCGACATCCTGCTGGTCACCGAGGGCCTGATCCAGCCGGCGCCCGATGTCGGCAGCGCCGACTCCACCGCCTTCGTGGCCGGGGTCATGACCATCGACACCAACATCGTCAGCCTGCTGGCGCTGGATAATGTCCTGCCCCCCAACATGCCGGCCATGGCCGCCTGACGCCGAGCCCTGCGTTGTTTTTCCGCTGCGGGCGGTCAAAAATTCCGCTGACCCGCTGAAAAAATAGGCGCCCCTTCGGGCCGGCCTCTGGCAATAGACCCCCTCCCGGCGCGTCGCGTCCGCCGGACATCACGGGGGAAGACGACGCCATGACCGCCAACTCGGGCGACACCGCCTGGATTCTCAGCGCCACGGCGCTGGTCCTGTTCATGACCCTGCCGGGCCTGGCCCTGTTCTATGCCGGGCTGGTGCGGGCCAAGAACGTGCTTTCGGTCATGACCCATTGCGTGGCCATCGCCTGCCTGGCCTCGGTGCTGTGGCTGCTGGGCGGCTACAGCCTGGCCTTCTCCGGGACGGGGCCGCTGATCGGCGACCTGGCCAAGGCGGGCCTGGTTCATGTCCCCCGTGACGCCCGGGTCGGCGGCCTGCCGGAAAGCGTGTTCTTCGGCTTCCAGATGACCTTCGCCATCATCACCCCGGCCCTGATGGTCGGGGCCTTCGTGGAGCGCATCAAGTTCTCGGCCGTCCTGGCCTTTTCCGGCCTGTGGCTGCTCCTGATCTATGCCCCGGTCTGCCACTGGGTATGGGGCGGCGGCTGGCTCGGCCGGCTGCATGTCATGGACTATGCCGGCGGCCTGGTGGTGCACGCGACCGCCGGGGTCTCGGCCCTGGTCATCGCCTGGGCGGTGGGCCCGCGCGACGGCTATCCCCATGTCTCGCCGCCGCACAATCCGGGCATGACCATGATCGGCGCCGGCATGCTGTGGGTCGGCTGGTACGGCTTCAACGCCGGCAGCGCGCTCGCCGCCAATGGCGACGCCGGCTCGGCCCTGATCGCCACCCATCTGTCGGCGGCGACCGCCGGCCTCACCTGGGCCCTGATCGAATATCGCCGCTTCGGCCGCGCCAGCATGGTCGGCCTGGTCACCGGCGTGGTGGCGGGCCTGGCCACTGTCACCCCGGCCTCGGGCTTCGTCGGCCCCCTGGGCGGCGTGCTGCTGGGCGCCGCCGGCAGCCTGATCTGCTACCAGGCGGTCGAGCTGGTGAAGCACAAGGTCCGCATCGACGACAGCCTCGACGTCTTCGCCGTCCATGGGATCGGCGGCATATTGGGAACCCTGCTGGTGGCGGTGCTGGCCGCCCGCCCGGCCGGCGGGGCCGGCTATGCGCCGGGCATGGACATGGTCCGGCAGCTGGGCGTCCAGGCCATCGGCGTCGCCGCCGTCTGCGCCTGGTCGGCGGGCGCCAGCCTCATCCTGGTCCTGGTCCTCAAGCGCGCCATCGGCCTGCGCGCCCGCGAGGACGCCATCGAGGAAGGCCTCGACATGGCCGCCCACGGCGAGCGCGCCTACAATCCCTGACGCGGTAAGGGATTTTATCCACGAACCACACGAACCACACGAACCACACGAACAGCAAAAGGGGCGGTCACGCCCCGATACCGCCGTCAGAGGTTGGTTAGATCGGTCTGGGTCGGCGCCGACCCGTGCGTGTGGTTCGTGGGGTTCGTGGACAACTCTTTTCTGCGCCTGCGGCGCCCCGAACCCTGTTCAGTTCGCCGGCGGCGCGCCCAGCTTGGCGGCGAGGGCCTCGGGCTCCAGCCCCTCGATCTCGATCAGCTTCACCCGGGCGGTCTCGCCGGAGAGGATGCGCAGGGCCGATTTCGGCCGGCCCACGGCCTTGGCCAGCAGGGCGATGACCGCGGCGTTGGCCGCGCCATCGGCGGCCGCGGCGCTGACCCTCAGCTTCAGCAGCGGCCGGCCGGCGGGGTCGAGGCTCCAGCCGTCCACGGCGTCGCGGCCGCCCTTGGGCGTCACCCGCACCGCCAGGCGCACGGCGATGTCAGCCTAGGACGGCGATGAGGGGTCCGAAAATCAGCGGCAGCAGATAGCGGCGCGCGCCCTCGATGATCAGCAGCACGATGATCGGGCTGATATCGACGCCGCCCAGCGCGGGAATGATCCGCCGGAAGGGCCGCAGGATCGGCTGGGTCACCGCGTCCAGGAAGCGCCAGATGTTGCCCACCATGGGATTGCGCAGATTGATCACGTCGAAGGCCACCAGCCACGACAGGATCGCGCTGACCACGATCGCCAGGGACAGGAGCCCGAACAGATTGTCGACGATGAAGTAGATGAATTTGCCCATGGCCTGGGTTTAGCGGGGCGCGGCGCCCCCTGGCAAGCGCCCGGCCGGCCCCTGCGGCGGCAAGACGCCTTTCTTGTGCTTGACAGGGCGGGTCTGAAAACGCTTATTCCGCGCCTCCTGGGGCCGTAGCTCAGATGGTAGAGCGCCTCGTTCGCAATGAGGAGGTCAGGGGTTCGATTCCCCTCGGCTCCACCAGGAACCTTTCCGCCGAGAAGATGCAGAAAAATCAGCCGCCTGGCTGAGGCCGACCGGTCGTGCGCCGTCGTAGCCCACGGGCTCTTGACTCTCCTCCATGATTCCACGATCGTCGAATTATGGAATCACAAGACGCCATCGAAGGCCTGTCCGCCCTGGCCCATCCAGGTCGCCTGGCGGTGTTTCGCCTGTTGGTCCAGGCGGGCGCGGCGGGCGTGCCGGCCGGCGAGATCGCGCGGGCGCTCGGCGCGCCGGCCAACACCATGTCCACCCAGCTGGCCATCCTCACCCGCGCCGGCCTGATCCGGTCGCGGCGGGAGAGCCGCTCGGTGATCTATTCCGCCGACTACGACCAGATCGGCGGGCTCATCGGCTTCCTGATGCAAGACTGCTGTCAGGGCCGGCCGGAGGTCTGCGG
>NZ_CANCLE010000161.1 GCF_947378715.1 Phenylobacterium aquaticum
CCGAGCCCGGCGGCCAGCAGGATCATGCGGCCGCTCTTGCCCTTCAGCGGCGGGTCGGCGGCCTGGATCACCCGCACATTGGCGCGGCTGCGGGACATGGCGTTTTCCAGGCTGGCGTTCTCCGCCGTCTTGGCCAGGTCCTGATAGACGCCTTCGACCACGTCGCGGGCCCGCTGCAGTTCGCGATATTGCGGGCCGATGCGGACCAGTTCGTCGAGCCGAGCGTTGACGGCGTTCAGTGACGCCTGAAGGGCGCGACGGCCGCTGCGCAGGCCGGCCAGCTCGCCTTCGGAATCGGCAAAGGCGCTGTCGAGCTGTTGGCGGACGGGGTTGAGGCCGTGGTGCTCGGCGGCGGTCTGGGAGGTCGGGGTCTGGCCGATCTGGGCCTGCAGGGCGGCGATCTTGCCGTCGAGATCGGCGATCAGCGGATAGCCGTCGCGGAACTTGGCGGCGGCCTCCCGGCGCTGGGCCTGCAGGGCGATCAGGCTGGAGGTGAGCGCATCGAGCTGGGCGGAGCGCGCGGTGTCGGTCGACAGCGGCACGACCGACGGGGTCAGGTCCATGCGGCGGCCCAGCTGAGAGGTGCGGCCGGCCCGGGCGGCGATCTGCTGGTCGGTGGCCTGGAGCTGGGCCTGCAGCGCCGCCTGCTGACCCTGAACGGCGCTGAACTCGACATTGTAGTCGCCGAAATTGTGCGCGGTGGCGAAGGCGGTGAGCTGGCCCTCCAGCTGGTCCAGGCGCTGGCTGAGGCCGTCGCGCTGGGCGCCGACCGAGCTCGCATCAGCGCGCTTGAACACCTCACGGCGGCGATCGACGTAGAGCGAGACCAGGCGGTTCAACAGGTCGGCGGCGACCTGGCGGTCGGCGTTGCGCAGGCTCATCTCGATGACGTTCGACTGCGGGATATTGTCGATCGTCAGGTCCTTCTCCAGGCGGTCCGCCGCCTGTTCCAGACCGTTGGGCGCGGACGCGAAGCCCGGATAGGCCTTGGCCAGGCCGATCTCCTTGATCGCCTCCAGGTGCAGGCTGCGGGCCGCGAGGATCTCCATCTCGGCATGGACGATCTGCGCCCGGTCGAAGCTCTGGCTGGAGCCCGGGTCGCTGGCCGAGCCTTTGAAGACATAGTCGCCGCCCAGCAGGATCAGCAGGCGCGACTGGGCGATATAGACCGGGTGGGCCAGCAGGGCCGCGACGAAGGCCAGGATCACCGGGACCATCAAGGCCAGCATGGCCCGGCGGCGATAATAGAAGACCGGCGTCAGGAGGTCGCGCAGCGTCAACGGCGACTGGATGCGCCGGCGCGGCGCCTCGGTCGCGGCAGGCGTCTGTTCGAAGACGGCGGTACTCATCGGTTGCGCAGGGGCGGGCCGGGTGACAGCGCCAGGGCGCCAGTGGCGGAAGTAGCTTTGGAGTCTACGGGTTTTGTCCTTAACAAAAGGCTGAGGGGGCCGACGCCAACCCTTTGCTAACCCTAGACTGGCATGACATTCCGACAGCCGGCGCCGCATCCTGGGCGGCCGGCCGATCTCGGAGACCGGCATGTCCGCTGGGCGGCTCACCGCAGTCCTGCTCGCCCTGACGCTCGGCGCCTGCGCCGGCGATCCCGATCTGCCGCGCTCCTATCCTCAGCCGGGCCTGTTCGGCGGGGCTCACCACGAGAGCCGACGTCGGGAGGCGGCGCGCCCGCCCGCCACCGTCTACGGCGCGCCGGTCCTGCCCAGCGGCCCGCCCAAGGTCTATTATCAGCCTCAGGCCCAGCCCGCCTATCCAAGACCCTCGGCGCCGCAATATGCGCCCCAGCCGGCGCCCGCGCCTCAGTACCCGCCGCAATATCAGCCCCCGGCTCAGGCCGCCTATCCGCCGGTCCGGGCTCCCGACCCCTATCCCGGCGTCGCCTACCCGCAGCCGCAGCCGCCCTATGCAGCCCCGGCCAGCCCGCCCGCCCGTTGGGGCGGCGCCTATGCTGATTGGACTGAGGAAGACTATCGCTATCGCCTCGGCCCGGGCGACGAACTGGCCCTGCGCTTCCTGATCAATCCGGATCTCAACGGCCAGGTGATCATCGGCCCCGACGGGCGTGGGATCTTCCCGCTGGTCAGCGGGGTCAAGGTCGCCGACCTGACCGTGGACCAGGCCAACCAGGCCCTGACCCAGGCCTATGCCCAGGTGCTGCGCGCGCCCCAGGTCGAGGTGCTGATCAACAGCTACGGCTCGGCCCAGGTGTTCGTCGGCGGCGAGGTCAAGGAGCCCGGCGTCAAGCCGGTCAAGGGCCAGCTGACCCCGGCGCAAGCCGTGATGACCGCCGGCGGCGCCCTGCCCACCGCCCGCACCGGGCGCGTGGTGGTGATCCGCCAGCGTCCGGGCGGCCGGATCCTGATGAAGGACATCGACCTCAAGGCCTATCTGGCCGGCGGCGGCGCCACGGGCGACGGCTTCGCGGTGCTGCCGGGCGACCTGGTGTTCGTGCCGCGCAGCAAGATCTCCGAGGTCGACCTGTTCGTGGAGCAGTACATCAAGGGCGTGCTGCCCTTCAGCCCCAGCTTCGGCTACAGCATCAATCGCGGGCGGACCTATTGACGGTCCCCGGCAGGAGCCAGGCGTCGTGTCGCGCTATCTGACCTCGGCGGTGGAGCAGGCGCTCTGGTCGCTGCTCAATCTCGGGGTCAACCTGCTGCTGATCCGGCTGGCGGCGCCGGACCAGTACGGGGCCTTCTCCTTCTGGGCCAATATCGGCTTCGTCCTGGCCAGCCTGCAGAACGCGCTCACCGTTCCCCATATTCAGGTGCTGGCCCCCGGCGCCGGGACCTCGCCCGCGCGGCTGGAAATCGAACGGCTGATGCATGCGGTGACGGTGGTGTTCCTGGCCCTGGTGGGAGCCGGCGTACTGGCCGCCGCCCTGGTGTTCAAGGCCAAGGGGTCTGAGTATGGCGCCCCGGCCGCGGCCCTGTTCGTGCCGGCTTTCCTGCTGCAGCAATATGTGCGGCTGCTGGCCTTCTCGCGGGGCTTTCCGCGCACCGCCCTGATCCAGACCGCCGGCGTGCTGGTGCTGGGCGTGGCCCTGGTCGGCGGGGCGACCTTGCTGGAACGCAAACCCTCGGCCGACGAGATCCTGATCATGCTGGCCCTGGCCTATGGGCTGGTCGGCTTGGCGGGCGGCTGGATGGCGACCCGGGGGCAGGGGGTGAAGGTCAGCTGGCCGGCCCTCAAGCCCTATCGCGCCTTCGCGGCTAATTCCGGCTGGCTGTTCCTGGGGGTGACGACGACCGAGCTTCTGGCCCGCTTCTCGGCCTTCGCGGTGGCCGGCGCCCTGGGCGCGGCGTCCCTGGCCTCGCTGTCGGCGACCCAGCTGCTGTTGCGGCCCCTGCCGTTGCTGGCCTCGTCCTGGAGCCTGGTGGCGCGGGGCGATCTGGTGCGGCGACGCGAGGCCGGCGACCTGTCCGGCTTCGGCCGCATCCTGATGATCGCCATCATCCCGGGCCTGGTCATCGCGCTCGGCTGGTCGTTCCTGGTCTCCGAAAGCTGGGCCTGGATCTGCGGCCTGATGTTCAAGGGCAAATACGCCGCCGACGGCGAACTGGTGCTGCTGTGGGGCGTGGCTTCCGCGCTCAGCCTCAGCCAGGTGGTGGCCTCCACGGGTCTGCAGATCCTGAAGGCCTATCGCGACCTGGCCCTGGCCAACACCATCGCCGCCCTGGCCGCGGCCGCCGGCGTGCTGTTGCTGTTGCGGCCCTATGGCGTCGCGGGCGCGATCGGCGGCGCGGCGGTGGGGCAGGGGGTCGAGGTGGCCCTGATGGCCGGGCTGCTGGTGCGCAGGCTGCGGATGGAGCGCGCCGCCTCCCAATAGTCGGGGCGGTCGTGGTCCAAACCCCTTGACGATCTGCCCGCACCGGGAATTATTGGCATCAAGAATGTCATAATCAGCCGGGCTGCGCCTGGCCCCGGGAGCGCGCCCATGTCCTACACCTCTCCGTCCGAGCCCCAGTTCCCCGGCAAGATCGGCCGCACGGTCTCTGAGTCCCAGCCTCACTGGCCGGACGGACGGGCGCCAAAGGGCGCGCCGAACGTGGTGATGATCGTGCTGGACGACACCGGCTTCGCCCATCTGGGATGTTACGGTTCGACCATTGAGACGCCGAACATCGACCGGCTGGCGTCAGAGGGGCTGCGCTACACCGGCTTTCACACCACCGCGCTCTGCTCGTCCTCGCGGGCCTGCCTGCTGACCGGACGCAACCACCACGCGGTGGGCATCCGGGCAGTGTCGAACATGGACACCGGCTATCCGAACATGCGCGGCGCGATCACGCCGGCGGCGGCGACGGTGGCGGAGGTCCTGCGCGACAATGGCTTCGCCACTTTCGCGGCGGGCAAGTGGCATCTGGCGCCCATGGCCGAGGCGACGGCGGCCGGTCCGTTCCGCAACTGGCCGCTGCAGAAGGGCTTCGACCGGTTCTATGGCTTCCTGCAGGGGGAGACCGACCAGTTCCATCCGGAATTGACCAGCGACAACCACTTCATCGACCAGCCGAGAACACCGGAGGAGGGCTATCACGTCTCCGAGGACCTGGTGGACCAGTCCATCGCCTGGGTCCGTGACCAGACGTCGCTGGCGCCCGAGCGGCCGTTCTTCCTCTATCTGGCGTTCGGGGCGATGCACGCGCCGCACCAGGCGCCCCAGGCCTATCTCGACAAGTATCGCGGACGCTTCGACCAGGGCTGGGACGTGGCCCGGGAGGCCTGGTTCGCGCGGCAGAAGGCGATGGGTGTGATCCCCGCCGACACCGCCCTCGCGCCGCGCAATCCCGGCGTCGAGGCCTGGGACAGCCTGAGCGACAAGCAGCAGCGGTTCGCCGCCCGTCTGCAGGAAGCCTTCGCCGGCATGCTGGACCATACCGATGCTCAGATCGGACGGCTCGCGGCCTATCTCGAGGAGATCGGCCTGTTCGAAGACACCCTCTTCCTGCTGGTCTCCGACAATGGCGCGAGCCAGGAGGGCGGGCCGCTCGGCGTGCTCGACGAGATGAAATATTTCAACATGATGGCCGAGGATCTGGATGCGGCGGTTGAGCGTCTGGACGACATCGGTGGTCCCAACAGCCACTGCAATATCCCCTGGGGCTGGGCCCAGGCCGGCAATACGCCGCTCAAATGGTACAAGCAGAACACCCACGGCGGCGGGGTGCGCGATCCGCTGATCGTGCGCTGGCCCAAGGGGGTGAAGGGGGCCGGCGAGACCCGGACCCAGTTCTGCCACGCCGTCGATATCGCCCCGACCATACTGGAGGCTGTTGGACTGGCGCCGCCAACCGAGGTCGCCGGGGTCAGGCAGATCCCGATGCATGGGGCCAGCCTGGCGGCGAGCTTCATCGATCCCACCGCGCCGGTCGCCCGCTCCGTGCAGTATTTCGAGATGGGCGGACACCGGGGCCTGTGGAAGGACGGCTGGAAGGCGGTGACCCACCACACCTCGGGCGCGCCTCTGGATCAGGACGACTGGGAACTCTACCACCTCGACCAGGACTTCTCGGAGACCAACAACCTGGCGGCGGCCGAGCCCGAGCGGCTCAAGGCCCTGGTCGCCGAGTGGTGGTCGCAGGCCGAGCAGAACGGCGTGTTGCCGATCGATGATCGTGGCGCGTTCGAGCTGTTCCGCGCCTCGCGCCGGCCGGGCATGCCGACCAGCCGGCGGCGGTTCATCTACCGCCCGCCGATTTCGCACATCGTCTCGGACGCCTGTCCGCCGGTGTTCCGGGGCTGGAAGATGACGGTCGACCTGGAGCACGGGGCGGCCTGTGACGGCGCGCTGATCTCGCGCGGCAGCCTGAACAGCGGCTATGTGCTCTACATCCAGGACGGTCGCCCGGTGTTCGACCACAACGCCTTCCATGACCATGCCGTCGTGCGCGGCGACAGGAGGATCGGCCCGGGCCGCCATCAGGTCGAGGTGCTGGTCACGCGGCAGCCGGACGGCTCGGGTGCGGTCCAGATGAGCGTCGACGGCGCGGTGGTCGGGACCGGCGTCATCCCGCGCATGCTGATCATGATCTCCAGCCTGGGCATGGATTTCGGTCGCAGCCCGCGCCCGGTCAGTCCCGACTACGCCCCGCCCTTCATCTATCCAGGCGCGATCCACAGCGTGGTGTTCGACCTGCCGCCGGTCCCGCCGGAGCTGGCGCGGACCGCCGACCAGGCTGAGGTCGCGGCGGCGATGTCCCGGCAATAGACCGCGCGAGCGGCGTCAGGCGGTGGCCTGGCGCCGGCGCAGGTCGAGTTCGACGCCGAGCAGCAGGATCAGGAAGCCGAACACTGAATTGCCGGCGAAATAGCTGCTCTCGGTGACATTGTGGCCGATCAGGATCAGGGGCAGCAGGGCCTGGTAGATCCCGTAGGGCCGCATCGCCTGGTCGCTGGGGCGGGCGGAGGTCAGGGCGCGGCGCAGGGCGGCCAGGGCGGCGAAGGTCCACCAGAGCAGCAGTCCGAGGGCTGCAGCCAGGCCGATGGCGCCGGTGGTGACCAGTATGTCCAGATAGCCGTTGTGCGCCTCGTTGGTCGGGCTGTCGGGCTGGGCGAACCACTCGTCGGTCTGCAGGCTGGGCTGGATCATCGGATCGATGTCCCAGAAGGAGCCGAAACCCAGGCCGCGCCAGGGATGGTGGCTCCACTCGCCGATCACGAACCGCCAGACATCGGTGCGCTGGGTGAAGGTCACCCCCCGGATCGGCGCCAGGGGATCGAGCGCCTCGACCGCGCACCAGGCCAGATAGGCGAAGATCACCGCGGTCAGCAGGCCGACGGCGGCGGCGAGAATGCTGCGGAAGGTGCGCGGGCCTGTGCTGAGCGTCCAGATCAGCACCGGGGCGAAGGCGAAGACGCCCAGATAGATGCCCAGGCTGGTCTTGGAGAGCGAGGCGACCAGCAGGGCGAAGCCGCCGGCCAGCACCGCCAGCCAGAAGGCCCGGCCGGCCCAGCTGCGCTGGGTCATCAGATAGGGCCAGCAGATCAGGCCGCAGATCAGCATGACCGCGCCCAGGGTGTTCTTGTGATTGTGGATCCCGGCGAGCCCCAGCTCGCTCATCGAGACCTTGTAGCGGAAGATCCAGGAGAACAGGTCGATCCCGATCATGATGGCGCAGGTCCAGGCCATGACCGAATGCAGCCTTCGCCCATCGGGTTGGCTGAGACTCACGCTCAGGCAGATCACCAGTTCGATCAGGTAGATGAACAGCCGTCGGTGCGAGGCGCCCGCGTCCAGCGCCCACAGGCCCGTCGCCGCGAACCAGCCATAGAGCAGCAACAGCGGGGCCAGGGTGATCAGGGCCTGGGGCAGGGCCTGGCGGCGCAGCCACAGGATCGGGGCCGAGACGCCGGCCAGCACGATCCAGGAATAGCGGTTGACCGAGTTCATCACCCGGCCGCCGGTATTGGCGTCGATCACCGCCTCGTGGACGTAGGGGGTGGAGCCGATGAACAGATAGAGCAGGGTGGCCATCAGGGCCAGGCCGCCTAGCCGGCCGATCCAGCGGTCGGCGAAGGCCCGCTGGTCCGCCCGCCGCTCGGCGTCGACCAGGGTCCAGGCGGCCAGCCGGCCGCGCGGGGTCAGGGCGGCGTCAGAAGCCATCGGGGCGTGGCCTCAGGCCCAGGCGGATGGCGGCGGCGTCGCGCAGGCCCAGGCCCAGCCCGACCATGCCGCGCACCAGATAGCGCTTCCATAGCCGGCGCGGCTCCTTGACCAGCCGATAGAGCCAGACCAGGCCGGAATGCTCCATCCAGTCCGGCGCGGGGTCCGACCCGCCGGTGATGACATTGATCGAGCTGCCGATGCACAGGCCGACGCCCACGCTGCGTCCGTCGGCGATGACGTGCTGGCAGAATTTCTCCGACTGGGGCGGACCCATGGCGATGAAGACGAAGCGGGCGGGATGGGCGGCCACGAAGGCCACGGCCTCCGCCACCGCGTCGGGCATGTTGATGAAGCCCATCGGTGGAATGTGGTGAGCGACCCGGGTCAGGCCGAACTGCGCCTTGAGCTTGTCGATGACCTCGGTCGTGGCGCCGACGACGGTCAGGGCGTCGTCCGGGCCGATGACCGCCTTGAACAGCCGGTCGACCACATAGGCGCCCGGCGCGAACTTCAGGTCGATCCCGGCCAGCAGGGCGGCGCGGCCGATGATCCGGCTGTCGTTGGTGCTGATCCAGCAGGTGTCGCCGCAATCGCGGAACAGGGCGTCGTGGCGGCGCAGGAAGGCGTGCTCGGCATTGGGGGTCACGAAGGCGACAAACGGGGCGTCGGCCGGGCGGCCGGCCAGCGTCACGACGGTCTCCTCGACCCCCAGGGGGGTGAAGCGCAGGCCTGCGAACCGAACCTCGGGCCAGACGGTCTCTGGGTCGGTTGAACCGCTTGTCAACAGGTTCTCCAATATAGCCTCAAGTCCTCGAAAGCCGCGGACGCACCACGCATGAGCCACAGCATCAGTTTACGTCCGGTTCTCGGCGGGGGACGCGATGTGCGCCTCGAGCTCGCCGGCAAGCGCGTTCTGGACGTGGCTGTCTCCGGTCTGTTGCTGGTCGGGCTGTCGCCGCTGCTGGCCCTGATCGCGCTCCTGGTGGTCGCCACTTCGCCTGGCCCGCTCTTCTATGTCTGTCACTGGGTGGGGCAGGGGGAGCGTCG
>NZ_CANCLE010000162.1 GCF_947378715.1 Phenylobacterium aquaticum
CAGCCCTCGTCCTGTTCGCCGATGCGGTTGGCGACCGGCACGCGGACATTGTCGAAGAACACCTGGTTGATCTCCTGGTCGCCCTCGGGGGGGCCATCCAGGGTCGGCAGGGGCACGATCGAGATCCCCGGCGTCTTCATGTCCAGCAGCAGGAAGCTGATCCCCTTCTGCCGGATCGGATCGACCGTGGTGCGCACCAGGCAGAACATCCAGTCGGCCCACTGGGCGTAGGTCGTCCAGATCTTCGAGCCGTTCAGGACATAGTGGTCGCCGTCGAGATCCGCCTTCATGGCCAGGGAGGCCAGGTCGGACCCGGATCCCGGCTCAGAATAGCCCTGGCACCACCAGACGTCGGTCGACAGGATCTTGGGCAGGTGCTGGGCCTTCTGCTCGGGCGTGCCGAAGGCCATGACCACGGGGGCGCACATGCGCAGCCCCATGTTCGAGGTCTCCGGCGCCCCGGCCAGCGCCATCTCCATGTCGAAGATATACTTCTTGGAGGTGTTCCAGCCCGTGCCGCCATATTCGACCGGCCAGTCCGGCGCGATCCAGCCCTTGTCGTTCAGCTTCTTCAGCCAACGGACCTGGGCGGCCTTGGTCAGGTGGTGGTTCTTCGACTGCGCGGACAGAGCCCGCATCTCGTCGTCGAAAGCGTCGGCGATGAACGCCCGGACCTCGTCACCGAAGGCGAGGTCCTCGGCCGTGAATTCGAGGTCCATGGCGATCTTCTCCTACTCGATGCCGTCGAGATATTCGATTTCGGGACGACCACCCATGCAGGGGCCCATCTTCGGGCCGGCGGCCTTGAAATACTCGGTCTGGCCGTGGGCGGTCAGCGCGTCCTGGTCGGTGTAGAGTTCCAGCACCTTGTAGACCTGGCCGTCCGTGCGGCTCTTGGTCAGCTGGTAGGCGATGTTGCCCGGCTCATTGGCCCGCACCGTCTTGGCCAGTTCCGTGAAGATCGCTTCGAATTCCGCGTTCTTGCCTTCAGCGACCTTCAAGGTCGCGATCACGCCGATCATGCCGTCCTCCCAACGTTTGTTTGAACGCCGACGGTAGAGGCGCGGACCCGGCCGGGCAAGCCCGACTTATCGTCGATAACCGGATCGCGATCCCCCGGCCGATCGCGAGGCCTCGCCCCGTTTCGGGTCCCTCGAACCGGGCCGGTCAATTGTCCAGCCCTCGCGAACGGATAAGCTCCCTGGGAAAGCCGGCCGCCAAGCGCCGGCGGGAGGACCCAGATGAAGATCGCCCTGATCGCCCTTGCGGCGCCCCTGATGCTCGCCATGCCCGCCATGGCCCAGACGCCGAACTGGGTCAGCTGGGGAACCCAGAACGGCGAGACCCTGTCCTACGACTCCGCCTCGGTGGGCTGGAGCAAGCAGGTGGTCACCGCCACGGTCAAAGCCCAGTTCAGCCCGCCGGTCCCGACGACCAACGCCCAGGGCGCCTCGGTCCAGGTCTCCACCGTGCTGGAAAGCATCTCGGTCGACTGCGCCGCCGGCCTCTATATCGACAACCACAACGCCGGCTACGACGCCTCGGGCGCGGTAGTCGTTCAAAGCGGTGGGCCCAGCCCGGCCAAGGCGATCACCCCCGGCGGCGGCGCGGCGGCGATGCAGGCTCAGTTCTGTAAGAAGTAGATCTTGGGGGCGCGGCTCTGCTCCACAGCCCATTTCATCCGATCCGGCTGATTCAACCAGATCGGAATGGGCTCTAGCGGCCGCGCTCGTTCCAGCCATAGGCCACCCAGTGGTGGCCGCCCAGGTTGCGGGCTTCGATGACGCCGTCGGCCTGGGCCGTGGCGGTGCGTCGGGCGCGGAGCGCCAGGCCGGCCAGCGCCAGCAGCGCGCTGGACATCACCGCGATCACCACCACCGTGGCGGCGGCGAACAGGGCCAGGATCGCACCCACGACCACCGCGGCCGTGGTGGCGAGCGCGCCTCCGACCATGGCGATGCTGCGCAGAGCGGAACCGTGCTTACGGGCGAATTCCCTGACCATGGCGTCCTCGGTTGATCAGCTTTCTAGCGATCTTCGGATATTATGTCGGTCTGACGACGGCGGACGTCAACAGGCTTACGCGAATATGAACCGATCTGCCGCATCAGACGGCGCCTTCCAGGGCCAAAGAGCGGCGTTCGCGCATCACAGTGTCGAAAGCCGCATTGATCGCGGCGGCCTTGCTCTCGGCCACCGCCACATATTCCGGCGGCAAGCCCCGGCTGCGGGCCTTGTCAGGGTGGGTCTCGACCAGGGCCCGCTTCCAGGCGGTGCGGACATGGTCGTCGGTGGCGTCGTGGGGCACTTCCAGCACGCCATAGGGATCGTCTTCGGCCAGACCGAGATGGGTGGCCTTCATCCGCCGGAAGGCCAGGGCCGAGAATCCGAAATAGCCGGCCACCTGTTCCAGATAGTCCAGCTCCTCCTCCGACACGATCCCGTCGGCGGCGGCGATGTAGAACAGGCCGTCCAGCACGTCCTCGAGGATCTGCGGGCAGTTGCGATAGCGCTTGGCCAGGCGCTTGGCGTAGCTCTCGAAGCCCCGGGTGGTCTGCCGCGCCAGGTCATAGAGCCGGTGGATATTGGGCTCCGACGCCGCGTCGGTCTGGAACACCAGAGAAAAGGCGTCGAACTCCGAGACGTGGGCCCGGCCGTCAGCCTTGGCCAGCTTGGCGCCAAGCGCCGTGACCGCGGTCGAGAAGGCGGGGTCCTCGCCCGGAGGTCCGGGAGGACAGTCTACGCAGTCGGCCGCGTCGGGACGGCGGACGGCGAGCCCTGCGATGTTGCGCCAAAAGCTCATGGGAGTAATTCGGGTTCTAAAGTCTTGTGGCTGCGCTGACAACGCGAAGCTGCCCTGAGGGAAATTAAGTTTTGGACAGGCGTTGGCGTTTCTGGATCGACCGTGGCGGCACCTTCACGGACGTCATCGGCTGCGCCAGCGACGGCGAGGAAGTCTCGCTGAAGCTGCTCTCCGCCTCGCCCGCCTATGAAGACGCCGCCGTGGAGGCCATGCGTCGGGTCCTCAACGCCGCCCCTGGCGACCCGTTCCCGGCGACCCGCGTCGAGGCGATCAAGATGGGCGCCACGGTGGCCACCAACGCGCTCCTGGAACGGCGCGGCGCGCGGACCCTGTTCGTCGCCACCCAGGGGTTCGGCGACGCCATATGGATCGGCGACCAGACCCGGCCCGACCTGTTCGCCCTGGATATCGTCCGGCCCGCCCCGCTCTATGCCGGGGTGGTCGAGGCGGCCGAGCGCCTGGCCGCCGACGGCGCCGTGGTCCGCCCCCTGGACGAGGCCGCCCTGCGCGCGCGGCTCCAGGTCGCGGCGGCCGAGGGCTATGAGGCCTGCGCCATCGCCTTCCTGCATTCCGACCTCAATCCGGCCCATGAACTGGCGGCCGGCGCGATCGCCCGCGAACTGGGCTTTGGCTTCGTGGCGCTCAGCCACGAGGTCTCCCCCCTGCCCCGCTATATCCCCCGGGCCGAGACCACCGTCGCCGACGCCTATCTGACCCCGGTGCTGCGCGCCTATGTCGACCGGGTGGCCGCCGCCGTGGCCGGGGCGCCGCTCTATTTCATGACCTCGTCCGGCGCCCTGGTCGACGCCGCCGCCTTCCGCGGCCGCGACGCCGTGGTCTCCGGCCCGGCCGGCGGGGTCGTGGGCGTCGCCCGCACCGCCGAGCAGGCCGGCGCCCCCGCCGTCCTCGGCTTCGACATGGGCGGCACCTCCACCGATGTCTGCCGCTATGCCGGGACGCTGGAGCGCCGCGATGTCGCCCGGGTCGCCGGGGCCCGCCTGCGCAGCCCCATGCTCGACGTCGAGACCGTGGCGGCCGGCGGCGGCTCGATCCTCTCCTTCGACGGCTTCCGCGCCCGCTCCGGTCCGCACAGCGCCGGCGCCATGCCCGGCCCCGCCGCCTATGGTCGCGGCGGCCCCGCCACCGTCACCGACGCCAATATCGTGCTGGGCCGTCTCGACGCCCGCTTCTTCCCCGCCGTGTTCGGGCCCCGGGGCGACCAGCCGCTGGACCCCGCCGCCGCCCGCGCCCGCCTGGCCGAACTCGCCGTCGCCATGGACGCCCCCAGCCTGGAGGCCGCCGCCGAGGGCTTCGTCGCCGTCGCCGTCGAGCAGACCGCCCAGGCCGTGCGCCGCATCTCCACCGAGCGCGGCTTCGATCCCCGCGACCACGTCCTGGTGGCGTTTGGCGGCGCCGCCGGCCAGGTCGCCTGCCAGGCCGCCGAGGCCCTGGGCGTCTCCGAAGTGCTCTGCCCCCGCCATGGCAGCGTGCTGTCGGCCTGGGGCATCGGCCAGGCCCAGGTCGCCGCCCTCCGCCAGGCCGGGCTGGACGTCCCGCTCACCGACGAGGGCCTGACCCAGGCCCGCGCCCTCCTGGCCCAGCTGGAGACCACCGCCCGCCAGGGCCTCGCCGACCAGGGCGCCCCCGAGGGCGAGGTCCGCCTGACCTTGCGGCTGCGCTATGACGGCGCCGACGCCGAACTGCCTGCGCCGCTCTCGACCCGGGCCGAGGTCCAATCCACCTTCGAAGCCGCCCACAAGCGCCTGTTCGGATTCATTGAACCGGCCCGCCCTATCCTGATCGCCAGCGTCGAGGCGGAGGCGATCTCCCTCCCTCCCCTTCATGGGGAGGGACAGGCCGGCTTGTCCGGCCGGGGTGGGAAACAGCCCGTCCAAGACCCCACCCGTCCGTCGCTTCGCGCCGGCCATCCTCCCCATGCAGGGGCGGGAGCGCGGATTGGGATGTTCGCCCACGGCGCCCATCATGACGCCCCGGTCCTGGCCGCCGAGACCCTCACCACCGCCGAGGGCCCGGCCCTGATCGTGCGCGGCGACACCCAGATCGCGCTGAGCCCCGGCTGGCGCGCCACCGCCGGGGCCGACGGCCTGATCCGCCTGACCCGCATCGGCGCCCTGGCCCACAGGGCGATCGCCCTGGACCGACCGGACCCGGTCACCCTGGAACTGTTCAACCGCCGCTTCATGGGGGTGGCCGAGGCCATGGGCGCGGCCCTGGAGCGCACCGCCCACTCGGTGAACATCAAGGAGCGGCTCGACTTCTCCTGCGCCCTGTTCGACGACGACGGCGGCCTGGTCGCCAACGCCCCACACATGCCGGTCCACCTGGGCTCCATGGGCGCCAGCGTACGCGCGGTCCGCGACCGCCATCCGGTGCTGAAGCCCGGCGACGCCTTCGCCCTCAACAACCCCTATGCCGGCGGCACCCACCTGCCTGACATCACCGTGGTCATGCCGGTGTTCCTTCCGGGCGCCGCCACGCCCGCCTTCTATGTCGCCGCCCGGGGCCACCATGCCGATGTCGGCGGGGTGCAGCCCGGCTCCATGCCGCCGTTCTCGAAGACCATCGACGAGGAGGGCGTGCTGCTCGACGCCCTGCCGATCATGAAGGACGGCGTCTTCCTGGAGGCCGAGACCCGCGCGGCCCTGTCGGCCGGCCCCTGGCCCAGCCGGGCGCCCGACCGCAACCTTGCCGACCTCAAGGCCCAGATCGCCGCCTGCCAGGCCGGGGCCAGCGCGGTCGCCGGCATGATCGAGGGCTTCGGCGGCGCGGTGGTCGCCCGCTATATGAGCTTTGTCCAGGACAACGCCGCCCAGTCGGTGCGCCGCGCGCTCGGCCGCCTGTCCGATGGCCAGGCCCGCGTGCCCATGGACGGCGGCGGCGAGATCGTGGTCACCACCACGGTCGATGCGGCCGCCGGCGAAGCGACCCTCGACTTCACCGCCAGCGCCGACCAGCTGCCCAGCAACTTCAACGCCCCCTCGGCCATCGTCGACGCCGCCGCCCTCTATGTCTTCCGCACCCTGGTCGACGACGACATCCCGCTGAACGCCGGCTGCCTGAAGCCGCTCAGGATCCTCACCCGGCCCGGCTCCATGCTGGCCCCGGCCCCACCCGCCGCCGTAGTGGCCGGCAATGTCGAGACCAGCCAGCACGTGGTCGACGCCCTCTATGCGGCCCTGGGCGTGATGGCCAACGCCCAGGGCTCGATGAACAACTTCACCTTCGGCGACGAGACCCGGCAATATTACGAGACCCTCTGCGGCGGGGCCGGCGCCACCGCCCATAGGGCCGGCGAGAGCGCGGTCCACACCCATATGACCAATTCCCGCCTGACCGACCCGGAGATCCTCGAGCGCCGCTTCCCGGTCCGGGTCGAGGCCTTCGCCGTACGTCCCGGCTCCGGCGGAGCGGGCGCCCAAAGGGGCGGCGACGGGGCCTTGCGCCGCATTCGCTTCCTGGCCCCCATGGACGCGGCCCTGCTCTCCACCCGGCGGGATCACGCCCCACAAGGTCTGGCCGGCGGCGGCCCCGCCCTGCCCGGCGCCCAGCGGCTGATTGAAAAAAGCGGGAGGTCGAGGGAGCTTCCCGGCTGCTTCTCCGTTACGGTGAAGCCTGGCGACGTGATCGAGATCGAGACCCCCGGTGGCGGGGGCTACGGTCCGCCGCCCGCCATCTGACCGCCGAATTTCACAGGTAGCGCCGTTTTCATGTCCGCCCTTCTCTTCGCCCTCCTCCTCGCCGCCCAGGATGCGCCGCCGGCTCCGGCCGCGACGCCCGCGCCCGCCCCGGCCGCCGCCCCCGCCGCCGAGGCTCCCGCCGCCGCGCCCGAGGAAGAGGAACTGCCCTGGCCTCCCGGCGCCCCGCACGACGACTATGGCTTCGTCGGCTGGTGCTATGGCGCGCTCGGCGGCTACATGGACCTGCACGACCAGATGATCCCCGAGGTCACCCGCATCGAGGCCGCCTTCCAGGCGCCGGGCACGACGCTGGCCGAGGACATGGCGGTCTATGACCAGCTGCAGTCCATGAGCCGGACCAATATGAAGCTGTTCGCCCGCGCCATGCAGGCGGCGGAAAAGGCCAGCCTTCGGCCGATCAACACCTTCGGCGCCCGGGCCATCAGCCAGGGCCGCGCCGGCTGGGCCGGCGCAAGCTCACTGCCCCGCCGCACCGTCGCCCAGCAATGGATGGGCTGGACCCTGCCCGCCCGCTGCGTGCCCACCGCCAAGACCCTGGAGACCCGCGCCAAGCTGATGGGCACGGCCTTCCAGGCCAATGAGCCGACGCCCGAGCCGGTGGCCGATCCGGTCGTCGCCCCCGTCGCGGACGCCGCTGCCGATCCGGCCCAGACCGTGGCCGCCGCCCCGGACCAGCCAGCGGTCGGCGATCCCATCGGCGACGCCATCGCCATCGCCAAGCCGGCCGCGCCAAAGCTCCGCACCAAACCGCAATAGGCCCGCTGCTCCCCCTCTGGGGGAGCTGTCGGCGAAGCCGGCTGAGGGGGCCGGCCCGAAGGGACGGACGCGACCTGTCCGCCCCCTCCATCCTCGGTCCCCCTCACCAGCGGGGGAGGAGCCAAAACAAGCCGCCCCGCCGACCTCGCGCGAAAATCCGTGCGCCCCGCCGGGGCCAGGGTTAGATTTGGCCCATGGAAGAGCCGCACCTCATCTATTTCGCCGATCCCATGTGCTCGTGGTGCTACGGCTTCTCGCCGGTGATCGCCGACATCCGCCGGGCCTTCGGCCGCGCCCTGCCGATCAAGCTGATCATGGGCGGCCTGCGCCCCGGGACCGACACGCCGATGGCGGACAAGGCCAAGGACGAGCTCGCCGGCCACTGGACCCATGTGCATGAGGCCACCGGCCTGCCGTTCAATCGCGCCGCCCTCGACCGCGAGGGCTTCCTCTATGACACCGACCCCGCCGCCCGCGCCGTGGTCCGCGTCCGCCGCGACAACCCGGAACTGGCCCTGACCTATCTCGGCCGCCTGCAGGCCGCCTTCTATGGCGAGGGCCAGGATATCACCCAGGCCGAGGTGCTGGCAGACCTGGCCGCCGAGCACGGGGTCGATCGCGCCGCCTTCCTGGCCGACTTCGAGAGCCGCGACCTGAAGCAGGAGACCTGGGGCGACTACGGAACCTCCCAGCGCGCCGGGGTCACCGGCTTCCCGACCCTGGTCGCCGGTCCCAATCGCGAGGGCGCCTACGGGGTCGTCACCCGGGGCTTCGCGCCGGGCGACCAGATCCTGGCTGTGCTCAACCAGTGGCTCGAAGGCGCGGTTGTCTCCCATTGACCCGTCGCCTCGCCCTCGCCTGCGCCCTGGCCGCCTGCGCCCTGCTGGCCGCCTGCGCCACCACCCCGCCGCCCAAGCCCCTCACCCAGGGACGCGGCGCCTGGACCTATGCTCCGGCCGACCGGGCCGAGCCCGCCAAGCTCACCTATGGCGCGGCCAATAGCGACAATGTCGGGCTGATGCTGCTCTGCGCCCAGCCCCGGGTGAAGCTCTGGCTGCCGGCCCCCGCCACGGCGGCGCCCAAGTCCATCGCCCTGCGCAGCGGCAAGGCCCATGGGGTCTATCCCCTGGCCGCCGTCCCGGACGGCGAAGCCCTGCTCCAGGCGGCCATGCCCGCCACCGATCCGCTGCTCGACGCCTTCGCGGCTTCTGGTGAACTGATCGCCGACTCGACCCGCCTCGACGCCCGCGCCGCCGGCGAGCGCGCCGCCGTCCGCGCCTTCCGGGGCGCCTGTCCGGCCCCTAGAAAATGACCTTTTCCTCGCCCCACCACAGGGGCGA
>NZ_CANCLE010000163.1 GCF_947378715.1 Phenylobacterium aquaticum
TTCCAGACGCGGCCCTGGCGTACGGCCCGTTGCCCTCGCGCTCTTGGACGGCTATCTGAGCGGCCAACTCCCCGCCCTAGCTTTTCGAGACGATCGAGCCCCCCATGGCAGCCCAATATATTTTCCAGATGCAGGGCCTGACCAAGGCCTACCCCGGCGGCAAGAAGGTGTTCGAGAACATCTGGCTGTCCTTCTATCCGGACGCCAAGATCGGCGTGGTCGGGGTCAACGGCTCGGGCAAGTCGACCCTCTTGAAGATCATCGCTGGGGTGGACAAGGAGTTCAGCGGCGAGGCCAAGGCCGCCGACGGCGTGAAGATGGGCTATCTGGAGCAGGAGCCCCACCTCGATCCCGACCTCAATGTCTGGGAGAACGCCATCGCCTGGTGCGATGAGAAGAAGATCTTCGACCGCTACAACGCCATCGCCGTCGAGCTGGGCGAAAACTACACCGACGAGCTCATGGAGGAGATGACCGCCCTCCAGGAGAAGATCGACGCCGGCGATCTCTGGGACATCGACAGCCGCATCGAGATGGCCATGGGCGCCCTGCGCTGCCCGCCGGACGACTGGAAAGTCGACAATCTGTCGGGCGGCGAGCGCCGCCGGATCGCGCTGGCCCGCCTGCTGCTGTCCAAGCCCGACATGCTGCTGCTGGACGAGCCCACCAACCACCTGGACGCCGAGAGCGTCGCCTGGCTGCAGCATCACCTGGAAGTCTTCCCGGGCTGCGTGATCCTCGTCACCCACGACCGCTACTTCCTGGATCAGGTGACCAAGTGGACGCTGGAGCTCGATCGCGGCAAGGGCATCCCCTACGAGGGAAACTATTCCGGCTGGCTGGAACAGAAGACCAAGCGGATCGTGCAGGAGAACTCGGAGTCCGACGCCCGCCAGCGCGCCATGACCCGCGAACTGGAGTGGGTCCGCTCCGGCGCCAAGGCCCGCCAGGCCAAGTCCAAGGCCCGCCTGGCCGCCTATGACGAGATGGTCCGCGAACAGGAACAGGCCCGGGGGGCCCAGACCTTCGCCACCATCCAGATCCCGCCGGGCCCACGCCTGGGCAGCGTGGTGCTGGAGGCCGACAACCTCTCCAAGTCCTATGGCGACAAGGTGCTGTTCGAGAACCTGTCCTTCAAGCTGCCGCCCAACGGCATCGTCGGCGTGATCGGCCCCAACGGCGCCGGCAAGTCGACCCTGTTCCGGATCATCACCGGCCAGGAACAGCCCGACGGCGGGACCTTCCGCCTGGGCGAGACCGTGAAGCTCTCCTATGTGGACCAGAGCCGCGACGCGCTGGATCCCGCCAAGACCATCTGGCAGGAGGTCTCGCAAGGCCTCGACATCCTCACGGTCGGCAAGCGCGAGATCAACACGCGCTCCTATGTGGGCTCGTTCAACTTCAAGGGCGGCGACCAGCAGAAGAAGGTCGGCCAGCTGTCCGGTGGGGAGCGCAACCGCGTCCACCTGGCCAAGACCCTGACCACCGGCGGCAATGTCATCCTGCTCGATGAGCCGACCAACGACCTGGACATCGAGACCCTGCAGAACCTGGAGGAGGCGCTGGACGAGTTCGCCGGCTGCGCCGTGGTCATCTCCCACGACCGCTGGTTCCTGGACCGCCTGGCCACCCACATCCTGGCCTTCGAGGGCGACAGCCACGTCGAGTGGTTCGAGGGCAACTTCGAAGCCTATGAGGAAGACAAGAAGCGCCGCCTGGGCGCCGACAGCCTGATCCCGCACCGGATCAAGTTCCACAAGTTCACGCGGTAAGCGGGGCGGTCGCGGCCCCTGGCCATCGTCGAGATAGCAAGATTGCGCAAACTGCCGTGTCGCCTCGGCGGGCGGCAGGGTCGCGCCCATGTCTCAGGACCTTCAGTTGGGTCTTGACGGCTCCAACCGTTTCAATCTCAAATTGTACCGCTCCGCTTACGGGCCGTCGAAATTGTAGCTGCACGGGCTGTCGCGCGGGCGACCGGCCCCTCGGGAGGACTGCGCGTGGGGCGTCAATATACCCTTCGTAACATGCAGGACTGGGTCTTCGATCCCCAGCATGACAAAGCCTACATGACGACGACCGACGGCGACCTGTACGCCTTCGACCTCGGGTCTGGCGCTCTGACAGACCTCGCACATCTGGGCGGAACCCTATCCGCGATCGATATCTCGCCGGACGGAAATAGCCTGCTGATTGGCGACCAGCAGTACTCGGCGCTGCCGCAACCCGCGGGAAGTCTCACCGGCGCGAACCTAGACAGCATCTATCTTGTATCTTTGGACGATCTTTCGACCAAGACGCTGACGTTCAAGACGGAGTGGCAGTATGAAGTGGGCGTGAGCGACCTGGCCTTCATCGGCCAAAACGCCGCTCTTGTGACAACACGGTTTGCAGGCTCTGGGCGGGTCCCGCTGCGACAGTTCGATCCTTTCGCCAGCCCTTTTTCAACAAGCGAAATCTCGTATGTCGGTCAGAAGTTCACGGTAAACCAGAGCACATCACTCATTCCCTCTGAAGATCGGCACTATGTGCTAATGCTTTGGGGAAATCAGAGCGATGCGCCTATGTCATTGTTTGATGCGCAGACCGATAAGATTGCGGCATTTGGCAGTATGGTTGATCTCGGAAGCAATGGGACATTCAATGTAGGTCGCGCTGATCTGAACGAGGCTTCTGGACTGGGTGTAAACGACACCTACACCGATCTCAGAGTCTTCGATTTTTCATTTAAGCTCGTAAAGGATCTTTCGAACCTTCAGTCGGCGGGCCGAATTGTCGGTGTGAAATTCAATGACGGCGGCCACCAGCTTCTTCTGTGGGACGCCGTGTCTGACACCGTCCGCGTGTTCGACACCCACAGCTGGACCGAGGTGGGAGATCTTCAGGTCAGCACGGTCGTTCAGGGAGCGGACCTGTTGGGGAATTGGGGGAAGATGCTGATTGGCGATCATGGCCGTCAGCTCCTCTTGGAAACTCCAACAGGATTTGAGGTGATCGATCTCGCCGCCAATCTCAAGCTCAACGTCCAAGCAAACGAAACTGGCGACAACCTCTATGGTGCGATTGGATCGGACACGCTCACAGGCGGGCGTGGTGTCGATCTGCTGGACGGAGGGGCCGGCAATGATGTCCTGAATGGCGGCGGCGGTCACGATTCGCTGCTCGGTGGTGACGGCGCGGATACAATCTCCGGGGGCAGTGACGGGGCCATCGCCTATGGCGGAAGTGGGGATGACTCAATCAGCGTCGCTGGCGGAACAACCTATCTGCGCGGCGATGAGGGTAACGATTCCATCTCCGGAGGCTCGGGCTTCGACGACATCAACGGCAACGCCGGCAATGACACCGCCCATGGCAACGCCGGTGACGACTGGGTGGTCGGCGGCAAGGACAATGACGTCCTCTATGGCGACGCCGGCAATGACATCGTCTACGGCAACCTCGGCGACGACACGATCTCAGGCGGCGACGGCGCCGATTGGGTGCGGGGCGGCCAGGGCAATGACAGCGTCTCGGGCGGGGCCGGCGACGACCTGATCTATGGCGACCGGGGCAATGACACCATCAGCGGCGGGGCCGGGGCCGATGTGTTCCGATCCTTCTCCGGCGCCGGCATAGACCGGGTGATCGACTTCTCCGCCGCAGAGGGCGACCACGTCCAGCTCGATCCCGGCACGACCTACACCCTGTCCCAGGTCGGCGCTGACACCGTGGTCGACATGGGCCATGGGGACCAGATGATCCTGGTCGGCGTCACGCTCTCGACCCTGCCGGCCGGATGGATCGGGGTGGGCTGAGCCCACCCGCATTCCGTCAGATGTCGAACTTGACGCCCTGGGCCAGGGGCAGGGCGGAGGAGTAGTTCACCGTGTTGGTGGCGCGGCGCATATAGGCGCGCCAGGCGTCGGAACCGGACTCGCGGCCGCCGCCGGTCTCCTTTTCGCCGCCGAACGCCCCGCCGATCTCGGCGCCCGAGGGGCCGATGTTCACATTGGCGATGCCGCAGTCCGAGCCCTGGGCCGAGATGAACAGCTCGGTCTCGCGGAGATCCGTGGAGAAGATCGAAGAGGCCAAACCGGCGGCCGTGGCGTTCTGCAAGGCGATGGCCTCGGCGAGGTCCTTGTAGCGGACCACATAGAGGATGGGGGCGAAGGTCTCGCGCAGCATCGGGCCGGACTGGGAGGGCATCTCCACCAGGGCGGGGCGCACATAGACGCCGTCGCGCTCGACGCGCTGGCCGCCATGGACCACGCCGCCAGCCGTTTCGGCTTCCTTCAGGGCGGCCTGCATGCCGGCGAAGGCGGCCTCGTCGATCAGCGGGCCGACCAGGGTCCCCGCCTCGCGCGGATCACCCACGGCGACCGAGGCGTAGGCGGCCTTCAGCCGGGTGACCAGGGTGTCGGCGATGCTCTCGTGGACGAACAGCCGGCGCAGGGTGGTGCAGCGCTGGCCGGCGGTGCCCATGGCCGAGAAGGCCACGCCGCGCACGGTCAGCTCCAGGTCGGCGGAGGGGGCGACGATGGCGGCGTTGTTGCCGCCCAGTTCCAGTATGGCCCGGGCGAAGCGCTCCGCCAGGACCGGGGCGACGGCGCGGCCCATGCGGGTGGAGCCGGTGGCGGAGACGAGCGCGACCTTGGGATGGGCCACCAGGGCGGCGCCGATATCAGCCTGGCCCTGCAGCACGGCCGACAGATTGGCGGGGGCGTCGCCGAAGCGGGCGAGCGCCTTCTCGAACACCGCCTGGACGGCGAGCGCGGTCAGCGGGGTCTTTTCGGAGGGCTTCCAGACCACAGGATCGCCGCAGACCAGGGCGAGCGCTGCGTTCCAGCACCAGACGGCGACCGGGAAATTGAAGGCCGAGATGATCCCGCAGACGCCGAGCGGATGCCAGGTCTCCATCATCCGGTGGCCGGGACGCTCGGTGGCGATGGTCAGGCCATGCAGCTGGCGCGACAGGCCGACGGCGAAGTCGCAGATGTCGATCATCTCCTGGACCTCGCCCAGGCCCTCGGAGGTCACCTTGCCGGCCTCAAGCGCGACGAGGCGGCCGAGGTCGTCCTTGGCGGCGCGCAGCTCTTCGCCGAACAGGCGGATCAACTCGCCGCGGCGCGGCGCGGGAACATTGCGCCAGGTCAGGAAGGCGGTGTGCGCGGCCTCAATGGCCGCGTCGGCCTCGGCCTTGGTGTTGGCGCGCAGGGCGGCGACCAGGCTCCCGTCGATCGGCGAGCGGGCCTCAACGCCTCGGCCCTCATGGCGGGCGAGGTCGACGCCCAGCCGGGCGAGGGTGGCCAGGGCGTCATCGCGCGGCGCGGGCAGGGGACGGACATGGGCGTTCATGGGGACTCTCCTCGGGCGAGGCTTATACGCGCGGACGCGGCTCAGGCCACCTGGGCCAGCGTCGGGGTGCGCACCGGCTCGCCCTGGGCATAGGCGCGGCCGAAGCGGTTGGCGAGGAAGTCGGAAAGCGCGATCTCTTCCTGGCGGACATAGCCCTGTTGCGGCAGGCGGCCCTGGGCCAGGAGGTCGAGCACGGTGCAGATGCCGGCCGCCGTGGTCACCTGGATGGCGCTCCAGAAGCCCCGGCCGTGATGCTCGCCGATCACCCGGCCGGCATAGCTCTCCTGCATCAGCCGGCCATTGCGCCAGCCCGAGGCGGTGACGAAGAACACCACCACGTCCTGCTCGGTGCCGGGGACCGCGCCTTCCAGCACGTCCTTCAACAGGTCGCGGCGCGCGCGCAGGTTCAGGTCGTTGAGCAAGGTGCGCATCAGGGCGCAGTGGCCGGGATAGCGGACCGACTTGTAGTTCAGGTTCCTGGCCTTGCCAGCCAGCACCTCGGCCAGGCTGCCCAAGCCGCCGGAGGTGTTGAAGGCCTCATAGGTCACGCCGTCGAGGCTGAAGGTCTCAAGCCCTTCGAGGGCCGGCAGCTCGCGCAGCTCGCCCTCGACCAGGGCCTCGCAGGGCTCGCAATATTCGTTGATCACGCCCTCGGTCGACCAGGTCAGATTGTAGCCCAGGCTGTTGGAGGGATAGCGCGGCAGGGCGCCGACCCTAAGCCGCAACTCCTCGACGCCGTCGAAACCCCGGGCCAGCTCGGCGCCGGCGATGGAGATGAAGCCGGGCGCCAGGCCGCATTGGGGAATGAAGGCGCCCTTAGCGGTTTCGGCCAGGGCCTTGACCTTGCGGGTGGTGGCGACGTCCTCGGTCAGGTCCAGATAGTGGCAGCCGACCCGGGCGGCGGCCTCGGCCACCTTGCCGGTCAGGTGGAAGGGCGCGGCGCTCAAGACGGCGAAGGCGCCGGCCAGGATCGCGTCGAGGTCGGCGGCGTCGGTGATGTCCGCCACGCGAGGGGTGACGCCGGCCAGGTTCGCCACCGCGCGCAGGGCCTCGGCGGAGCGGTCGATGACCGTGACCGCATAGTCGCCGGTCTCCGCCAGCATCTGGGCGATCACGCCGCCGATCTTGCCGCCGCCCACCACCACGATATCGCGCATGATCCGTCTCCCCGATGAATTCGGTTGACCTTGGGGCTTTTGGCGGTCGATTTGAACAGTCAGACTGACCAGATCGCCCAATGAGGCTAAGCAATATGCCAAGTCCAACCGCCGAAATGGCTCTGGATGCCCGCGATCAGGCGCTGATCCGCCTGCTGGAGGCCGACTCCCGCCTGCCGACCGCGACGCTTGCCCGCCGGCTGGGCCTGTCGCGGACCACGGTCCAGGCGCGGATCGACAAGCTGGTGGCGGCGGGCGTGATCGCCGGCTTCACCATCCGCCTGGGCGACGACCTGGCCGGCCGCCGGGTGCGCGGCCATGTGCTGGTCACCGCCGCCCCCAAGGCCGCCCGTCACATCGAGGCGACCTTGCGGGCCATGCCCCAGGTCGAGGCCCTGCACTCGGTCTCCGGCCCCTTCGACATGATCGTCCTGGTCGCCGCCGCCTCGATCGAGGAACTGGACCAGGTGCTGGACGAGATCGGCCTGATCGAGGGGGTGGAGCGGACCACCTCCTCGATCATCCTGTCGACGCGGATCCGGCGCTGATCTCGCCCACCTTGCGGATCGGCGACAGGACGGCGATCAGCGGGATCAGCAGGAAGCCGATGGCCGCGCCGAGGATGGCGGCCCGGGGTCCTATGGCGCCGCCCAGCCAGCCGCCGCCCAGGGCGCCGACGATCCCCAGCCCCCCGGCCGAGGCCTGGAAGGCGCCGGACACCCGGCCCAGCACGGCTTGCGGCAACAGGGCCTGGCGCAGGCTGATCATCAGGAGGTTGGCCGAGACCCCGAAGGCGTCGCCGGTGATCTGGGTGGCGATCATCACCACCGTCGCCCCGACGCGGTCGGTGGGGGCCAGAGAGATAGCCATGGCCGAGAGGCTGGCGCCAGTGATCGAGACGATGATCGCCGGCCCTGCGCCGATACGCTTCGCCAGCCAGGGCCCGAGACCCGCGCCTAGCAGGGCGCCAGCCCCGCCACAGGCGATGGCCAGGCCCAGCACCGTCGTCGGCAGGTGCAGGGTCTTGAGCGCGAACAGGATGTAGAGGGCCGAGAACACCCCGCCGAACAGCCCCTGGACCAGGCCCATCAGCAACAGGGCGCGGACCCGGGGCTCCGCCCAGGCCAGGCTGAGCCCCTGGGTGACCTCGGCCGTCCAGTGGGCCGGGGGCTCGGGCTCGGGGGCGGGCTCATGGCGGCGGATCAGCGACAGGAATCCGGCCGAGGCGAGATAGGTCCCGGCGTTGACCGCGAGCGCGAAGGGTGCGCTGAGCACCTGGAACAGCAGGCCGGCCAGGGCGGGGCCGCCGATCTCGGCCAGGGACTCGGTGGTGGCCAGCCGGGAATTGCCCTCCACCAGCCGGTCGGGGCCGACCACCCCGGGCAGATAGGCGTGGCTGGCCATGTCGAACACCACGCTGCAACTGGCGACCAGGCCGCCGACCAGGAACACCTGGGCGATCGACAGCTGGCCCAGGGCGGCGGCCAGGGGAATGGAGATCAGCACCAGGGCGCGGGCCAGGTCGGCGGCGATCAGCACGGGCCGGCGCGCGCGGCGATCGACGAAGCCGCCGGCGCTGAGGCCCACCACCAGGGCCGCGCCATTGGCGATGGCGGCCAGCACGCCGAGCGAGGCCGGGGCGGCGGAAAGCGTGGTCACCGCCAGGATCGGCAAGCCCTCGCGGGTGATGCGGGCGCCGAAGCTGGACACGGCCTGGGCCGCCCACAGCCGGGCGAAATCGGGATCGCGCCACAGGGCGCGGGGGGAGGTCATGGAAGAGGTCCGTCGTGGGGGCCGGGCTCACGCGGAGCCACACATCCCTCGGCCGCTGGCCGAGGGGATCGACGGTGAGCTCATGTCATCGCCGCCCGCCGCAGCTCACCTGGGGGCCAGGGAGCCAGGGCGGGGACGGGGAGTCAAGGCGCCTACTTCGCCACGAACGGCTTGGGCCGGCGCGAACCGCCCTGGCGTTCGAACATCCAGCCCGGATATTCGGAGGGCAGGGCGCTGACCGCGTCGAGCTTGGCGACCTCCTCGGCGGTCAGCTCCAGGCCGGTGGCGGCCAGGTTGTCGTCCAGCTGCTCGACGGTCTTGGC
>NZ_CANCLE010000164.1 GCF_947378715.1 Phenylobacterium aquaticum
CGAACAGCGGGTGCGGGTCGCGCCCCTCGGTGTCGCCCTCGGTCAGATAGTGGGCCAGAGGCGCCCAGGGCGTGCCGGCGATGTCGGGATTGTTCTCGAGATACCAGGCCTGGTCGAACAGGGCGCGGGGATTGGCCGCCGGATCCGGACCGGCGCGCACATAGGCGACAAGACCGAGCGCCGCGCCGCCCTGGCGCCCCAGGCCGGTCTTGACCCGCATGTCCCAGAGGCCCGAGCGCAGCAGCAACAGCACCCGGCCCGGCCACTTGGCCCGGGCCAGCAGCCGGTCGAGGCGACGCTCCACCCCGCCGCGCTCACGGTCCCAGTCGCGCCGCCCGGCGGCCTCGCAGAAGCGCCGCCAGCGGTCCTCCGCCACGGCCCGGCGGACCATGTGCAGCTCGCGGCGACGGGAGAGCAGGCTCGCGATGGTCCTTGGCTCGACCGACGGTGACTCTTGGGGGGCGGCGTCTGACACGATGCTCAGTCTATCAGGGATCAGCGACGGGCCAGCAGGCCGTCGAGGGCCTCGGCCATTTGGATCTCGCGCTCCTGGGTCTTGAACGCATGCAGGCGGCGGGCGTCGGCCAGGTCGGAACGGGTCTGGTCGAGATCGCGGGTGACGGGTGAGACCAGGGATCCGATGCGCTGGCGCAGGACCTCGAGGCGTTTGGCGGCGGCCTCCAGGGGCTTGGCGGAGGGCGGGGGCCCCGACGCGGCGGCCTTGAACCAGTCGAACACGGCCTGCGCGTCGGCGCCCCATTCGGCGATGGCGGCCAGGTCGCCGGTTCCGGCGTTGTGGCGCAGCTCGGGGCTCAGGAAGGCGTCGATCTCGCGCGCGGCGTTCGCGGAAAGGTCGGGCAGAGGCGCGCCATGGGCGGCTTCGATCCTGCCGGTCTCGGCCCGCCAGTCGGCCAGCAGGGCGTCATAGTCGACGAAGGCCCGGGGCAGGCCCCGGCTGCCGGCCTCGGCCGCCAGCATGTAGGCGGTCCAGAGCAGCACGGACTTGGCGATGGGAAAGCCGTCGCGCCGGGCCAGGGATCCGGCCACCGCCAGGGGATGGCGCACGGGAATCACCACCCGCAGTTCGAAACCGGCGGCTTCCAGGACCGGACGCCACAGCGGCATCAGGACCGAGACCCGGGGGTCCTTCAACAGCGGGATCGCCGCCTCGGCGTATTCCTCGGCGAACAGGGCGCCGGCGCGGGCGCGCCAGTCGGTCTCGTCCGGTTCAGCCAGGCTGACATAGGGATGGCTGAAGGGGTCGTCCCAGGCGCCGCCGCCGGCCCGCAGCCGCGCGTCGTTGAACACCGCGATCCGCCAGGGCTCGAAATAGCCCTTCTCGTTGTGCGCATCGCCGGCCATCACCTGGCCGGGCAGATTGGCCCCCGCCAAGGCCAGGAGCTGGGTCGCCGCCGAGGTGCCGGACCGGTGCATGCCCAGGACCAGATAGGCCGGTCGGCGCGAGGGCGGACCGGAATGGGCCTTGGTGCGGGTCATATCTTCCTGAACGCGCGGAAAGTCGTGTCTTCGCTGTAGGGGCGCGCGCGGCGTCCGACAAGGGCCGGCGTGGTTGATCCCCTCCCGCTTCTGTTGCACTAACCACGGGCGCCGCACAGGAAATCGCGAATGGCCGACGAGGCCTCCCTCGATCACGTCTACAGGATCCTCTCCACGGCCTTCGACGCGACCTTCTATCGGCTGGTCTATCCCGACATCGCTCAGGCGGGGATAGAGCCCCTGCGCCACTATGCCGACGCGGGCTGGCGGGAGGGGCGCGACCCCACCGCCTGGTTCAGCACCCGCGCCTATCGCGACGCCAATCCCGACCTCGGCGAGGTCGATCCCTTTCATCACTATCTGACCGCCGGCTGGCGCGAGGGGCGCTCACCCGAGCCGTCCGTCCATGGCGCGCCCTATCTGTGGCGCCAGGCCGACGCGGGCCACGCCACCGACTGGGGATTTGATCGCCCGAGAACCCGGCCGCCGTCGCCGCCCCGGCCGCCGGTTCCCGGCCCGGGCCCCGATGCGGCCCGCGCCCTGGTCGAGCCGGAGTTCGACACCGACTTCTACCTCTGGGCCAATCGGGACATCGCCGAACTGGGCATCGAGCCCCTGAACCATTTCCTCCACACCGGCTGGCGGGAAGGCCGCGATCCACGCCGGGACTTCTCGGTCTCGGACTATCTGGAGCTCAATCCGGATGTCGCAGCGGTGGGCATGAATCCCTTCGTCCACTGGCTGCTCGCCGGTCGGGCCGAGGGCCGCGTCGCCGGCTATGACCTGGGCTTCCGCTATCAGGTGCTGCAGCGGCTGGAGCCCATGGCCGATCGCCTGGCCCTGGCGGCCGAGCGCGCCGCCAAGGTGCGGACGAAGCCGGCGAACATTCTGGTCGAGGCCCTGGCGGGGCGCCGCTCGGCGGCCGGCGACCTGCACATCACCTTCAGCCACGACGACTACACCACCAATGTCGGCGGGGTGCAGCTGTGCATCCAGCGCGAGGCCGCCGCCATGGCCGCGCTGGGCCGCGACCACCTGCATCTGCATCCGCCCAGCCATTGGCCGATCGTGCGGGGGTCGGGGGACGTCGCCGCGCTGGGGGTGGTCTGGAACGGCAAGCCGATCGGCGCCTTCCCGGCCGTCGACCTCATCGCGGCGCTGAAGCCTGGCCCGGCCAAGGCGCGGCGCGGCTTCGCCATCCACAATCTGCTCGGCCACGCGCCGGACGAGGTGATCGCCATATTGGGCGCCGCGGGCATGGGGGCGGGCCACATCTGGCTGCACGACTTCACCAGCCTCTGCGCCGGCTATCACCTGATGCGCAACGAGGTCGCCGATTGCGGGGCGCCGCCGCCGGACAGCCCGGCCTGCGGCCTGTGCGTCTATGGCCCCTATCGCGCCGCCCAGGTCGCGGCCCACGCCAGGCTGTTCGAGGCGCTGGACCTGACGGTGGTCGCGCCGTCGCGCTCGACCTATGAGCTCTGGCGCGCGCGGACCACGGCCCCGGCGGACCAGCCCCATCTGATCGCCCCCCTCGCCCGGCTGGTCCCGCGCGAGGCGACGGCGACACCGGCGCGCCAAGGGCCTCTGCGGGTGGCCTTCCTGGGCATGCCCTCGCCGCACAAGGGCTGGCCGGCCTTCCGCGATCTCGCGGAACGCTTCGAGGACGACCCGCGCTACGAATTCCTCCATCTGGCCTCGGCCCCGGTGAAGGGGATCCGCTTCGCCTTCCACAAGGTGGCGGTGACCGCCAAGCGCCCGAGGGCGATGCTGGACGCGCTGGAGACCCTGGGGATCGATGTGGCGATCCTGTGGTCCCTGTGCCGCGAGACGTTCTCCTTCACCGTCCATGAGGTGGCCGCCGCCGGCGTCGCCATACTGACCCGCCCCGACAGCGGCAATATCGCCGCCTTCACCGACGAGGGCGGCCACGGCCGGGTGCTGTCGGGCGAGGACGAGCTGTTCGGCCTGTTCGAGCGCGGCGAGGTGCTCGCCCTGTCCCGCGCGATCCGCCAGCCGGCCCATTTCGACCTGGCCTATAGCGCGCTCACCGTCGATCTGCTGGAGGGCGCATGAAGGTCCTCTGCTTTTCCAGCTTCACCTTCTCCTATCTGAACCGCGCCCGGGTGCTCTATCAGACCCTGCGCAAGTTCCACCCCGACTGGGAGCTGGCGGCCCTGATCACCGACCGGCCGCCGCTCGGCTTCCATTTCGACGCCGCGCGCGAGCCCTTCGACCGGGTGGTCTGGGCCGAGGACCTGGGGATCGAGGCCTTCCCCGGCTGGCTGTTCAAGCATGACGTGGTCGAGGCCTGCACGGCGGTGAAGGGGCCCTTCCTTCACCAGGCCTGCGCCTCGGGCGCCGACATCGTCATCTACCTTGATCCGGACACCGCCCTGTTCGCGCCGCTCGACCCACTGATCGAGCGGCTGCGGACCGCCGAGATCGCGCTCACGCCGCACCTGCTCGATCCCAACACCGACCGCGCCGCCATCCTCGATCACGACCTGTCGGCGTCACGTACGGGCATCTTCAATCTGGGCTTCGTGGCCGTCCGCGCGACGGGGGAGGGCGCCCGCTTCGCGGCCTGGTGGAACGACCGTCTCCTCGACTACTGCTATGACGACATCCCGATGGGCCTGTTCGTCGACCAGCGCTGGTGCGATCACGTCCCGGCCCTGTTCAGCCATGTCGACATCATCCGCGACCCGGGCTTCAACGTCGCCAGCTGGAACCTCAGCCAGCGCCGGCTGGCCATCGACGGCCAGGGCGCGATCCTGGTCAATGGGTCGCCCTTGCGGTTCTGGCACTTCACCAAGCTGGGGCCGACCGGCGACGTGATGACCAAACGCTATGCCGGCGACAACTACCCGGTCTACGAGATCTGGCGCTGGTACAAGGACCAGGTGACGGCGGCGACCGATCCCTCGATCCCGACCCGCTACTGGGCCTATGACCAATTCTCAGACGGCACGCCCATCGCCCGGGCCCACCGGCTGGTCTATCGCGAGCGTCCGGATCTGCAGGCGGCCTTCCCCGACCCGTTCGACGCCCGGCCGGGCGGCTTCCGGTCCTGGCTCGCCCGCGAGGGACTGATCGATGGCGAGGTCGGTTGACGCCATGACCGCTGCGGACGACACCGAAGCTTCAGAACCACAGGGGTCGGCCAGAACCGTGACCGCGCGCGCCTTGAACAGCTGGCCCCAGTCGATCATCGACAAGATCGAGACCCTGTCCGCGCGCCAGGACGCCCTGCGCGCGGAGACCCAGCTCGCCCAGACCCGCGAGGCCCTGACCCGTTCCCGGCTGGGCGAGGCCCTGATCGTGGCCCTGGTCGCCCGCGCCAAGGCCGAGGCCGAGGCCCGGAGCGTCGCCGGCCGCGCCTATCGCGCCACCGGCCTCGCCCGCGCGACGCCGGATCGCCGCAATCGCTTGCGCCGGCTCGTGGAACGGCTGCAGGACCGGCGCGGCCCCAAGGGCCAGGCGACGATCCTGGCGGCTTCGGGACTCTGGGCCGGCGCGGGGGGCGCGTCCGACCTCGCCGACATGGAGGCCTATGCCGCCCGTGGCGCCGATCCGGCGGCCCAGCCGCCGGCGTTCTTCGATCAGGCCTGGTATCTTGACCGCTATCCGGATGTGGCGGCGAGCGGCCAGTCGCCGCTGGTTCACTATCTGCTGCGCGGCGGCCTGGAGGGGCGGGTCCCGCATCCGCTGTTCGACCACGGGCCCTATCTGGGCCAGCATGCGCCGGAGATGGGCGCCCTGGGCCTGACCGCCCTGGAGCATTTCATTCGGCTGGGCGGACCCCGGGGCGCGGCGATTCACCCGCTCTTTCAGCTCGATCACTATCTGATCCAGGCGCCGGAGCTGTTCGAAACCGGGGAAATTCCATTTCTCCACTATCTGCGCGAAGGCGCGGCGCGCGGACTGAACCCGCACCCGCTGTTCCTGACCGACTATTACTGCGCCCAGGCCGGGCTTGAGCCGGGCGACGAACCCTTGCTGCACTATCTCACCCAGGGCTCGGCGGCGGGCCTCAGGCCGCATCCGCTGTTCGACCCGGCCTGGTATCGAGACGCCTATCCCGATGTCCCGGCAGCCGGGCTGGACCCCCTGGTCCATTTCGTCCTTGATCGCGGCGAGGGCGGATTTTCGCCGGGACCCTGGCTGGACGCGAGAACCTATTTCGCCCGGCGGGGATCGGACAGGCTGCCCGGCCTCGACGCCCTGAGCGACTATCTGCAGGGCGGCGCCTGGACCGTCGGCGAGCCTTCGCCCGGCTTCCAGGCCGCAGCCTATCTGGCCGCTCACCCGGAGTTGGCGACGGAGGGCCTGACCCCGCTGGAGCGCTGGGCGCGGCTCGGCGTCGCCAGCTAGACCCCCAGGGCGGCCAGCTGGTCGCGGACCTGGGCGTAGTAGTCCGGTCCATAGTGAAAGGGGCTCAAGCCCCAGCGATGGCGCACATCGCCTTGCACGCGCTCCGGCGCGGCGCGCACCACGGCGGGCGCCAAGCTGTCTTCGAAGGCTCGCTGGTAGCGATCCAGCAGGGCGTTGTGGGCGGTGATCGACGCGTTCCGACCGGGCAGAAGCTCGATCTCGGGATCGAAGGCGCGAGTGGCCCCGTCGGCGTCCAGATAGGTTCGGGCCCAGCTGGAGGCGTGCAGGATCAGCCGGGCGTCGCCCAGCGGGGTGGCGCGCAGCAGCATGGCCAGCTCACCCAGGGCGTCGCGCCACATCAGATCGCAGGCGGCCGACAGCCGTGGCACGATCCGGCGGTCCTCGAACGCCTGCTGGCGGATGTAACCGCTTGTTTCGAGTTCCCAGCTATGTGTCACGACGGTCTTCGGGGTTCGGATCAGATCGAAGCGTTCATCGATGAAATCAAAGATGATGTGGGTGGGGCGATGGGCCACGAGCTCGGCGAGCGCCTGCTTCCTCAGGTCGGCGACGACGGCGGCGTGGGGGCGGGGGCGCAGCCCCGCCGGCGGCGTCCGCCGCACCTTCAGGCCCGGCGCGGCTGTCGCCAGAAGACTCGGTAAGCTGGTGCGGCAAACGTACAACAGGTCTGGCGGCGCCTCGCCCAGGTTTGGCCACAAGTCCCGCGTTATGCAGCTGCCGATTATAGCTATTCGCGACACGGCGCCTCCCCATGCATGTTCAGGTCAGCGGACGACGCCCCACCGGCGATCGGTCCCATCCCTATCATCGCCCCCCTGCCGCGCGCCAGCCGGCCCCGCGTCGCGCCGCCCATATGCAGGATTGACATCTGTGCCCCCCCCGATCATCAGTCGCGACCCGTTGGCGCCCCACCGGTTCGAGGCGCTTGCCGAAGTTGCTGTCGACCTTAACCGCTCGAGTCGCCGGAGGACGCCAGACGCGCCGTCGGCGGACCAATACGGATCGATCCCGCGCACATGAAAATCTTCAATCCGCTGGCTGATCTGCCTGCCAATCCGCTTACCCTCGCGATCAAGGAAGGCTACACGCCCCTGCTGTTCGCGGCGGCGTTCAGTTTCGTGTCGAACATCCTCTACTTGGCCCTGCCGCTCTATACTTTCCAGATATACGGTCGGGTGATGACCAGTGGCAGCGTCGCCACGCTGTTCGTCCTGACCCTTGGGGTGATGGGGGCGTTCATCCTGTCCTCGGTGGTGGACGACTATCGCGCCCGGGTGCTGATCAACTATGGCGTGGTGCTCGACCAGCGGGTGTCCGGGCACATCTTCACCGCCCTGTTCGAGAGCGCCGCCCGTGGGAATCCCGCCGCCCAGGCGCAGGTCCTGCGCGACCTCGACACCTTCCGCCAGATGCTGACGGGGATCACCTTCTCGGTGATCTTCGATCTGCCCTGGATGCCGCTCTTCATGATCGTGCTGTTCCTGATCGACCCGACGGTCGGCATGGTCACCCTGGTCGGCGCCGCGGTGCTGTTCGGCATCACCGTGCTGCAGGACAAGGCCACCGCCGCGCCGCTGCGCGAAGCCAATGTCGCGGCCCTGCGCAGCTACGCCTTCACCGACGCCGGCCTGCGCAACAGCGAGATCGTCCGGGCCCTGGGCATGACCGGCGCGCTCGGCCGCCGCTGGGCGGAGTTCCGCGCCACCGCCATGGAGCGGGGGGCGATCGCCAGCGAGCGCTCCAGCGTCCTGGGCAATATCAGCAAGTTCGCGCGCATGGCCATCCAGGTGCTGATCATCGCGATCGGGGCCTATCTGGTGGTGAAGGGCAAGATCCACTCCGGCCTGCTGTTCGCCAACATGATCCTGGCCGCCCGCGCCCTGCAGCCGATCGACCGGCTGGTGGGCACCTGGGATCCGCTGATGAAGGGCACCCAGGCCTTCGACCGCCTGATGGAAGCCCTCAAGGACTACAAGCCGCCGGTTCCCGGCACCAAGCTGCCGACCCCGATCGGCCGCCTGACCTGCGAGGCCATGGCCTATGCCCCCCCAGGCGCGGGGCGCTTCGTGCTGCAACAGATCAATTTCGTGGTCGAGCCCGGCCAGATGCTGGGCGTCGTGGGCCCGTCGGGGGCCGGCAAGTCCACCCTGGCGCGCCTGTTGGTCGGCATCTGGAAGCCCAGCCAGGGCGCCGTGCGCCTGGACGGCGCCGACGTCTTCTCCTGGGACCGTGACGATTTCGGCCGCCATGTGGGCTATCTGCCCCAGGACACCGAGCTGTTCGCGGGCAGCCTGCGCGACAACATCGCCCGTTTCCGCCCCGACGTGGAGGACGAGGCCGTGGTCTGGGCCGCTCAGGCGGCCGGGGTGCACCAGCTGATCCTGAAACTGCCCCAGGGCTACGACACCAAGCTGGACGAGGCGGGCCACATCCTGTCGGCCGGCCAACGCCAGCGGGTGGGCCTG
>NZ_CANCLE010000165.1 GCF_947378715.1 Phenylobacterium aquaticum
AGCAGGGCGACGCTGTCATCCAGGGCCTCGGCGATCTGGTCGGCGGGCACGGTGCGCAGCTCCACGTCACCGGCGAACGCGGCCAGGCCCTGGAGCACATAGAGGTCGGTCGGGAAATTTCCGGGCTCCGACAGGATCACCTTGCGGCCAGGCCGCATCATCAGGGCGGCTGCGGCCAGCTTGAAGATATTGACAGAGGTGGAGTCGGCGCAGATCACCTCGTCGGCCTCCGCGCCGATCAATCGGGCGATCTTGCCGCCGACCCGGGCCGGCAGGTCGATCCAGGCGGCGGCGTTCCAGCTCCGGATCAGCCCCCGCCCCCACTCCTGGCCCACGGCATGACCCAGCCGCTCGCCGACATCGCGAGGCAAGGCGCCCAGGGAGTTGCCATCCAGATAGATCAGGCCTTCGGGCAGGTCGAACAGCGCCCGGCGGGCGGCCAGGGGGTCGTCGCGATCAAGGGCCTCGCAGGCCGCGCGGGTCAGCATCATGACCCGCGCTTACCGCTGATCGCGGGCTTCCGCTAGGTCGTCGGTCTGACCGAGGAATAGTTCGGCTGATCAATGGCGATCTGCTCGGTGATGTTGGCCTTGAGCGCGGCCAGCAGGCCGGGGGTCTCGACATCCATCTCGCCGTCGCGAATGGCCTCACAGAGCTGGGCGTTCAGGGCCTGGAAGTCGCCCTCCTGCCCCAGGAGCGCGCTGAGCCGGCGCACGGCGTTGGCTTCCGCAGCCGGACCGAGGGTCAGCTCGCGCCCCACCACGCCCAGCACATTGACCGCCACCCGCGCCAGGAAGGCGTCGCGGGGCGGCAGGTTCGGGCGCACGCTGTCGATCCACTTGGCGACCGCCTCGACCAGTTCCTCGGCTTTCGGATGTTCGATCACAGGCCGGCCTCCATCAGATGAACCAGGTCGATTTCAGTCTCGGAGACCCGGCGCCCGATCATCGGCCGCTCCACGGAGACGGTCCCGCCCGAGGCGTAGCTCTCGTACATCATCAGGCACATCACCCCCCATTTCAGCGAGCCCAGGGTCTGCCAGTAGAGCACCCGCGACAGCGGGATCTCGCCGCCGCCGGCCTCGGCGTAGCCCTCCAGCAGGTCCTGATAGTCGCCGAAGCCGCCGACCGGCTTGTCGCTGCGTCCGAACCGCCAGGAATTGACGCAGATCCAGGAGAGGTCCTCGGCCGGATCGCCCAGGTGCGACAGCTCCCAGTCGAGCACGGCGGCGACGCCCTTGTCGGGGTCGATCATCAGATTGCCGTTCCGGAAATCGGCGTGCAGCAGCACATCCGGAAGGGGTTTGGGGATCGACTTGCGCAGATGCTGGAAGGCCAGTTCCAGGATCGGCCGCTCGGCGCCGGTGGCGCGATAGACCGCCTCATAGCGATCCAGTTCCTCCCCGGCGTCCGCAGTCTTCAGCGGCAGTCCGACCGGCGAAATCGAGTGAATTCGCGCCAGAATCTGGCCGCACTGGCGAGCCAGGTGCGGTCGCACGGTCTCGAACTTCGGGTCCGAGACGATCTTGCGGCCGAGGGTCTCACCGCTGATTCGCAGGGTGATGTGAGCCTCGCCCAGGCCATCTTCCGGCACAGCCAGGTGAATCAGCGGGGCCACAGGCGCACCGGCCTTTTCCGCCGCGCGGATCAGAGCCGCCTCGGTGGCCAAGGACGTGGAGCGCGAAGTCTCCTCGTCGAAGGGGCCCGGCCGGCGGCGCAGGATGAGGTCCTTGCGGACGCCTTCCGCAACGGCCGTAAAGGCCCAGGTCTCCATGCTGGCCCCGCCCGAGAGGCGCTGGAGATTTTCTATACTTCCTCCCGGCGCCCCCAACTTCGGCGCGAGCCGCGTAAGGGCTTGTGCGATATCGACTTCCATGACGCCACGGAACTTTCGGCTGACTCAGATTTAACGATCTGCAGGACGAAGAGCCGGCTTGTAAATCGACAATTTCGGCGACCAACCTGCCGGCCAAAATGCGACGGGGCCAACACCCCGAGGGAGTGAGACCATGGATTTCAACCTGTCCCCTGAGCTGACGGCCTATCTGGCCGAGCTCGACGCCTTCATCGAGGCGAAGATCAAGCCGATCGAGAACCGCGACGACAACATCCGGTTCTTCGACCATCGGCGCGAGCACGCCCGCACCGACTGGGACCGCGACGGCCTGCCCCGTCACGAATGGGAGGAGCTGCTGGCCGAGGCCCGCAAGGTCGCCGACGAGGCCGGCCACCTGCGTTACGCCTGGCCGCCGGAAATGGGCGGCAAGGGCGGCACCAATCTCGACATGGCCGTCATCCGCGAACATCTCGCCGCCTCGGGCCTGGGCCTGCACAACGACCTGCAGACCGAGCACTCGATCGTCGGCAACAACCCCTTCATCCTGATGTTCAAGGAGTTCGCCACCAACGCCCAGTACGCCCGGGACGGCGAGAAGCTGCTGGGCGGCAAGATGCGCACGACCTTCGGCCTGACCGAGCCCAATCACGGCTCGGACGCCACCTTCATGGAGACCCGCGCGGTTCCCCACGAGAAGGACGGCAAGCCGGGCTGGCTGATCAACGGCGAGAAGATGTGGTCCACGGGCATGCACGTGGCCACCCACTGCATGGTCTTCGCCCGCACCAGCGGCAAGGACGGCGACGCCACCGGCATCACCTGCTTCATCGTTCCCGCCGACACCCCCGGGGTGAAGATCGAGGAATATATGTGGACCTTCAACATGCCGACCGACCACCCGAGGGTCAGCTACACCGACGTCTGGGTGCCGGAGGACAGCTACTGGGGCGTGATCGATCGCGGCCTGGGCCTGGGCCAGAGCTTCGTGCACCAGAACCGCATTCGCCAGGCGGCTTCGTCGCTGGGCGCGGCGGTGTACTGCATCGAGGAGAGCGTGAAGTACGCCCGCACGCGCAAGCCGTTCGGCAAGCCGCTGTCGGACAACCAGGCCATCCAGTGGCCGCTGGTCGAACTGTCCACCCAGTGCGAGATGCTGCGGCTTCTGATCCGCAAGACCGCCTGGCAGATGGACCAGATGGAGCACAAGGAAGTCGAGCGCCAGCTCTCCGACAAGGTCTCCATGTGTAACTACTGGGCCAACCGCCTGGTCTGCGAAGCCTCAGACCGGGCCATGCAGATCCATGGCGGCATGGGCTATTCCCGCCACAAACCTTTCGAGCACATCTATCGCCACCACCGCCGCTATCGGATCACCGAGGGCTCGGAAGAGATCCAGATGCGCAAGGTGGCCGCGTTCCTGTTCGGCTACATGGGTCCGCGCAAGAAGCTGTTCGCCGAAGCCGCGGCCAGCGACGAATACGTCCAGCCGATCCCCGCGCGGCACTAGGCCGCTCGGCGGCGGTGTTCAGGCGCCATAGAGCCGATCGAACACCGCCGGCAGGCTGTCGGGCAGCCCCAGCAAGGGGCCTGACGACAGCAGCAGCACGATCTCGTCGCCCTTGAGCCCACTCAGGGCGGCGGTCGCCGCCTCCGCCGTTCTGACGCCCTGGCTCGGGATGCCCGTGGCGGCCACGCGGGCCAGGATTTCGTCATAGCCGGACTGGTGATGGCTCGCCGCCCCGTGCTCGGGCGGCGGGATCACCAGCACCCGGGACGCGCCCTCGAACACGGTGTCGTACCAGCTGAGCGCGTCGCGGGAGCGCCAGGAGAAGGTGTGCGGCTCGAACACCACGGTCAGCGGCCGGTGCGGATAGTGCAGCTTCAAGGCCTCGATGGCCGAGCGCGCCTTCTCATAGGAGGAGCCGAAGCCCTCGATCAGCGGAATGCGCGAGGTCGTGGTGAGCCGGTCCAGACGGCGGCGGATGCCGGCGAAGGCGGCCAGGGCGGCGGCGAGCGCCCCCTCGCTTACCAGTCCACGCTCCAGCAGATAGGCGCTGACGCCGACGATGTTCTCGATGTTGTGGGCGCCCAGCAGGGTGGTGGTGAGCGCCAGTTCCCGCCCGCCCGGTCCGACCAGGGTGAAGCGGGTGGTCTCGCCATAGACCACGTCGCGGCTGAACCAGCCGTCGCAAGGCTGGGTGTCGTACCAGGCGATGCGGGCTCGGGTTTCATGGGCCACGGCGCGGATCGCCGGATGCTCGCGCATCACCGCCACGCCCTGCGCCGGCAGCCCACGCAGCAGCGCGCGGAACGGCGCCTCATATTCGGCGAAGGTCGGGAAGACGTTGACGTGGTCGTGGATCAGCGAGGTCAGCAGCAGGTGGTCCGGATGATAGAGCGCGAACTTGGAGCGGGGATCGGACTGGCTGACCACATATTCGTCGCCCTCCAGCACCATGTCCGGCGCCGCACCCCAGTGGCCGGTGGCCGGCAGCGAGGGTGAGATCGCCCCGATCATCCAGCCGGCGTCAACGCCCGCCTGGCGCAGCACATGGGCCAGCAGCGCGGTGCAGGTCGACTTGCCGAAGGAACCGGCGACCGCGGTGTTGATCCGCCCGGCCGTCACCTCGCCCACCAGTTCGGCGAAGGTGGTGATCCTGGCGCCTCGGGCCCTGGCCGCAGCGACCTCGGGATTGTCCTCGCCCCCCAGCTTGGCGCTGGTCCCCAGCACCAGGATGTCGAGGTCGGCCGGGAGATTCGCTGCGTCGAATCGGTAGACGACCGGAAAGCCCAGCCCCGCGACATAGGTCGACATGGGCGGAAAGACGTCTTCGTCCGATCCGGACACCTGATGGCCGGCGTCGCGCATCATCAGGGCGACGGCGCTCATGCCCGCTCCGGCTATGCCTGTGAAATGTATGCGCATTCCGCCCCGCCCTTCGGTCCGCGATCGTCGCGAGCCCGCCTCACCCACCGCCGGGCGCCGCGTTGGGGCCCTTAGGCTTCCATGCGGCATTCTGTCTTTGCGGACGATTAATGAGTCTGAATCCGCCCGATTAACCTTTGGCTAACCAGGGAGGCGGAGTCTGTCATTGTCTTCCTTGAAGACACCCCACCATCACCGACTTCATACAGCCCGGCGCAATGCCGGGCTTTTTTTTGACCTGGGTCAAGAACCGCCGGGTTCCCCTTGCCGCCCCCCGCGTCAACGCGCCCAACCTCCCTGCAAGCACCAGCACTGGGAGGTCCGCATGGCCAAGACTCCGACCGGGTTCAAGACCCGCCTCGAACCGCAGGATGAGTTCCCGCACGATCCCGGCGACGCCAAGAACTACAACGAAAGCATGTACTTCAACGTCTTCGATCCGGCGAAGAAGACCGGCGGCTGGTTCCGCATCGGCAACCGGCCCAACGAGCACTATGCCGAGATGAGCGTCTGTCTCTATCTGCCGGACGGACGGGTGGCCTTCATGTTCGGTCGCCCGACCATCGAGGGCAATAGCGAGATGAACGCCGGCGGCCTGAAGGTCCAGGTGGTCGAGCCCTTCAAGCAGCTCAAGGTCAGCTATTCCGGCAAGGCGTTGATTCTCGCCCGTCCCCACGAGATGGCCGATCCCAAGAAGGCCTTCCGCGAGAACCCGTCGGTTCCCTGCACCGTGGACCTGACCTATGAGGGCGTCTCGCCCATGTATGGCGGCGAGACGGTCAAGGCCGACGGCTCCTCCCTGGAGATCGATCCCGAGAAGTCCTTCGCCAAGGCCCACTATGAACAGCACTGCGCCGCCACCGGCAGCTTCACGATCGGCGACGAGCGGTTCGAGATTTCCGGCTATGGCCTGCGCGACAAGTCCTGGGGCCCGCGCCACTGGCAGGCCATCGACTGGTACCGCTGGTGCCCGATGAACTTCGGCCGCGACTTCGGAATGATGCTGTCGGTGATCGGCGACGGCAAGGGCGGCGCCCGCCAGGGCGGCATGGTGTTCCGGGACGGGGTCTATGACCTGATCAGCGAATGCGTGATCGACAGCGACTGGGACGACAACGGCTACCAGACCGCGCTGCGGGCCAAGGTGAAGACCGAAGGCGGCAAGGCCTATGAGGTCACCGGCCAGGTGCTGTCGCTGATTCCCCTGCGCAACCGCCGCACCGCCCCGGACGGAACCGAGCTCCATACCCGCATCACCGAGGGCATGACCGAGTACCGCTGCGGCGAGCTGGTGGGCTATGGCCTCAGCGAATATCTGGATCAGATCGTCGAGGGAAAGCCGAACGGCAAACAGCTCGGATATTAGTCGCGCGGACCGGCTTGCGCGTCCGCGCGGGCCAGTCTATACGCCCGGCCTCCAACGATGTTCCCCGATAGCTCAGCTGGTAGAGCAGTCGGCTGTTAACCGACTTGTCGCAGGTTCGAGTCCTGCTCGGGGAGCCATCGTGGGGAGCCAGAGCGCTCCCAGCTAGACCCACCGCATCACGACACTTAAGACCGGACGCGCGCTTCGCTCGTTCTCGTCCCGTCCTGTGAGCCTCTCCCCATGCTCGACACCGCCCGCCCTGCCCGCCTGAACCGCTCCCAGCTGTCAGTCCCCGGCTCCCAGCGCCGGTTCCTGGAAAAGGCGGCCGCCAGCGCCGCAGACATCGTCATGCTGGACCTGGAGGACTCGGTCGCCACCGCCGACAAGCCGGCGGCTCGGGAGACGGTCATCGCCGCCCTGAACGAACTGGACTGGGGCCAGCGCACGGTCTCGGTGCGGATCAACGCGCTGGACACCCCCTTCATGTACCGCGACCTGATCGAGGTGGCCGAGCGGGGCGGCGACCGGCTGGACCTGATCATGGTTCCCAAGATCAACAGCGCCGCCGACGTGCACCTGCTGGACGTCCTGCTCTCCCAGATCGAGGCCGCGACCGGGCGCAAACGCCTGGGCCTGGAACTGCAGATCGAGACCGCCGAGGGTTTGACGAACGTCGAGGCCATAGCCGCCGCCAGCCCCCGGGTGGAAAGCCTGCACTTCGGCCCCGGCGATTTCGCCGCCTCGATCGGCGCGCGCTCGACCTCGATCGGCGGCCCGGTGCCCGACTACGCCATCCTGGCCGACGCGGACGCCCAAGGGGCCCGCGCGCGCTTCCTGGGCGACCCCTGGCACTATGCCCTGGCCCGCATCGTCGTGGCCTGCCGGGCGGCCGGGGTGCGGCCTGTGGACGGCCCCTATGGCGACTTCAACGACGCCGAAGGCCTGCAGGCCGCCGCCCTCCGCTCGGCCGCCATGGGCTTCGACGGCAAGTGGGCGATCCACCCCAGCCAGATCGAGACCCTGAACACCGCATTCAGCCCCTCCCCCGCCGAGATCGACAAGGCGCGCCGCATCCTGGCCGCCCTGGACGAGGCCTCGGCCGCAGGCCGCGGCGCCGTGGTGCTGGACGGCAAGATGATCGACATCGCCTCCGTCCGTCAGGCCCAGGGCCTGGTGGAGAAAGCCAAGCGGATCGGGCTGGCCTAAAGGGCAAGAGCCAGCCCGCCAATCAGGTCGAAGATCAGTCGCTGCTCGGAGCCGCGGGCTTCCTGATCACGACCACGGCGGCAGGGTTGGCGGTGATCACCTGCTGAACCGTCATCGAATGCTCCTGGGCCTCTTCATCAATGTCGACGGATGCGAGGGGCGCGACGCCGCCGTCCAGACTCCATCCCGCTGGCCGCGGCGGCATAACCGGCGAAGGCCGGCTTTCGCCCACGACAGCCAAGTCAGAAGGTTCAGCGCACAATTGGGCGAGTTGATAGCCCGTGATTCGGTTGGCCAGGATCAAAAAGCAAAACGTCGAGCCAACGAATACAGTCTGCCCCCTGACGGGCATGAGATATGAGACATACCATCCGACACTGAGATAGAACGAACATATCCAGAAGGCCCACCAGACCAGTATTATCAGAGACCTCTCAGGTGCTCGAGCGCTTCTCCAAAGCGCATATGCTACGGGTATACCGAACAGAAGATTCAGCACTGGAATTATGAGTAACGCGACCGCTTGGATCGGCGAATATTTCAGCTTCCCCGAGCTTTGAGACGCGAGTGAATAGGCCTTATAGACCCAGGCCAGTTCGACACAGGCCGTCGCCACAAAGATCCACTTGAGCCACGTATCCGACACTGCTCCTGCGTCGCCGGGATCACCCAGCCAGGGCGCAGCCAGACCGTCGACCAATAGGGCCCGCACGCCCTGTAGAAACAAGCAAAGGGTCGAGATGATGTTGAGCGTCAACGTCCAGCGCCGCCACTCCGACCGAAGCATGACCCTGTCCACAGCGCCCCAACCCCCACCTTAGGTTGATCGAAGCATAGCTTCACCCTTGTGTCGATAACCGGCCGCGCAACCAGATACGCCTAACCCACCTCCGCCGTCATGGCCTGGGCGCCGTCGCAGCGGATCGCCTGGAAGGCGCCTGTCGCGGTATCGCCGGTCAGGCGCACCGGCTGGTCCACGAAGATCGGAG